>NZ_JBHJRX010000089.1:0-25949 GCF_042268605.1 Streptomyces sp. NPDC056296 | reverse complement strand
AAGCCGTCACGCCTCAACCCGCTGTTGCCGCAGCGGCATGACCTGGTCACAAGGCGTCACCACCCCGGCTTGACACCATGATTGGGAATCTCTTTCGGTGGTGGTCTGATGGGTCGCGCGAGCCCGGCGCGGAGGCTACGCGGGAGGTGCCGGGAGACCGGCGGCGAGGAGGGCGAACACCTCGTGGAACACGTCGAGGAAGGCGGCATCCTCCTGATGGGCGGACCAGTGGTCCATGCTGGTCCGCACCGCGGCGTTCGCCACCGAGGCCAGCAGTCGCGGGTAGAGGCCCGGCGCCGCGCGCCGTCCCTCGCCGGCCCCGGGCCCATCGCCGCCCCCGGCGCCGTGGAGGCGTTCGGCGATGGCTTCGGCCAGGTCCGCCTCGGCCGCCATGTGCGCCCCGACGCCGCGGGCCAGGAGGTGCGGTGAGGCATGCAGCACCTCGGCGTGCAGTCGCCACAGCTCGTGGTGCTGCTCCGCCTCGGCGAGCTCCGCCGCCATGGCTTCGCGCAGGGCTTCCAGCGGGGAGAGCCCGGCCGGTGCGTCGAGTACGGCGCGCCGCAGGCGTACGCCCGCGTCGACGTCGATGACGACGAAGGCGTCGTCGCGGGTGTCGAAGTAGTTGAAGAAGGTTCGCACCGACACACCGGCCGCGGCGCTGATCGCCTCGACGGTGACCTTCTCCGCTCCGTGTTCGGCGGCGAGGCGTACCGCGGCTTCGGTGAGGGCGGCACGTGTGGCCCGCTTCTTCCGCTCCCGCAGACCGCCCGCCGCGGCACTCTTCTCCGACATAAGTTGCATGGTATGCAAAGATGCACGTCGTGCAAAATTAGGTTTCTCAGACCCTCCAGGCGCGCCGGCGTCTCCTCGAACAGGACGGCGTCCCCGACGGGCCGGTTGTGCGGCAGCCTGGCCGGCACGGCGGCCATGCCGCAGGTGTTGGACACCCCCGAGAAGACCAGGCCCGTGCCGTTCGCGCCGGACAGCCAGTGCGCGGGACGCCGGCCGCGGTCCGCCAGGAAGCCGGCGGCGACGAGCGATCCGGCGGCGAGGCGCACCTGCCGTTCCATGGCCCACGGCGTGCGGGCCCCGGAGGCGCACACGAGCAGCAGCGGCCCGCGTGCGGCGGCCGCCGCCAGGGCGCCCGCGGCCTCGTCGAGCCGCTCCAGCGGAACGTTGTGCGCGCCGGGGAGGTGACCGCCGGCGTACTCGCCGGGGGAGCGGAGGTCGACGAAGTAACGGACGACGACCGGTGGGTCTTCGTCGTCGCCCAGGACCACCCCGAGGTCGGCGACCGGCTCACCCGTCAGGACCTCGCCCGGCTGCCGTGGGTGACCTACCAGCGCACCTACGACGCCCCCGCCGTGCGGCAGCTCGGGATGCTCGGCATCGAACCGCGCGTCGAGATCTCGGTCGACAGCTTCCAGCTGCTGCCGCTGCTGGTCGCCGGGACCCGCCGGGTGGCCCTGGTGCAGGCGCGCCTGGCCCGGCTGTTCGCCGCCGTCGCCTCCGTGCGGGTCCTGCCGCCGCCCTACGAGGCCGTGCCGCTGCGCGAGGCCTTGTGGTGGCATCCCGTGCACACACACGACGCGGCCCACATCTGGCTGCGCGAGACGGCCGTCCGGGTCGCCGCACGCCTGGCCGCGGCCGAGGGCGCGTGAGCCGGCGTCCACGGGGGACCGCGGAATCGTGGGCTCCGATCGCGCGGGGCCGGGCGCACCGGGGGCTGGTCACAGAACATGAGCAACTCCTGCGTGCGGCGCAGAAGTTGGGGTACACGGTGCATCAGCGCGGTCGGCACCGGGGTCGGCGCCGGTGGCGGCCGTGCGGCACGTGTTCACGCACCGCCCTTCCGGGACGCGGCCAGGCCCCTGTCAGTGTGGCCGGCGTCGAGGTCGGGGCCTGCTCGGCGGCGAGGGGCCGCCGCGTACGCCGCCGGGTATGACGACCCTTTCGGCGACGCCCGCCGCGAGCCGCGTCGCGCGGCCGGTCCCACGCGACGGTTGGCGGCGAGGGCCCGATGGAAGGCGAAACCGGTCAGCGGGTCCCGGGCTACTTCGTCGAAGTGGTGCCGCACCGCGCACTCCGGCAGCGGCGTGCGGCCCGCGTGGCGCGCCGGGGGGCGTCGGAAGGTGCGCCGCGTCCGGCGCCCCATGCGGCCCGCTCCCCGGCGGACGCCCGGCCCCTCGACGACCTCGCCATGTGCGTCGTCCCCGTCGACCAGGGCGCCGCCCGTGCCGAGCCGCGCGGGGACGCCGTACGCGGACCCGCGCTCCGTGGCCCCCGGCCCGCCCGCACCACGGTGGTCGGCACGCTCGTCCGGGCGGCTTCGGGTACGCGTCAAGGCGGCTGACGGCCGGCGGCCCCGTTCGGGAACCGACGTGACCCGAACGGCCCTGTCGGGTACCCGACAGGGCCGCGCAGGGTTGGGATGTGCACGGGGCACCCGCGCCCACCCGGCCCGAACCGCTGTCCCGACACGGAAAGGACCACCGATGTCCGCAGACACGCAGCAGGCGCCCTCCGGGCTCACGGACGAGGAGCTCGCCGGTCTGGACGCCCACTGGCGCGCCGCGAACTACCTCTCCGTCGGCCAGATCTACCTGATGGCCAATCCCCTGCTGACCGAGCCACTGCGCCCCGAGCACGTCAAGCCGCGCCTGCTCGGCCACTGGGGCACCTCGCCCGGCCTCAACCTGGTCCACACCCACCTCAACCGGGTGATCAAGGCCCGGGACATCGACGCCCTGTGCATCTGGGGCCCCGGACACGGCGGGCCCGCCGTACTGGCCAACTCGTGGCTGGAGGGTTCGTACACCGAGACCTATCCGGACATCACCCGGGACGCGAGCGGAATGGGCCGCCTGTTCAAGCAGTTCTCGTTCCCCGGCGGCGTGCCGAGCCACGTCGCGCCCGAGACGCCGGGCTCGATCCACGAGGGCGGCGAGCTCGGCTACTCGCTCTCGCACGCCTACGGCGCCGCCTTCGACCACCCCGGCCTGTTGGTCGCCTGCGTGATCGGCGACGGCGAGGCGGAGACCGGCCCGCTGGCGACCTCCTGGCACTCCAACAAGTTCCTCGACCCGGTCAACGACGGCGCCGTCCTGCCGGTCCTGCACCTCAACGGCTACAAGATCGCCAACCCGACGGTGCTCGCCCGCCTCCCCGAGGCCGAACTCGACGAACTCCTGCGCGGCTACGGCCACGACCCGATCCACGTCACCGGCGACGAACCGGCCGCCGTCCACCGCACCATGGCCCACGCCATGGACACCGCCCTGGACCGCATCGCCGCCATCCAGCGCGCCGCCCGCGAGGACGGCGCCGGCGACCGCCCCCGCTGGCCGGTGATCGTGCTGCGCACGCCCAAGGGCTGGACCGGCCCGGCCGAGGTCGACGGCCTGCCCGTGGAGAACACCTGGCGCGCCCACCAGGTCCCCCTGTCCGCCGTACGGACCAACCCGGAACACCTGAGGCAACTGGAGCAATGGCTCCGTTCCTACCGGCCCGAGGAACTGTTCGACGACGCCGGAGCCCCACGACCCGCCGTCCTCGCCGCCGTCCCCGAGGGCGCGCGCCGACTGGGCGCCGGCCCCTTCGCCAACGGCGGGCTGCTGCTGCGCGAGCTGCCCCTGCCGCCCCTGGAGAAGTACGCCGTCACCGTCGACGAACCCGGCGCGAGCACGCACGAACCCACCCAGGTGCTGGGCGACCTGCTGGCGGACGTCATGGCCGCCACCGCCGACCGGCGCGACTTCCGCCTCGTCGGCCCCGACGAGACCGCCTCCAACCGCCTCCAGGCCGTCTACGGCGCCAGCGGCAAGGCCTGGCAGGAACGCACGCTGCCCGTCGACGAGAACCTCGACCGGCACGGCCGCGTGATGGAGATCCTCTCCGAACACACCTGCCAGGGTTGGCTGGAGGGCTACCTCCTCACCGGTCGGCACGGACTGTTCTCCTGCTACGAGGCCTTCGTCCACATCGTCGACTCGATGGTCAACCAGCACGTCAAATGGCTTCGCGTGACCCGTCGCCTGCCCTGGCGCGCCCCCATCGCCTCCCTCAACTACCTGCTCACCTCCCATGTGTGGCGCCAGGACCACAACGGCTTCTCCCACCAGGACCCCGGCTTCGTCGACCACATCCTCAACAAGAGCCCCGAGGCCGTACGGGTCTACCTGCCGCCGGACGCCAACACCCTGCTCACCGTCGCCGACCACGCCTTGCGCAGCCGCGACTACGTCAACGTGATCGTCGCCGGCAAGCAGCCCTGCTTCGACTGGCTGTCCATGGAGCAGGCCCGGGTGCACTGCGCGCGCGGCGCCGGCATCTGGGACTGGGCCGGCACCGAGGACGGCAGCCGCGATCCCGACGTGGTGCTCGCCTGCGCGGGCGACGTCCCGACCCAGGAGGTACTGGCCGCCGCCCAGCTCGTCCGCCGCCACCTGCCGGAACTCGCCCTACGCGTGGTCAACGTCGTCGACATCGCCCGGCTGCTGCCCAGCGAGGAACACCCGCACGGCATGAGCGACTTCGAGTACGACGGCCTGTTCACCGCCGACAAGCCGGTCATCTTCGCGTACCACGGCTACCCCTGGCTGATCCACCGGCTCGCCTACCGGCGCACCGGCCACGCACATCTGCACGTGCGCGGCTACAAGGAGATCGGGACCACCACCACGCCCTTCGACATGGTGGTCGGCAACGACATGGACCGCTACCGCCTGGTCATGGACGTCATCGACCGGGTGCCCGGCCTCGCCGTGCGCGCGGCGGCCGTACGGCAGCGGATGGAGGACGCCAGGCTGCGCCACCACGACTGGATCCGCGAACACGGAGTGGACCTGCCCGAGGTCGCCGACTGGTCCTGGGCGGGCTCGCGGTGACCGCGACGCCCTCGACCTGGGACTACGACCATTACGACGCCGCGGAGGAGCGGCTGCGGGAGTCGCTGTGCACGCTCGGCAACGGCTACTTCGCCACCCGCGGCGCGCTGCCCGAGTGCGCCGCGGACGACGTGCACTATCCGGGCACCTACGTGGCAGGCTGCTACAACCGGCTCACCTCCACCGTCGCCGGGCGAGAGGTCGAGAACGAAGACATGGTCAACCTCCCGAACTGGCTGCCGCTGCGCTTCCGGGTCGCCGGAGGGGACTGGCTCACGCCGGACACCGCCGACGTACTCGACCACCGCCAGACCGTGCACCTGGACTCGGGCACGCTGGAGCGCCGCACCCGCTTCGGGCTCGGCGGGGGACGTGTGCTGTCCGTGCGCCAGCTGCGGCTGGTGCACATGGCCGATCCCCATCTCGCCGCGATGCGCACGGAGTTCACGGTCGACGCGGGCACGGCGGACCTCGACGTGGAGGCGGCCCTCGACGGCGGCGTCACCAACTCCGGGGTGCCGCGCTACCGGGACCTGGAGGGCCGCCACCTGACCCACGTGCACACCGGCAGCGCCGACGACGGCACGGTGTGGCTGCGCTGCCGCACCCGCACCTCGGACATCCGGGTCGGCCTGGCGGCCCGCACGACGGCCGACGCGCCGGTCACACCGGCACGGGAACACCTGCGGGTCACCCAGCGCGCGACCCTGCGTGCGAAGCCGGGCCGCACCGTCACCGTCGACAAGATCGTGGCCCTGCACACCTCACGCGACCCGGCGATCAGCGACCCGCTGCAGGCCGCCGTCGACCGGGTGACCGACGCCCCCGGCTTCGACGCGCTGCTGGTGTCGCACCGGACGGCCTGGGGCCAGCTGTGGCGCCGCGCCGAACTCGACGTACCCGGCGAGGCGGGCAGCATCCTGCGCCTGCACCTCTTCCACGTGCTGCAGACCCTCTCCCCGCACACCGCCGACCTCGACGTGGGCGTACCGGCGCGCGGGCTGCACGGGGAGGCCTACCGCGGACATGTCTTCTGGGACGAGCTGTTCGTCCTGCCCTACCTCAACCTGCACTTCCCCGAGGTGTCCCGGGCCCTGCTCCACTACCGGCACCGCCGCCTGGAACGGGCCCGCGCCGCGGCCCGCGCGATCGGCAGGCGCGGCGCCCTGTACCCGTGGCAGAGCGGCAGCGACGGACGCGAGGAGACCCAGCAACTGCACCTGAACCCGCACTCGGGCCGCTGGCTCCCCGACCACTCGCACCTCCAGCACCATGTGGGTTCGGCGATCGCGTACAACGTGTGGCAGTACTGCGAGGCCAGCGGCGACGCCGAGTTCCTGCACACCAAGGGCGCCGAGATGCTGCTGCAGATCGCGCGCTTCTGGGCGGACTCCGCCACGTGGGACGAGCACCTGGGGCGGCACCGCATCCGGGGCGTCGTCGGCCCCGACGAGTACCACGAGGCCTACCCCGGCGCCGTCGAACCGGGCCTCGACGACAACGCGTACACCAACGTCACCGCCGCCTGGGTCCTGACCCGCACCCTGGAGGTCCTGAGCACCCTGCCCGAGCCCCGCCGCCGCGAACTCGTCGAGCGCACCGCCCTGGACGACGGCGAACTCGAACAGTGGGCGGACGTCTCCCGCACCCTCCACGTCCCCTTCCACGAGGGCGTCGTCAGCCAGTTCGACGGCTTCGGCGACCTCGCCGAACTCGACTGGGAGGGCTACCGCGAGCGGTACGGCGACATCCGGCGCCTCGACCGCATCCTGGAGGCCGAGCACGACAGCGTCAACAACTACCAGGCGTCCAAGCAGGCCGACGTACTGATGCTGGGCTACCTGTTCTCCCCGGGAGAACTCCGGTGGCTGTTCGACCGGTTGGGATACCGCCTGGACGAGGGGACCTGGCAGCGCACCGTCGACTACTACCTGGCCCGCACCAGCCACGGCTCCACCCTCAGCGGACTCGTCCACGGCTGGATCCTGGCCCGCGCCCGCCGCGCCGAGGCCTGGGCGTTCTGCCAGGAGGCGCTCAAGGGCGACGTCGCCGACCTCCAGGGCGGCACCACCGGCGAGGGCATCCACCTCGGCGCGATGGCCGGCACTCTCGACCTGGTCCAGCGCGGCCTGACCGGGCTGGAGACCCGCGCGGGCGCCCTGTGGCTGGACCCGGTGCCGCTGCCGGAACTGTCGTCGTACGGGTTCTCCATCCGCTACCAGGGCCACTGGGGCGTACGACTCCGGCTGGAGCACGGCAGGCTGGAGATCGCCGTGCCGTCGGCCGGCCCCCTCCCCATCGACGTCCGGCTGCCGGACCGCGCGGTGCGCCTCCAGCCTGGCGACACCTGCCGGCTGGCGCTCCCGGACTGACCGCGGGGGCCGTCAGGACGTCAGGGGGTAGGTCACCACGCGGGGGTATCCGTCCGGCCTGCCGTCGGTGTAGGTCAGGGTCATCCGGGTGTAGTGCCGCTCGCCCGGATCCTTCTCCCAGGCCCGCGGCTGGTCGAGCCGGACGGTCACGGGATACGAGTGGAACGTGCCCGCGGCGCAGTAGGGGTCGCAGTCGTTGATGGCGTTGGAGCCCCGGCCCACCGCGGCGTTCGCGTCCCAGCGGAACCAGTGCAGCGAGACCAGGCGGCTGTTGCCGTCCCCGCAGGCGAGCAGGAACGCCTCGGGCCGTACCTCCGGCTGCGAGGAGCAGTTGACCAGCACGGGGTCCGGCGTCTGCTGTGTCCGTGTCGTGTGTTCCGTCGACGGTGCGGCGGAGGCCGTGCCCAGGGGTACTGCGAGCGTGGCGGCGGCACAGAGCGTGACCGCTGCCCTCATCGGGTTTCTGCCCATGTCTGCTCCCGGCCGTCTCGGGGTCGCTTGGCTCCGCTCTCCCTTTCCCCGTACCGACCGTACGACCGTGTCGGGTGACGCACCACTCGTACGGAGCAGCGCCCGGGTCGGGGAGACGTGGCGGGCGCTACTCCGGTGCGCCGAGCAGCCCGGCCACCAGTCGGCGCGCATAGGCGTCGTCGAGCCGGCCCGGGCGGAACAGAATGCGGTACATGATGGGCGCGACGACGCGGTCGACGACCGTTTCGGTGTCGGGCACCGCCTCCCCGCGGCCGGCCGCGCGGGCGAGGACGACGTCGACCTGCTCGGCGGCGTAGGCGGAGCACCGGCCCGCGTTGGTGCCGTCCGGATCGCCCAGCAGGGCGTCGCGGATGTAGGCGCGGCCCGGGGGAGAGGCCATCTCGTCGAGGAACTGCTCGGCCCAGGCCGTCAGGTCGGCGTGCAGATCGCCGTGGTCCTCCGGGGCGGTGTCCGGTCGCAGGCGCTCGACGGCCACGTCCGACAGCAGTTCCTGGAGGTCCCCCCAGCGGCGGTAGACGGTCGAGGGGGTGACCCCGGCGCGCGCGGCGACCATCGGCACCGTCAGCGCGTCGCGGCCCACCTCGGTGGTCAGCTCACGTACGGCGGTGTGCACCGACTCCTGGACCCGGGCGCTGCGCCCGCCCGGGCGGGCCATCGGTCTGGGACTCATGCCCACACCTTAAAGCAACGTTCTTGCGTCAAGCGTCGCTCCGTTCGTAGGCGTGGCCGACCCGGAGCAGGGTGGCCTCGTCGAACGGGCGCCCGAGCAGCTGCATGCCGATCGGCAGCCCTGCCCTGTCCGCGCCCACCGGAACGGTCAGCGCGGGGACGCCGGTGATGTTGGCCGGCGCGGAGAGCCGGACGTAGGCGTCGGAGACGCTCTCCACCGTACCGTCGGACCAGGTCAGAGAGGTCTGTTCGGCCGGTACGGCGGTGGCCGGGACGGTCGGGGCGGCGAGGACGTCGACCTCCTGGAACATGCGGGCCCACTCCTGCCGCATCAGAGTCCGGGCGCGCTGGGCCCGCAGATGGTCCCCGGCGGACATCAGCTCCCCGGCCTCCAGCAGGACCCGGACGTCCTCCTCGTACAGGTCGGGGGAGGTACGCAGTGTCCGCTCGTGGTAGGCGGTGGCCTCGGGGACCATCAGGCCCCACTGTGTCGCCTGCACGTAGCGCGCCATCGGGATTTCCACGTCGACGAGCCGTGCGCCGAGATCCGCCAGCCTCCGGACCGCGTACCGGACGGCGGTCTCGACCTCCGGGTCGACGTGATCGAAGTAGTAGGTGCTCGGCACGCCGACGCGCAGCCCGGTCAGGTCGGTTCCCGCGGTGGGCAGGTAGTCAGCCGCGGGAGCGGGCAGGGAGGCCGGGTCGCGCGGGTCGTGGCCGACCAGGTCGGTCAGGACCAGTGCGGCGTCCTCGACGGTGCGGGCGAGGGGGCCCACGTGATCCAGCGACCAGGACAGCGACGTCACACCGTGCCGGGGCACGAGCCCGTACGTCGGCTTGAGGCCGACGACGCCGTTCAGCGCGGCGGGCACCCGGATCGATCCGCCGGTGTCGGTGCCGAGCGCGAAGGTGGCCGCTCCCGCCGCCACCGCGACGGCGGAGCCGCCGCTGGAGCCGCCCGCGACCCGGCTCCGGTCCCGGGCGTTGCGTGTCTGGGGCGTGGTCAGACCGTAGGCGAACTCGTGGGTGTGGGTCTTGCCGGCCAGCACCGCGCCGGCCGCCGCCAGGCGCGCCGCGACCGCGCTGTCGGCCTGCGCGCGGTGCCCGGCGCGGACCCGGGAACTCGCCGTGGTCGCCGTACCGGCGACGTCGATCAGATCCTTCAGTCCCATGGGAACGCCGTGCAGCGGGCCGCGGACACGGCCGTCCGCCACCTCCCGCTCCGCCTCGCGAGCCGAGCGGCGGGCCCGGTCCGCGGTCAGCGCCACGTACGCGCCGAGGTCCGGCTGTACCTCCTGGGCGCGGTCCAGGACCGAGTCGACCAGTTCGACCGGGGAGAGCCGCCGGGTGCGGATCGCCTCCGCGGCGGCGGCCAGGGACAGCTCATACGGCGGCATGTCGCGCCTCCTTCGCGGGACGGTCCGGATGGCCCGGGTGGAAGGCCGCGGCGGGCGGGGTGTCGCCGAAGTCCAGCTCCCGCAGCACCGAGACGACGGTGTGGATGTGGCGGGCGGTGGCCGCCACCACGGCACGGCGGTCCTCTTCAGGGGTGGGCATACGGCCCGCTCCTCACTTAAAGCCAACGGTTTGCGTTAGAGGACCCTAGGTTCTACGGTGGCCAAACGCAAACCAATAGCTTTAGGGCTCAGTGAAAGGCGGCACCCGACATGCGCACCCCGTCCTGGACCGTGGGCGACACCACCGTCCACCGCATCGACGAGACTCTCCTGCCGCCCGCGACCGGGCCCTGGCTGCTGCCCGGAGCCACCCCGGACGTGGTCACCCGAGAGGACTGGCTGCACCCCGACTTCGCGGACGACGCCGGCGTCCTGCGTCTCGGCAGCCACAGCTTCGCCCTGACCGCGGGTGGGCTGCGCGTCCTCGTCGACACCGGCATCGGCAACGGCAAGACGCGGGCGAACCCGGCGTGGCACGACCTGCGGACCGACTACTTGGAGCGGCTCACCGAGGCGGGGTTCCCCCCGGACACCGTCGACCTGGTGATCCTGACCCACCTCCACACCGACCACGTCGGCTGGAACACGAGGAGGACGGACGGCGCCTGGGTGCCCACCTTCCCGAACGCCCGCTACGTCGTCTCCCGCACCGAGCGCGACTTCTGGGCCGGACACGCCATGGACGAGCCCCGGCGTCAGATGTTCCGCGACTCCGTGCACCCGGTGGAGGAGGCCGGACTGCTCGACGTGGTCGACGTTCCCGCCGAAGGCGTCGACGTGGCGCCCGGCCTGCGACTCCTGCCGACCCCGGGACACACGCCGGGCCACATCGCCGTACGGGTGGGCGGCTTTGGCGCCGACGCGCTGATCACCGGGGACTGCGTCCACCATCCCGTGCAGTTCGCCCACCCCGCGATGGGCAGTTGCGTGGACATCGACCCGGCGCTGGCCGAGTCGACCCGGCGTACGCTGCTCGCCTCGCTGGCCGGCACGGAAACCCTGGTGCTGGGCACCCACTTCCCGCCGCCCACCGCGGGCCGTGTCGTCGGCCACGGGAACGCCTACCGGCTGGCGCCCGTGCCGGGCCGGATCGTGCGATAAGGCGCCGATTGCATCCACCGTGTGGTCCTCGGGCCGGTCCGCAACCACCGTCGCCGCCCCGGTGTCTCATGCCGTCAAGAACGGCGACCCATCAAGTGGAGGACCGCGGTATGCACACGATGACTGCCCCGACTGCCGCCGACCCGGCGCGCTCGCGCTCCCGCGACGCCCAGGGCGACTTCCTGCTCCAGCCGCCCAACCCGGCCGAACGCGTCCCCAGCCGCATCGACCCCGTCGACCTGCGCCGCCTGGACCTGCTCGCCCTCCTGACCGCTGCGGGCATCGCGCCCTCCACCGGGGACCGTGCCGCCATCGCACAGCTCAGCGAGCTACCCGGCAGCGTGCACACGGCACTGCACCGGTGGCTGGAGCAGGCGTACGGCTTCTGCCGGTGACGTGGGGCGTGCTGCCTACGGGAGGGGGTGCGCGCTCAGAAGTCGACGGGATCCCGTACCAGCGGGCACGTCATGCAGTGACCGCCGCCGCGGCCCCGGCCCAGTTCCGCGCCCACGATGGTGACGACCTCGATGCGGGCCTCGCGCAGCAGGGCGTTGGTGAGGGTGTTGCGGTCATAGGTGAACACCACGCCGGGTTCCACCGCGACGGCGTTGTTGCCGCTGTCCCACTGCTGGCGTTCGGAGGCGTAGGCGTCGCCGCCCGTCTCCACCACCCGCAGCGAGGACAGCCCGAGCGCCTTGGCGACGACGTCCACGAAGGGAGTGGTGCCCTCGTCGACGATGTCGAAGCCGGGTGCCCGGTCACCGGGGCGCAGCGAGAAGGTGTGCACCCCGTCCATGATCCGCGGGTAGAGGGTCACCACGTCGCGGTCGGCGAAGGTGAAGACCGTGTCGAGGTGCATGGCGGACCGCAGCTTCGGCATCCCGGCGACGACGACGTGCTCGGCGGCGCCGTTGCGGAACAGTGCGGCGGCGACCTGGGTGATGGCCTGCCGCGAGGTGCGCTCGCTCATGCCCATGAGGACGACTCCGTTGCCCACCGGCATGATGTCACCGCCCTCGAAGGTGGCCTGACCCCAGTCCTGTTCCGGGTCGCCCCACCACACCGTCGAGCCCTTGAAGTCGGGGTGGAAGGTGTAGATCGCCTTCATCAGCAGTGTCTCGTCGTGCCGCGCGGGCCAGTACAGCGGGTTGAGGGTGAGCCCGCCGTACAGCCAGCAGGTCGTGTCGCGGGTGTACAGCGTGTTGGGCAGGGGCGGCATCAGGTACTCGCGCGCGCCGGTGGATTCGCGGGCGAGCGTGAGGTGCGGGGAGCGGAAGTCCTCGGGCAGGTCGCCGGTGGCGAGCCCGCCGACGAGGTACTCGGCCAGTTCCCTGGGCGACAGCGTCTCCACGTAGGCGCGGGTCGCGTCGATGAGGCCGATACCGACCTGGTTGGCGACGATCTTCCGGTCCAGGAGCCATGCCTTCGCCTCCGGGATGGCCATGATCTGCGCCAGCAGGTCGTGCAGCTCCACCACCTCCACCCCGCGCCGGCGCAGTTCGCCGACGAACGCGGCATGGTCGCGCTGGGCGTTCTCCACCCACATCACGTCGTCGAAGAGCAGGTCGTCGGAGTTGGTGGGGGTGAGGCGCCGGTGCGCCAGGCCGGGGGAACACACCAGAACCTTGCGCAGCCTGCCGACCTCGGAGTGGACGCCGAGCGCGGGCATCACGGCGCTCTCGTTGCTGTTCACACGGCCTCCTTGAAGATGACTCACAGGCTGATCCACCCGGCCGCCAGGGCGACGAGGCCGAGCACGGCGCCCACCACGGAGACGGCCAGGACGACGAGTTCCCCGGGCGAGAACAGCCGCCGGCCCTGTTCCCGGCGGGCCATCACGAACAGGGCGGTCGCCGGGGCGTAGAGGATGAAGGACACCAGTACGAACTTCAGGCCGGCCGCGTACAGCAGGAACGCGGTGTACAGCGTCGCGACGACCGCGCACGTCAGCTCGCGCCGCGAGGTGCGGCCGCCCTCGGTCCGCGGGTCGTCCCGGCTGCCGATCCGCACCGCGAACCCCGCCGCCAGCAGATACGGGATCAGCGAGAGCGCGCTGGTCAGGTTGAGCGCGAAGTTGAAGGCATCGTCCGAGAAACTGGTGGCGATCAGCACCACCTGGGTGAGCAGCGAGGTCATCAGCAGCGCCGGCACGGGCACGTCGACGGCGTTGGCGCGGCGCAGGAAGCGCGGCATGTCGTCGTCCTTGGCCGCGACGAAGAGCACCTCCGCCGCCATCAACGTCCAGGCCAGATACGCGCCCAGCACCGACACGATCAGACCGACGCTGATGAACACCCTGCCCCAGGTGCCGACGGCCTCCTCCAGGACGCCCGCCATGGACGGCTGGCGCAGGTCGGCGATCTCGGCCATCGGCATGATGCCGTACGACACGATGGTCACCGACGCGAAGACGGCGAACACGCTGAGGAAGCCCAGCACCGTCGCCCTGCCCACGTCGGACCGGCGCCCCGCGTGCCGCGAGTAGACGCTGGCGCCCTCCACGCCGAGGAAGACGAACACGGTGGCCAGCATGGTGCCGCGCACCTGCGAGAACAGGGAACCGGCGTAGTCCGCGCCGCCGAAGTTGTCGGCGAACACGCTCGGCCGGAAGTACACCAGGGCCAGGATCACGAAGATCACGATGGGTACGAGCTTGGCCACCGTGACGACCTTGTTGATGGCGGTCGCTTCCTTCACACCGCGCCGGATCATCCAGAAGAACGCCCACAGCCCGACCGAGGACAGGACGACCGCGAGGGCGGTGTCCCCGTCGCTGAGGCCCGGCCAGATCGATCCGATGGTCGACATGATGAGGACCCAGTAGGTCACGTTGCCGACGCAGGTGCTGGCCCAGTAGCCGAAGGCGGCGAAGAAGCCCAGGTACTCACCGAAGCCGGCCTTGGCGTACGCGTACACACCGGCGTCGAGGTCGGGTCTGCGTACGGCGAGGGACTGGAAGACGAAGGCCAGCATCAGCATGCCCGTGCCGGCGATCGCCCAGGCGATCAGCGCCCCCGCGACGCCGGTCTCCTCGGCGAACCGCCCCGGCAGTGAGAACACCCCGGCGCCCACCATCGACCCGACGACCATGGCCGTCAGGGTGAACAGCGGCAGCTTGGCGGCCGGCGGGGATTCCCCGTCGGTGTCGGAAGCAGCGGCCTGTGACATGCCGTCCCTCTGGGTCGCCGAGCGATTGCGACCACTGTGCATCACATGGTGGCTTCGGGCATCTTGTTCGCCTCCGCTGCCGCAGCACATCGGCCAGCTGCCGGGCCCGCTCGGCGCGCGGCCGTCCCACGTGGTGGTCCATGCCGCTCACGCCAACCCGGTTCAGGCGCGCTCACTGGCCGGTGCGCAGGTCGATGCCGCGCCGGGCGAGGGTGAGGACACCCACCACGATCAGGGCGACACCGAGCAACTGCGGCACGATCCACCAGCCGGCGCGCACGTCCTCCTGGTAGAGGACGACGCCGAGCAGGAGGCTCACCGCGGCGTCCCCCAGGGTGAGGGCGGGCTGGGAGGCGACGAGGGGGCCGCCCTGCATGGCGTGCTCCAGCAGGAGCACGGCACCCACACCGGCCGTGGCGAAACCGTACGTCTGCCACGTGGTCAGGAAGCCGACCACGCCGTCGGTGTCCAGGACGCGCATGGAGTCCTTCATCAGAGCGGCCGTCAGGGCGTAGCACACCGCGGTGGCCGCACCGAGACAACCGGCGCGGGCCTTGCCCACTGGGCGCTTCAGACCGGCCGCGGTCAGCAGTACGGCCGCCACGGCGCAGGCCACCAGCGCGGGCACCCACCGATCCAGGGGCACGTCGGCCTCGCCGCCGTCCGGCGCGGCCGACGCCAGCGCGACACCGAGCCCGACGACCACCCCGCCCACGGCGAGCCACATGACGTGGGTCATGTGGCGGCCGGTCATCAGCGAGGCCAGCAGCAGGGCCAGGGGAAGCTCCAGCACGAACAACGGCTGTACGAGTGACAGTGGCCCCGTCGCCAGAGCCACCGCCTGCCCCACACCGGCGACGACGACGGCCAGCATGCCGCCGATCCAGACCGGCCGCCGCAACAGGTCGAGCACCAGCCCCGGGCGGAAGCCCTGGGTCTGCGGCACACTCAGCGCGGCACGCCGCTGGAGCACCGTGGCCAGCGCGTTGCTGAACGCGGCGAGGAGTGCGAAGAGCACCGGCAGTACAACACCCATCCACCGATCCTCGCCCCGTTTCCCCGCGACCGCGCGCCGCGCCACGACGGGGGAGGACGATGTGACCGTGCACCGGTGTCGGGTGCGAGCGCCGTCAGTTGTCGCTCTGCGCGGCCGGCTTCTCCGTTCCCGCGTCCTGCTTCTGCTTCGCCTCCGGTGCCGCCGTGGCGGTGTAGTAGACCGAGGTGCCCTGCTTGGAACGCTGGGCCTGGTTCTTGGCGACGAGACCCTCGAGGGTGGTGCGGACGACCGTGGTCTTGATGGTGCGTCCGGAGTTGGCCTGGCCGAGCGCCGTGGTGACCTCGGCGGCGGAGCGCGGCTCACTCTGTTCGACGAGGTGGTCGCGCACCAGCTCGACCAGCGTGGGCCGGTCGGCGACCTGCGTCGACGTCTTCTTCGCCGCCGGCTTCTTGGCGGCCTTGGTGGACGACTTGGCGGCCGGCTTGGTGGCAGGCGCGGCGTCGGCCTTCGGGGCCGGCTTGGCACCCGACTTCGGGGCGGCGGCGCGCTTGGGCGTGGTGGCGGTCTTCCCGCTCCGCGTCCGCTTCTTGGCGGACGACTCCGTGGCGTCACTGTCCCGGGGAGCGGGGACGGCGGCCGCGTCGGTCGCGTCGGTCGCGTCGGTCGCGGCAGCGGACTCCGTGGCGGTCGCGGACTGAGCCGGCGGGGAGGTGATGCCGAGCGCCTGCTGCATGTTCACCAGCAGGGCGTGGTCGTGCTGCAGCGCGGCCAGCTGCTGCTGCAGAGCGGTGATCTCCCCGCTGATGCGTTCCTGCTCCTTGATGTTGCGCTCCAGGTCGTCGGTCACCTGGACGCTGTACTGCGATGCCAGTTGGGTGGCGGCCTGCATCGTGCTCTCGGACATGGTGTTGACTCTCCTCGATTCGCGGCCGTGAAGGCTCGTGAGGAACGGCGGGACATCAGGCGCGGGACATGGGGACCATGTCCGGTCGGCGCCCGGCAGCGGAGAACTGGAGACTGCCACCGGCTGTGCTGACACACAGATAGTACGGACGGACGGCGCCTGTTGTTCCCCTGTTTGCTGCCGGGCCGGTATACCACGTATGGCCGCCAACGTGGTATGTGCCGCGAGTTACTCGCGCACCTGTTCGGAGCGCGGACCCCGCCACTCACTGGCCTTCGGGCACCTCGACGATGTTTCCGTCCTTGTCGACGGTGTGAGTCTGCCAGTAGGTGTCCCACTTGTCGCCGACATGCTCGGGGACCTTGCCCTCGGGGTAACGGGTGTAACCCTCGGGCGGCTCCTCGTCGTTGGGGACACAGGCACTGCCGGTGCTGCCGATGGTCATGACCGGGTACTCGCCGCCGCCGCAGGTCGCGTCCTGCATGGAGCAGCCGGTCAGGATCGCGGCGATGGTCAAGCAGGCCAGGGCGAGACCCGGGACGGACCACTTCGTGCGGTTGACGCGCAGGTGCGATGGACGGTGAACTCGGCCGGTGGTGCGCACGGTTGGCTCCCTCTGGGTGGCTGGTACGGCAAGCCTCCCCCGGCGGGGGGAAACACCTCATGAGTACGAGTACTCAATCGGAGTGCCCTACTACCTGACACGGCCGGCCAAACGGTCGACCTCGTGTGCGGTCTCACGTGCCTCCCGCTCGGCCCGGGACAGCGCGTCGGCGGCCGTACGCCTCCGCTCCTCGGCTGTCCGCCGCTCCCGCTCGGCACGGTCGAGCTCCTCGTGTGCCTGCCCCAGTCGTTGCTCCGCGGCGGACACCTCCTCGCGTGCCCGGTCGTGTTCCTCGTCGGTCCGCCGCAGTGACGCCTCGGCGTCGGCCTCTTCCGCGCGCCTGTCACTCAGTCGCCGCGCGGCCTTCTCCGCGGCCTGTTCGGCCCGGGCGAGTTCCTCCTGCCGTTTGCGGCGCCGCTCGGCGAGTTCGTCCTGCACCCGGCCCGCGGGCGCGCGACGACGGGTGTCCGGCCGGGGCCGCTCGCGCGGTGCGGGTTCGGCCGGGGCGGTGTCCGAGGGGAACTCCGACGGCGGGGTGAGGGAAACCTCCAGGCGTCCGCCGGCCCACTGGTCGGCCGCGGCCGGGTCCGCGAGGACAGCGCGCAGGGTCGACTCGACCTCCCGCTGCGCCGCTTGCGACAGTTGGTGCCCGGCCTCGCGGGAGAGCTGGGCGGCCTGCCGGGACAGGGCGGACACGATGTGCCGACGCTGCGCGGAGAGCTCCTTGAGGCCGGCCGCGTCCAGGGTGCGGTGTGCCTCGCGCAGCGCCTGCCCCAGCTCCAGGAACCGCCGGCTCTCCTCCGGTCGGGAGCGCCTCAGCAGGTTCGCCGCCCAGGCCGCCAGCGTGGGCCGACGGGCGGCGTGGATGTGTCGGGCGTCCTCCTTGCGACCGGCCGTTCTGGCGGCCGCGGCGTGTTCCTCACGACGGGCGACGAAGTCGGACGGCGGCGTCGCGTAGAGCTCGTCGAGGACCGACTGGACCGGCTCCACGTCGTGCTCGCCGGTGTCCCGACCGCGTCCGCCCTTGCGCTGCATGTCCTCTGCCTCCGCCTCGTCGCTACGACCGTCCCGTCCTCGACGCGGCCGACTTCGCCGCCGCCTCCTCGTCGTCGTAGACGAGGAGACCGTCCGTCCGCAGTCGCGCACCAGGGGTGGGGGAGTGGGCCGTCAGGCGGCCGTCGTGCATGAGGTGGTCCACGGGGGTGCCGCGGGCCAGGACGGCGAAGTCGGCGATGAGGCGTCGGTGGCACCGCCACCACACCGCCTCGCTGCACATGACCGCGGTGCGTTCCCGCGCCGTCCGGTCCAGTAGCTCGTCCAGGGCGGTGACGAACTCCGGTGAGCGGGTGTGTCCGGCGTACCCACGGAAGGAGGTGTTGCGCCAGATGACGTCGGGCGAGTCCGGCACCGGTTTGCGGAAGCCGCCCAGGCGCTGCTCCCACCGGTAGGCGAGGCCCTCCTCGGGCATCCACCCGGCGAGCCGGTCCCGCAGCAGGTCGGGGTCGCGGCGGCTGCCGGGCGCCGTCCTGACATCGACCACGGCGGCGACGTCGGCACCACGCAGCAGTTCGGCCAGCGCGGCGCGGCCCGCGGTGCCGTGCCCGAACGTGACCAGGTGAGGCTGGGACATGTCGTCGGGGTCCCCTCGCTGCCTGCGCTCATGCCTCCTGTCTACGGTCACGCGGACCGCCCCGCGACCCGGGCGGGACGCCCCCGGGCGTCCCGCCCCGTCCTGGTGCTCGACCGCTGGTGGTCAGTCGTCGCCGGTCCCGGCCTGCGGCCACTCCTCGCGCAGCATGCCGAACAGCACCCGGTCGTAGCGCCGCCCCTCCATCAGCACGGCGGAGCGCAGCCGGCCCTCCTCGCGAAAGCCCGGTTTCGTGAAGGAGCGCATGGCACGCTCGTTGCCGCTCCAGGTGTCCAGCTCCAGCCGGTTGAGACCGAACGCGCCGAACAGGTGGCCCACGAGCAGCCGCAGCGCCTCCGACCCGTGGCCGCGCCCCCAGAACTCCCTCTCGCCGATGGTGATGCCCAGGGTGGCCACCCCGGCGTACGGGTCCAGGTCGCGGTAGTCGACCATGCCTATCACCCCGCCGTCGGCCGTGTCCTCGACGGTGAACACGGCCGACTCCCTCGGGCCGAGCCGCAGCATGGTGTCGAAGGCGAGTGTGATCGCCTCCGCCGTCACGGGGCCGAAACACGGGTCGCCGGCAGCCGCCCAGCGCACCACCTGCGGATCGTTGCGCCACCGGAGATGATGCGCCGCGTCCTCGGACCGCAGCGCGCGCAACCTTGTCAACCTGCCTTCGATCATTGCGGGATACTAGCCACGCGTCGCGGACCGTCCGTCATGCGATCACCTTGTCGACGAGCGCCGCGACGTTCGCCACGGTCCGCCGGATCTTCTCCTCCAGTGTGATCGTTTCGTGCAGTCGCGCGCCGACGCCCGCCTCCCGTTTGCCACGCACATACAGCGAACAGGCCAGGTCGCTGCATATGTAGGCGCCCACCGAGTTGCCCTGCTGCCCGGCCTTGCCCGCCTTCGGCGCGACCATGAGGGAGACGCCGCCGGAATGGGTGGTCAGGCACATCGAGCACATGCTGCGGCGCGCCTGCCCGGAGGCGGCGCCGGAGGAGCGCAGCGCGAGTGCCGTCGGACGGCCGCCCAGTTCGGTCACGAGGTAGGCGCGATCCGGGGCCTGGGGATCCCGCCAGCCGAAGTAGTCCAGGTCGTCCCACGGGCGGTCGGCCAGATCGTGGGGCACGGACAGCCGCTTGGCCGCGCCCTTGGTGCAGTTCACGAAGGCGGCACGAATCTCTTTCTCGGTCAGCGGTCTCATACGCCTCAGGCTAAGTTGCCTAAAAGGTTTAGGCAAATGCATAATCAGCCCAGGCCGACGAGAGGATGATTATGGCGCGGGTGGGGCTGACAACGGAACGCCTTGTCCAGGCGGGCGCGGAACTGGCCGACGACGTCGGGTTCGACCAGGTGACGGTCTCCGCGCTGGCCAGGCACTTCGACGTCAAGGTCGCGAGCCTGTACTCGCACGTGAGGAACTCCCAGGACCTCAAGACCCGGATCGCCCTGCTGGCCTTGGCCGAACTCGCCGACCGGGGCGCCACGGCGCTGGCGGGGCGGGCCGGCAAGGACGCCCTCGCCGCCTTCGCGAACGTCTACCGCGACTACGCCCGGGAACACCCCGGCCGATACGCCGCGGCCCAGCTGCGGCTCGACCCGGAGACGGCGGCGGCCAGCGCGGGCGTCCGCCACGCACAGATGACCCGGGCCATCCTGCGCGGCTACGACTTGACGGAACCCGACCAGACCCATGCCGTCCGACTCCTGGGCAGCGTCTTCCACGGCTACGTCAGTCTGGAGATGGGCGGCGGCTTCAGCCACAGCGCCCCCGACACCCAGGAGACGTGGACGCGGATCGTGGACGCCCTCGACGCCCTGCTGCGCAACTGGCCCGCAGCGTGAGCCAACCCGCCCCAGCTGGTGAACACGCCACCCCAGCGAGCGAACACGCCACCCCAGCGAGCGAACACACCACCACAGCGGGCGAACACACCACCACAGCCGGAGACGACATGCACACCACGGACGACTGGATCACCACGCCGATCACCCGGGACCTCCTGCGTGGCGCCCTCGACCTCGAGCGCACCGAGCAGGGCCTGCTGCCGCACCGGCTGCCCGCCCGGGCCCGCGCCCGGAACACCGACGGACAGCTCGCCATGGCCGAGTCCCAGCCCTCCGGCGTACGCCTGGCCCTGCGCACCCGGGCCACCGCCCTCGAACTGGACACCCTGCCCACCAAGCGGGTCTACGCCGGCGCCCCGCCGCGCCCGGACGGCGTGTACGACCTGCTCGTCGACGGCCGCCCGGCGGGCCGGGGCAGTGTCGCGGGCGGCAACACCCTGACCATCGACATGACCACCGGCACGGCGGGCGTCGAACCCGGCCCCGTCGGCACCCTCCGCTTCGCGGACCTGCCCGATGGCCGCAAGGACATCGAGATCTGGCTGCCGCACAACGAGACCACCGAACTCGTCGCCCTGCGCACGAACGCCCCCGTCGAGCCCGCCCCGGAACCGGACCGCAGGGTCTGGCTGCACCACGGCAGCTCGATCAGCCACGGCTCCGACGCCGCGAGCCCCACCACCACCTGGCCCGCGCTCGCCGCTTCCCTGGGCGGCGTCGAACTCGTCAATCTGGGCCTGGCCGGCAGCGCCCTGCTCGACCCCTTCACCGCGCAGGCCCTGCGCGACACCCCCGCCGACCTGATCAGCCTCAAGATCGGCATCAACATCGTCAACGCGGACGTCATGCGCCTGCGTGCCTTCGTCCCCGCCGTCCACGGCTTCCTCGACACCGTCCGTGACGGCCACCCCACCACCCCGCTGCTGGTCGTCTCGCCCATCCTGTGCCCCATCCACGAGGACACCCCCGGCCCCAGCGCCCCCGACTTCTCCCACGCCGCCGAGGGGCGACTGCGCTTCACGGCCATGGGCGACCCGGCGGAACGCGCGAGCGGCAAACTGACCCTGAACGTCATCCGGGACGAGCTGGCCCGGATCGTCGAGCAGCGGGCGGCCGACGACCCGAACCTGCACTACCTCGACGGCCGCGACCTCTACGGCGAGACCGACTCCGCCGAGCTGCCCCTGCCCGACGACCTCCACCCGGACGCGGCCACCCACCGCCGCATCGGCGAACGCTTCGCCGAACTGGTCTTCACCGCCAACGGCGCCTTCACGGGCTGACGCACGACCCTTCCGACCCTCCGACGCTCCCGGCCCTCCGGCTCTCGCGGCCTCCCGGCCTCCCGGCTCTCGCGGCCTCCCGGCTCTCGCGGCCTCCCGGCCTCCCGGCTCTCGCGGCCTCCCGGCCTCCCGGCTCTCGCGGCCTCCCGGCCTCCCGGCTCTCGCGGCCTCCCGGCCTCCCGGCCTCCCGGCTCTCGCGGCCTCCCGGCTCTCGCGGCCTCCCGGCCTCCCGGCCTCCCGGCCTCCCGGCCTCCCGGCCTCCCGGCCTCCCGGCCTCCCGGCCTCCCGGCCTCCCGGCCTCCCGGCCCTCCGGCCCCTCACGCCCCGACGACCGTGGCGAAGCGCCGGGCGACCTCGCGCCAGACCACTTCGGCCGCGGTCTCGTCGCGTTCCGCCTGCCGGGAGAGTTCCGCGGGGTCCAGGCCCTTGGCCCGTATCCGCTCCGGAGCCCACGACCGGACCCGGTGCGCGCCCGCCTCTGGGTGGAACTGGACCCCCCACGCCCGGTCGCCGACCCGGAACGCCTGGTACGGGCACCGCTCGCTCTCCATCAGCCAGGCGGCGCCCGGCGGCAGGGCGGTGACGGCGTCCACATGGTGCTCGACCGCCGTCACCCGCTCCGGGAGCCCTCGGAAGAGCGGGTCACTCCCGGTCTCCGCCCGCAGGGTGAGCGGCGTGCTGCCGAACTCCGGTTCGCCGTGGTCGGCCCGGACCGTTCCTCCCGCTACGTGGGCGAGGAGCTGCCCGCCGAGACAGATCCCGAACACGGGGGTGCCCCGTTCCACCGCCTCGGCGACCAGTGCCCGGGTGGGCGCGAGCCAGGGCGCGCGGACGTCGTCGTCGGGCAGATAGCCGCCGCCGAGCACCATGACGCCCTCGTGTGCCAGGCGCCGGGGGAGCGGCGCACCGGCGTACGCGTGGACCACGTCCAGTGACAGCCCGTCCGAGACCAGCCAGTCACCGAACCGTCCCGGCCCGCCGCCCGGACCGTTCTGCACCACCAGCAGCCGCGACATCGCCCACCCCTCGCCTCACATCCCTCGGACACCGTCCCACTGCCCAGGACGGGGTGGGCCGCAACCCTCCCGCCGGATCACAGACCCGCGGCACGATGTGTCGGGTCGCCGTCGAGGACGGTCAACAGCACCGGCACATCGGCCAGTTCGGTGGCCGGCACGGTGAGCGGGTCGGCGGCGAGGACGGTCAGGTCGGCGCGGTGCCCGACGGCGATCCGGCCGGCCTCGTCCTCCTCGCCCGCCGCGTACGCCGCGTTGACGGTCATGCCCCGCAGCGCCTCCAGTGCCGTCAGCGCCTGTTCCGGGCCGTGCGGGTCCCGGCCGAGGTCGCGGGTCGGCCGGCGGTGGCGGGCGCCCGCCATGACGCCCAGCGGCGGATAGGGGGCGATGGGCCAATCGGAGCCGAGGGCCACGACGGCACCGGAGTCGTGCAGGTCGCGGCAGCGCCAGGCCCGCGAGGCACGCGGCTCGCCCAGTCGGCGGGACCAGTTGTCGGTGTGGTCGGCCCGGGTGAAGTCGCAGCAGTGGGTGGGCTGCATGGACGCCACGACGCCGAGTTCGGCGAACCGGCGCAGGGTGTCGTCCGGGACGGTCTCGATGTGCTCGACCCGGTGCCGTACCCCGCGTCCGCCCTCGGCCTGCGCCTTCTCGACGGCATCGAGCACATGACGTACGGCGGCGTCGCCGATCGCGTGGGTGGCCGTGGGCACCCCGGCCCGGTGCAGCTCGCCGACGACGCGGGTGTACTCCTCCGGGTCCGGCCAGAAGGCGTGCCGGGACTCGCCGTGGCAGTCCGGCTGTTCCAGCCAGGCGGTGCCGTTGTCGACCGTCCCGTCCATGAAGATCTTCACGCCGGCGGTCCGCCACAGCCGCCCGCCCACACCCTGCTGACCGATCAGCGTGCGCACACCCTCGGCGTCGGTGCCGGGCTGGCACCACGGGGCCACCCGCAGCCGCAGCGGCAGCCGCCCCGTCTCGTCCAGCTCGCCGTAGAAGGCGAGGCTGTCGCCGTTCGCGTCCATGACATGGCCGCCCGTCAGGCCGGTGGCGGCCATGGCGCGCAGGGCCGAGGCGAGCCGGTCGCGGCGCTCCTCGCGCGTGGGCTGCGGAGCGATCCGCTCCACCAGCTCGCACGCGGCGTCCTCCAGCAGCAGGCCGGTGGGCCTGCCGTCCGCGTCGCACACCACCTCCGCCGTGGCCTGGTCGAAGGTGCGCGGTCCGGCCACCCCGGCCAGCTCCAACGCGCGCCGGCTGGCGAGCATGGAGTGCGCGTCGAAGAGCAGCAACAGCGCGGGCACGCCGTCGAGTACGGCGTCGAAGGGTGCCGTCTCGACGGGGCGGCCGGCGAAGACGTTGGGGTCGAGGCCCCAGGCGTGCAGCCACGCGCCGGGGGAGAGGCCCCGTACCGCGCGGGCCAGCGCCTCGCGGACCTGGCCGATGTCGGTGCAGCCCGACAGGTCGAGACCGTGGGTCAGTTCGGCGCCCGAGACGGGGTGGATGTGCCCGTCCACCAGGCCGGGCGTCACCACGGCCCCCTTGAGATCGACCACCGTGGTCGAGGCGTCCGCGAGCGGGCGGATGTCCCGGTCGGCACCGAGGGCGGAAATCCGGCCGTCGGCCGCGGCCAGCGCGGTCTGCGGCAGGAACTCCCCGGTGACCGGATCGAGCAGCCGGGCCGAGAGCAGGACGAGAGAGGTACGCACGGTCACTCCTTGGGGGCGGGTCGGTTCGGGGCGTCGGCGATCGCCAGGGTGCCTGCGGGCAGGCCGAGTTCGCGTTCCGCGGTGGTGACGGGCATCAGCCGGACCGCGGGGGGATCGACAGCGGTGTCGGCGCTGTTGACGAGCATGCCGAGACCGTCGAGGACGACCAGGATCTGGATGGCGGCCACCAGGGGGTCCCCGGTGCGGAACTCGCCCCGCCGCACACCTTCGCGGATGAGCGCCTCCAGCCGGTCGCGCCAGGCGGCCTCCTGAACGGCGACACGGTCGCGCAGCGTGGGCCGGTAGCGGCTCAGATGCCGGGCGTTGAGCCAGAGCCGGCTGATGTCGTCGAACGCCGCTCCGGTCGCCCGGGCGAAGAACAGTGCCAGATGCCGCGTCGGTGTCGCACCGGCCAGGTCGGCCGGGAGGAGCGCGTCGAGCTCGGCGCCGGCGGCGTCGCCGTACGCCTCGGCCACCAGGTCCTCCACCGCTGGGAAGTAGTGACTGATCAGCCCCGGGCGGACGTCGAGTTCCTCGGCGATCCGTCTCAGAGTGATGCACTCCAGACCTTCGGTCAGTGCGACACCGGAGGCTGCGGCAACGATTTCCGCACGTCTGGCCGCTGGAGATTTGCGGATTCGCTTGTTCGGGACGCTTGACGGCATGGAATCCATGCTATTGAGTGTGCGACCAACAAGCAAGCAGGTGGGATACCAGCACCCCGGAGGAGCCTCATGGCGTCCACGATCCCCGACCCGCACCCCGGCACCGGCGCCGCGCGTCAGGAGGCTCCGCCACTCCAGCCGCCGTCCGAAAAGGCGGGTCGCGTCGAAGCCCACGGCATCGACCACATCCCGGACCACGAACGCCACGGCAGTCCGAGGCAGCTCTTCTCCGTCTGGGCGGCGGCCAACGTCACCTATCTCAACCTGGTGACCGGCGGCGCCCTGATCCTCATGGGCCTGACCCTGTGGCAGGCCCTCGCGGTGATCGTGGTGGGCAACCTGTTCTGGCTGCTCACCGGCCTGCTCGCCATATCCGGCCCGGCGGCGGGCGCGCCGAGCGAGGTCATCACGCGGGCGATGTACGGGGTCCGCGGCAACCGCGTGAACAACGCGATCGTCGGCTGGCTGATCTCCGCCTGCTACTTCGCCCTCAACCTGGCCGCCGCCGCGACCGCCGCCTTCGCCCTCGTCGAGATGACCGGCATCACCGCGAACACCGGCGTCAAGGTGGCCGTGGTGATGGGCGTCGCCGCCCTCACCCTGACCATCGGGGTCTACGGCCACGGCATGATCATGAAGCTGTACCTTCCGATCACGCTCACCCTGACGGCCGCCTTCGCCGTCGTCGCGGTCGGCGTGATCCAACACACCGACTTCGCGTACGTACCGGCCGAACCGCTCACCGGCAGCGGCCTCTGGGCGGTCCTGATCGCCGGCGTCACCCTCATCGGAGCCGGCCCGCTGTCGTACACCACCAGTGCCGACTTCTCCCGCTACCTGCCCCGTACGACGTCCGCCAAAGCGATCGCCGGCTGGACCGCCCTGGGCGGCTTCCTGCCCGGCGTGATCGTCTGCTTCCTCGGCGCCCTCGCCGCCACCGCCGTCGACATGACGGACCCGCAGGCCGGTCTGCGGCAGCTCCTGCCCGGCTGGTTCGGCCCGATCCTGCTGCTCGCCCTGGTCCTCGGCACGATCGCCATCAATTCCCTGACCGCCTAATCCGTAGTTATGAGCGATCCGTCGGAGCGGGTGTTCCTCGGAGCGTTCGAGTACCAGACTGTGACATCCAGAGGCAGCCGGGCCGACAA
>NZ_JBHJRX010000088.1:0-26069 GCF_042268605.1 Streptomyces sp. NPDC056296 | reverse complement strand
TCACCGATCGCCTTCGAGAACGCCTTCCACCTCACACCAACTACGCTTGCACCAGCCGCATAACCCGTGTTCAGGATTCGGGGTCAAGGCCCCACGACCTGGTGGACTGGCTCGACGCCCACCCGATCAAGTAGCCGTTGCCGACTACGCCGCCGCGGTGTCGGCGTACATCGCGAAGAACATGCAGCGTATCCAGGGAAGCGGTAGGCACCTGCCCCGGGAAGGCGGCCGGGGTGCGTCACACGGCGGGTCGGCCGGTGCGGAACGCGGTCATCAGAAGCGTGTCAGCGGCGCGCTGTCCGGCCCCGCCGGGCAGGGTCTCAGTGCTGATCCGGGTGAAGCCGGCCTCGTCGAGGAGCTTGGTCCACACCTGCTCCTGGAGGACCCAGCGGTGCATGGTGGCTGCCGCTCCGTCCGGGGTCCTCGCGCCGATCTCGGTGGGCTGCACGTCAGGGTGGGCGGGTTCACCGTCGAGATGGTGGGCGAGGGTTGAGAACACGAGGCGGCCACCCGGGCGCAGGGCACTGGCGGCTGCCGGCAGCAGCTTGCACGGCTCGGCGAAGTCGACGGCTCCGAAGACGCTGTAGAGCACGTCGTAGGTGTCGGCCACCGCGTGCAGGTGCCGGGTCACGTCGGAGCGGACCAGGCGCAGCCGGGAGGCGAGGTGCCTGTACAGGTCGTCGGCCATCGCGTGCTGGGCGGGCGAGGCGTCGACGGCGGTGATGCGGGCCGGCTGGTGGTGGACGGCCAGGTGGGCCGCGTGCCGGGCCGCGCCGGCGCCGAGGTCGCCGACGCTGCGGCCGGTGATGTCGCCGAGGACTTCGACTCCGGGGCCGCTGTCCTGGCCCCAGCTCCAGAAGAAGTGGGCGGGCACGGTGCGGTCGGTGGCGTGACGGGTGCGGCCGTAGTGGTGCCAGAGGTCTGCGGTGGGGATCACCCCGCCCATCGTGGCGGGCGGCGCCGCCGGGCGGGCCGGTTCGAGGGAATTTCACCCGACGATGCCCCACGGGCCCGGCAGCCCGGCCGGACCCGTGGGGCACGTACGAGAGGTCAGTGCGAGTCGTTGCCCGGGTGGCAGGGGCCGCACTTGGCGGCGTCCGTCCACAAGGGGAGGTCGACCTGCCAGCCGTCGGCGGCGATCAGGTCCGCCGTCCTCAGCACCGACCCGTCGTCCTTGAAGTCGACCTCCGGGACGTGGTGGAGGTAGTGCCCGCCGTTGAAGCGCTCGCACAGCTCGAAGTAGCTGACGGTGTCGAGGATGACGGCGTGGACGCCGACGTCGACGAGCGTGCTCGGGGCGAGCCCGAGGCCTTCGCCTCGGTGCCGCATCGCGGTCAGCAGGTAGGCGTAGCCCTGGTCGAGGACCCGGGCCGCCATGACGGAGTCGTAGGGGTGGTCCCGCATGATGAGGCCGACCTGTTTGTTCCACAGAGCGGCCGGCACGACCTCGCGGGCGGGTCGGGTGGTGGCGGTCGTCGGGTCGATGGACACGGGGAGTTCGGCGGCGGTTGCCATGATGCCTCCGATGGACGGTGCCCCGCTGGCCGGGGCGACGCACCCAGCACACCGCGCCGACTGGCCGCCCGGTGGTCATCTACCGTGCGGTGCAAGCACTTTGCACGGTGTGCAAGCGGTCTCGACGCCGGTCGGCGGCGCCTTTACCGTGGGACGCCCCCGGTAGTGCGGCGTGGGAGGGGCCGGTGCCCGTAGACCCGCTCTGGAACAGCACGACGGCACGCCAGTTGTCCGAGCAGCGGCGCCCCGGTGCCCTGATCCGGCTCGGACGCGAGCATCGCTCCTGGACACTGGCCGACCTCGGTGAGCGGATCGGCTGTTCAGCGGCAACGGTGTCCCGCCTCGAACGCCGTGCACGTGTCATCGACCTGGGGCTCGTGCACCTGGCGGCGGCCGAGGTGGGCGTGCCCCGACACATCCTGATGACATCTCTGGCGCCACCGTCCACGCCGGCACCGGCCGGCACTAGAGTGACGGCCAGCCCGCGTGACGCCGAGGAGGACCCCATGCGCCGCCGCACGCTGCTCACCGCCACGGCAGCCGCCGGACCGGCCGCCCTGCTCATGGGGTTGGACGAAGCTCTCGCCGCCACCCCGACTCCCACGACTGGCCTGGGGCCCCTGGACGGCCGCCTGGCAGCCGCCCGGGAGCTGTACGACAAGGGCGTGCACGGCCGGCTCCTGGCCGTGCTGCCCAGCCTCATCGCGGACGGGCACCGGGCCGCCGCCTCCCGCAAGGACCTCGACCAGGCTCGGTTGTCCTCCGTCTACACGCTGACCTCCTCGGTCCTCAGCAAGATCGGCTCGTACGAGAGGGCGCGGCTCACCGCGGACCGTGCCCGTACCTGGGCTGAGGTGTCCGGCTCCCCGCTCGCTGCGGCGGCCGCCGTCCGGGAGCTGGCGATCGTGCTCCGCCACCAGGACCGCCACGGCGAAGCCCAGCGCCTGATGACCTCGGCGGCGACCGAGGTGGAGACGACGGGTCTGCGCACGGACGCTGCGGCGGCCGCGTACGCGCAGATGCTGTGCACGCTGGCGTACACGGCCGCGCGGGGCGGCCAGCGCGCCGAGGCGCTGGCGATGGTGGAGGAAGCCCGCCGGTCCGCCCGCCGTCTTCCCGGGCCGCCCCCGCCGGGCCGTCTGTTTCCCATCAGCCGGGCCGCTGTCGACCTGTACGCGGTCGGTGTGCACTGGGCGCTGGGCGACGCCGGCGCCGCGCTGGAGGCGGGCAAGGGTCTGCGCCCCGATCAGTTCCCGACCGCTGAGCGCAAGGCGCGGCTGGGCACGGACATGGCGCGGGCCTGGTGGGCGTGGAACCGGCCCGAGCAGACCGCCCGCGCCCTCCTGGACGCTCATCGGGCGAGCCCCGGAGAGGTCCGGGACCGGCCCGCCATCCGCAGCATCGTGACCGAGCTGGCCGAGCGGCACCCGCGCACCACAGGCGTGCGCGAACTCCACGTGGCCGTGCTGTCGGCCGGCTGACTGCCGGGACCGTGACAGGCCAGATGGAGGGGCAGTGGGAGAGCCGCTCACGGCAGTCGAGCAGGGAGAAGGTGCGTGATCCTGGCTGCCTGTTGGTCCGGACAGTCAGCGGGCGCGATTCCACCAGTCGACGCTCTCCAACGCCAGAACCCGTTCCTCCAGGACGCGGGCAGTCTCACCATCTGCGGTGACAGCCCAGCAGACATACAGGTCCGCCCACGTCAAGGCAGCCTTGCCCCAGCCGGTCGCCCGCATCGGCTGACCGCTCTCGACTTCCGCAAGGCGCTCGCGCAACCAATCCAAGTCGGCCAGCGCCCGGTCGAGGACCGCCTCGCCCAGCCCAGAGGCCAACGCCTTTCCACTGGTGTACCGCCGTATCCGGCCCCGCAGCCCCTCGCCCTGGCGCTCACCCGACATGCCCACGTAGACAATCGGACCGTTCTGGCCCCGCCTGGCCAGGTAGACGCCTGGCAACCGCGGCACCTCAGCGCCGACCAACGGCACCCACTCGGACCACGCGGCCAAGGCCAGGACACCCTGACTGATCACCGGATGCACTCGTTCGACTCCGCCAGATGCGGCCGACGGTTCCTGCTCTTCGGCTTCCTCGCAGAGCTCGAGCAGGTCAGGTTCGCGGGGGCCGGCCTCTCTGGCTTTGGAGATGTCGTAGACCTTGGCGGTCTTAGGAGCGCAGGCACCCGACGGTGTCCAGGACAGCAGCCCGACAGGCGAACCTACCGGCTCCAGGCCAACGTCCCGGATCTGCTGCCACGTACGAAAGTGCTTGGGCAGCGTCTGAGGGGTGAACTCGCGCAGCTGCTCGGGCTCCGGTACCGCAACGTCGTCTTCGAAGTACGGGTCCCCGAACAGGTCGTAGCCCATCGGCTCACGGTGCACTATCAGTCCCCTGATGGCCGGAGGTGGGCCACTCCTGTCGCACGCCAGCCCCTTCTGTCGATCTGTCGGTTCATACGATCAGTCAACGACAGAGCCCAGCAGTAGGAAACGGCAAGTCCAGACTCATCAGTTCCTACCGGCGGGCTACGTGCCCATGCCCGCTGGTGAACGACGCCGTCAGGAGCGGGGAAGGAGCGCGTAAGGGCGCAGGGGGACGCCGACGACCTGCAGGACGAGGTTGCGGTGTGCGGAGTGAAGGGTGCGCACGGCGGCTCTGGTCAGACCGGGCTTCGGCGGTTGGACGCCGGCGCGTTCCCGGCCGGGCTTCGTCGGGATCCACAGGAAGCCCGGGTCGCTGCCCTCCAGGGCCTTGGTGATTCCGGCGCGGACGTCGAGCCAGCGGCGCAAGATCTGCACGGTGTGCTTGTCGAGCAGGTGCTCGGAGTCGTCGACCGTGACGACGGGGACGGGGCGGCGCTCCAGGTCGACGTCGGAGACGTTCAGCCTGTGGAGTTGCGGGACGGTGCGGCCGGTGGCGGCGACGAGGGCGGCCACCGCGGCGGTGCGGATGGCGGTGGCGGCGTTGGCGCCGGTGGGCCGCTTCACGGCGAGGGTGCGCAGGAGCGTGTGGGCCTGCTCGGGTTCCAGTCGGTCGCCGTGCCCGGACGCCGGGTAGGGCAGGGTCAGCGACAGCCCGAGGTGGCCGGCGAAGGCGTTGTACGTCTGGACGCGTGCGCGCTGGGAGTCGTGCGCCGCGGCGGCGGCCGGGCCGGTGAGGGTGTTGCGCCGGCGAGTCGCGCCGGCGCCTGCTGCGTCGAGCCAGGAGGCCGCTCGCTCGGGCTGGAGGAGTTCTTCGGCGGTGAGGGAAGGGACCTTCTCCTCGTGGAGGACGTGTTCCAGGTACTCGGTGAGGAGCGTGCCGCGCAGCCGTACGGTGTCGAGGGCGTACCCGGCGTCCTGCTGGGCCTTGACGAAAGCGTGGATCGCGGTGAGGGCGTCGGCGGTGCACGGGTTCGGCATGTCCGACAGCGTACGGAATCCACTCCCACCATCGCAGATAACAGCAAGAAGCTAAAGCCAGCCCACCCTTGCCAGCTGCAGGTCTCATCTCGGTCCGTGTCGGACCAAATCGTTCCGTACAGGTTCGATACGGTCCTCACACGACCCCCGATCTACCCGGAGCACGCTTCTCAGACTTGAACGTCCTCCTCGCTTCTTGCTGTTATCGCACTCGGAGTCGGAGGCTTCGGGGCCCGAGGACATCCTTATCAGCCCCGGACACGCCGCTGCCCCTGGCCTCCTCAGCCTGCCGTCAGCTCCACCCGGGCGCGGTCCATCGCGGCGTTTAACTCCTCCGGCGCCAGCGGCAGCCGGGACTTGGCCCTCGGGGAGTATCCGAACGGAAATTAGCGGTATCGGCGCGATCTTGATTCCGGTTCGGTGACGTGCCCGTTTTGCCTGGTCAGCGGGCTCTACGTTCCTGGCCATGCCTGTTGAATACCTGTCTGCTGAGCAAGAGGCCCGCTACGGCCGGTTCGCCACGGAACCCTCACCCGGGGAGCTGGAACAGTTCTTCCGCCTGGACACCAGGGCCCTGGAGCTCGCTCGGGCGAAGCGCCGTTCGGCTACGAGGTTGGGGTGGGCGGTGCAGTGGGGCACGGTGCGGATGCTCGGCACTTTCCTGACCGAGGACCCCAGGGCGGTACCGGCCTCCGTGGTGCGGTTCGTCGCCGAGCAGCTCGGTCTCGACGACGAGCATTTCGCCGAGTACGGGACGCGCGCGCAGACGGTGTACGAACACGCGTGGGAGATCCGCGACACCTACGGCTACCGGGACTTCGTGGCTGGGGAGGCGGAGCTGCGGGAGTTTCTGGCGGCGCGGGTGTGGTCGTCACTGGAGGGGCCGCGGGCCCTGTTCGACCGGGCGGTGGTGTGGCTGGTGAACAACCGGGTGCTGCTGCCGGGTGTGACGTCGCTGGCCCGGATGGTGGCCGCGCTCCGCCAGGAGGAGAACGACCGGCTGCACGCCGCGCTGTACGAGGTGGTGCCGTACGAGCTGCGGACCGAGATGGTCCGGCTGCTGGAGGTGCCGGAGAAGAAGCGGGTGTCGGAGCTGGAGCGGCTGCGGCTCGGCCCGATGCGGGTGTCTGGCAAGGCTATGGAGCTGGCCCTGGACCGCGCCCGCGAGGTGCGGGGCCTAGGGGCCGGCACAGTGGATGCCGGACGGGTTCCGGCCGCTCGGATGACCGGGCTGGCCCGGTACGGGCTGACCTCGAAGGCGCCGACGCTGAAGCGGCTGGAGGTCACGCGGCAGACCGCGACGCTGCTGGCGACCGTGCGGCATCTGGAGACCGCGACGGTGGATGACGCGCTCGATCTGCTGCACGCGCTGATGGCCACCAAGTTGCTGGCGAAGGCCGAGCGGATGGGCAACGACGCCAAGCTCAAGGCCCTGCCCCAGTTGCGCAAGGCCGCGAAGAAGGTCGCCGCAGCGGTCGACGTGCTGATGACGACGCCGCCCGCGACCGACACCGGCGAGCTCGTCTCCGTGGTCGACGCGTGGTCTGCAATCGAGCAGGTCGTGCCGCGCGAGCAGCTGGCCGAGGCGCTCGCCACGATCGCCTCGGTGGTCCCGGACAGTGACGGGGACGACGACGCGGAATGGCGGGCCGAGCTGGTCGCCCGCTACGGCACGGTGCGTGGCTTCATTCGCCTGCTGGTCGAGGTCATCGACTTCGGTGCCGTGGAAGCCGGCGCGCCCGTCGTTCAGGCCCTCAAGCGGCTCCCGGAGCTGATCGGCCGCAAGAAGGTCGGCGTCGAAGAGGTTGCCGCCGATCTGGTGACGGGCTCGTGGCGGCGGCTGGTGTTCGCCAACCCCAACGTGCCGCACGGCCTGGTCGACAAGGCCGCGTACTCGTTCTGCGTCCTGGAGCATCTGCACCGCTCCCTGCGCCGGCGGGACGTGTTCGCCAAGGACGGCGACCGCTGGGGCGACCCCCGCGCCAAGCTGCTGGCCGGGGAGAAGTGGACAGCCGCCGAGCCGAAGGTGCTCACCGCGCTCGGCCTGGAGAGCGAACCGGCCGGACACCTCGCCGAACTCGCCTCCGCTCTGCACGCCGCGTACGTCCAGGTCGCTGCCGGGCTTCCGGGCAACACGGCGCTGGAGGTCGTGGGCGGGAAGCTGAAGCTGGGCAAGCTCGGCAAGGCGGAGGAGCCCAAGCTCATGCCGCCTTTCCGGCAGCTGGTCAACGGCATGCTGCCGAAGGTCGACTTCCCCGAGCTGCTGCTGGAGGTCGCCGAGTTGACCGGGATGGCGGACGCGTTCACGCACATCTCCGGCGCCGACTCCCACATGGAAGGCTTCACCACCAGTTTGTGCGCCGTCCTGCTGACGGAAGCGTGCAATGTCGGGTTCACCCCGGTCATCAAGCCGGACGTCCCGGCGCTCAGCCGGGGCCGTCTGGTTCAGGTCGATCAGGGCTACTTCCGGGCGGAGAACATCTCGGTGGCGAACGGCCTGTTCATCGAGGCCCAGGCAAAGATCGACGTCGTGAGGGCGTGGGGTGGCGGCCTGGTCGCCTCCGCCGACGGGGTCCGCTTCACCGTGCCCGTGCAGACCCTGTACGCGGGTTCGAACCCCCGCTATTTCGGGCTGCGACACAAGGGCGCCACCTGGCTGAACGTGGTAAACGACCAGGTGATGGGGCTGGGCGGCGTGGTCGTGCCGGGCACGCTGCGCGACTCGCTGTTCATCCTGGACGCCATCCACGCCCGCGACGGCGGCCCGAAGCCGGAGACCGTCATCACCGACACCGCGTCGTACTCCGACATCGTCTTCGGCCTGTTCGCGATCTGCGGCTACCAATTCTCGCCGAGGATCGCCGACATCTCCGACGCCCGGCTGTGGCGGACGAACACCGCGGCCGGCTACGGGCCGCTCCAGCCGGTCTCCAACCACACCATCCGCCTGGACCGCATACGCGCCCACTGGGGCGACATGCTCCGCGTGGCAGGCTCCCTGACCCTGGGCGAGGTCCGCGGACACGACCTGATCCGCATGCTCTCCCGCGACGGCAAGCCCACCGGGCTCGGCGAAGGGTTCGCCCACTACGGACGGATCTTCAAGACCCTGCACCTTCTCCAGTTCGTCTCCGACGAGGGATACCGGCGCATCATCGGTGCCCAGCTCAACGTCACCGAGGCCCGCCATCGCCTCGCCCGGAAGATCTTCTTCGGGCAGCGCGGCGAACTGCGCCAGCATTACCGCGAGGGAATGGAGGACCAGCTCGGCGCCCTCGGGCTGGCCCTCAACTCCGTGGTCCTGTTCAACAGCCTTTACATCGACGCCGCCGTCAAGCAGCTGGCCGCTGACGGCTTCCCCGTCACCGACGAACTGCTCGCCCGCCTGTCGCCGCTCCAGTACGACCACATCAACTTCCTCGGCCGCTACGCCTTCACCCGGCCGGCTGCGCCTGGCCTGCGGCAGCTGCGTGACCCGCACACCGATGACGAGGACGACGGTGGCGAGCAGGACTGAGCGTCACCGACCAGGTCGATCAAGATCTCACTCGGCGTGTGGTGCGCCGTAGGAGAACTTGTATCCGGCGAAGTCCGCGATACGGACGTATCCCAGACGCTGGTAGAGGGCGTTGCTGGTGGGGTTGTCTGGGTCTGTGAACAGGACGACGTCCGTCGCGCCTGCGGCCAGTGCTGCCCGGCTCGCCTCCACCGTCACGGCGCCCGCGTATCCGCGGCCCCGGAGGTGGGCCGGGGTGTAGACGGGGTCGATCCGGACCATGCCGCCGATGACCGAGGTCGCGGCCGCCATCGAGACGGGGGTGCTATCCGGGGTTTCCCAGAAAGTGAAGTGGCGGTCGCCGAAACGCGAGACGTCCCAGGAACCGGCGTCGATCAAGTCGATGGAGGATTGCTCCCCGACGTCGAGGCAGAATTCACGGCACCAGCGCACGACGTGTTCGCGGTCCGTGCCGCCCGTGAGACGGCCCCGGCCCTCCGGGTGCGGCTGCGGCGGGGTGAGTGTGCCGAGACGGTAGAGATGCGTCCGCCAGTAGCGTGTTGGCGCCGCACCCGTCTGCCGCTGCCAGGAGTCGGCGAACGCGGTGGCGGTGTCGTGGTCCGCGATGACGTTGGCGGGTGAGTGGCCGAGGACGGCCAGGTGGGCGGCGAGGGCGTCGGTCTGCTCGACAGAGAGGGGGGTGAGGCCCAGGCGGCCGCGGGAAGTGAGATAGAAGACCGCGTGGACCTCGCCTCCGGCCTCCAGTCGGCCGAAGACGGCGGTGACGGGGCCATGTACGTCCGGCCTGCGTATCCGCAGTTTCTCGATGTCCGTCAGCGGCGTGTTGTGTAGGGCGGGGCGCGAGCGCAGGAAGTCCCCGGCTCGGGCGAGGAAGTCGTCAACGTCTTGGGTGAGATGCCAGTCATCCGGGAGCATGCTTCATGATCCCGGATCTTCTCGACTCGGGGAGCACTTGCTCAATGCCTTTCAGCCACGTGACGTAGCTGCCCCGATCAGCCGCAGGCTCTTGTCGGCAAAGGATCGTTTGACGACAGGCGGCTGACGCGTCCAATGAACCCGGGCAATCCAGGGGTTCGCGGCGGCGCGAATCCAATCAGATCCGATGGTGATTGCTGACAGGGTTTGACGACAGATAGGGTCCGATCCTCCGTACGGAAGGGGCCCCACGGTGGCGAACCTGGTCTACAAGCGCGTCTCGACCGACCAGCAGTCCACCGCCCGGCAGGACCTCGTCCTGACCGAGGCCGGGATCGAGGACCCGGTCGTCTTCGAGGAGGACCCCGGCACCTCCAGCCGCCTCCACCCGCTCCAGCGCCCGAAGTTCAGCGAACTGCTCACCTACGCGCGGCCAGGCGACACCGTGCACATCTCCGAGATGTTCCGCCTCGTGCGCGGCAACCAGCACATCCTCGACGTGCTCGACGTCCTGCACCGCGACCATCTCGCCCTGCGCATCCACGACGGCGCGTTCTCCGCCATGGACCTCACCGCCCGCCACCCCCGCACCGGCGAGCTGCTGTCCACCGTGAAGTTCATGGTGCAGACCCTCGCCGCCGCCGGCGAACTCCAACGCGACCTCCAGCGCGAGCTGACCTACGACGGACTGCGTGCTGCCGAGGCCAAGGGCGCGAAGGGCGGGCGCCGCCCCGCCATCGCGGCCGCCCAGACCGCCGACGTGCGCACCGCGTACCTGGAAGGCCGCTCCATCGCGGCCCTCGCCCGCGACCACCGGGTCAGCCGCGGCGCGATCCGGACCGCCGTCGCCGACCTCCTGCCCGAGCACACCGCCATCGAGGAGGACGTGGCCGCCCCGGAGCTGCCGGTCACGCTCGACATGCCGGGCAAGGTCGCCGACTACCTCCGCACCACCGAACTGGAGCCCGCCGAGCGCGCCGCGCTCGACCAGGGGACGACCGTACGGCGCGGCCAGGGCTACACCCTGCGCGTCACCGCCGTCCCGGCCGTGCACCACCGACTCCTCTCCCGCTGCCAGCCGCTGGACGGCGGCCCAGGCGCTCCGGTGGTCCCGGCCCAGCGCAAGGCCCGCCGCGAGTACGAGAACCGCGTCAGCACCCTCGCGCCGACCGGACCATGATCGTTTTCGCCGGGATTTCCTGTGCGCCAACTACTCACACTCGGGTATCCCCTGTGCCGGCCGTCAGAGCAGAGCGCATCATGGCGCGCGCGGGGGCGCACGAAGCCCGGTTGAGAGCACCCGGCGCGGGGGTGAACGCACAATCAGCCCTCAATTCGCAGGTCACCAGCGTGTCGGGTCCAAGACGATGCGAGAAGAACAAAAGTGCGAGAACTTCGGAGATGCGAAACCGTTTGACATGCGAGAAATTTCTAAGGTTGGCTGGCCGTCAAACCACCAACCTGGACGGGAGTTGCCTCCATGGCGACGACGACCGCCCCGGCCCCCAAGGGCGCCGCGGGCAAACGGGGGACGAAGACCGCCCCCGTCCGCAAGGTCACCGTGCGCAGGCAGCGCGGGAAGGACGTGCCGCCGCAGTACGAGCCGGTGCCGCACGACGACCGGCCCGTCTACTACCGGAAGATCCCGGTGGGCCTGCTGGAGGTCGACCCCAGCCTGGACTCCCAGCGGATGTTCCAGCGCCCCTGGGCCAACAAGCTGGCCAAGATCTGGAATCCCGCCGTCCTGCTCCCCGCGATCGTCGCCCGGCGGTCCGACGGCCGGTACTACGTCCTGGACGGCCAGCACAGCAATCAGGTGGCCCTGGAGAAGCACGGGCCCGACTTCGAACGGCACTGCCTGGTGTACGAAGGGCTGGACATCTCCGAGGAAGCCGCCTTGTTCCTCGCCGCGAACCGCGACCGCAAGGCGGTCAAGCCCGCGGACAACTACCGGGTGGCCCTCAAGGCTGGCGAACCGCTGGTGACGCGGATCGACGCCGAAGTGCGGTCCTGCGGTCTGACCGTCACCGGCAGCAGCACGGTCAACCAGGTGGGCGCCGTCCAGGCCGTCATGGCCGTGGGCGAGAAGCGTGAGGGACTGCTGCCCAAGGTCCTCAACACCGTGGCCGCCGCCTGGGGCCGGGACGCCTCCTCGTGGGACAACATGGTCCTCCGCGCGGTCGGCCTGGTCATCGACAACAACTGGGACAAGGTCGACCTTGATCGTCTGGCCAAGGCCCTGCGCAAGTACACGGTCCGCCTGTGGAAGACCAACGCCATCCGCATGACGAAGTCCGGCGGCGGCTCCCAATCCCGTTCCCTGCCGTTGGCCGAGAACATCATCACCGAGTACAACAAGGGCGAGACGGACCCCGCGAAGGTCCTGATCGCGCCCGTGGGCCGCGCCTCCCGCGCGTAGCCGTCCCCAGGCCGGTAGGCCCCCACCCGGATGGCATCGGGGTGGGGGCCTACCGCGTGCGACCCTACCCCTGGGCCCGGCAGCAGCCCCGGCTCCCGCTGGTCCCCGGCCTGGACCACGCCGCACAGCTGAAGGGTCTGCGCCAGGCCCTCGACGGCGCCCAGGACGTAACCTCAGCCCGCCGGGAGAGCGAGAGCCGGGTCAGCGCACGTGATCAATTTCAGCGCCAACGGCTGTACCGATGTTCTCCCCGGCCGTCGACCACGGCGTCACTGTACGGCGCGGCCAGGGCTACACCCTGGGCGTCAGCGCCGTCCCCGCCGTGCACCACAGCTCCTCGCCCGCTGCCATCCGCTCGACGGTGCCCAGGGCGTCCCGGTGATACCGGCACAGCGAAAGGCCCGCCGTGAGTACGAGAACCGCGTGAACGCCCTCACGAGGTCAGCCGGGCCGTGAAGAACGGCTTGGTGTTAACCGCTTCACCAGCCCCAAGTCCCCCGTGCGGTCCTATGGTTGGCTGATGCGCGCACACCATATTGACCGCCCGGCCGACCTCGACGTCGTACGTGAGTCCTACGACCGCGTGGCCGACAACTATGCCCACATGGTCGTGACGACTGGAGTCGGCGACATCCGCAGGGATCCGTGGCTCAAGGCGTCGATCGACGCCTTCGCTGACACTGTGCGCGGGCTCGGGCCTGTCCTCGATGTCGGCTGCGGGCCCGGAACAGTGACCGCCTACCTCGCCGAACGCGGACTCGACGTGTCCGGGGTGGATCTCTCTCCTCGCATGATCGAGAACGCACGCCGCCTTCATCCGGAGTGCCGCTTCACTGTCGCTTCCGCCACCGAGCTCGACCTCGGTGAAGCGACCCTGGGCGGCGTGCTCGGGTGGTGGTCGCTGTTCAACCTCCCCCGTGACGTCCTTCCCCAGGTCCTCGCCCTTTTCGCGCGCGCGTTGAAGCCAGGCGGACACTTCATCACCGGAACACACGTCGGCGACGAGGACGCAGTGCGTACCGAAGCCTACGGAGGCGTACCCGTCCGCTGGACGACCCACAAGTGGCGGCCGGAACAACTCGCCAATCTGATCGAGCAGGCCGGCCTGAACTCGGTCGCTGAATTGCGGCTCCCCCCGACGGGATACAGCGGGCCCGGTCTGGTCGTCATGGCCAAACGCCCCGGCTGACGATCAGGCGTCGAAGTGGCGCAGGGTCTTCGGTCTGGATCCATGACCTGACGCCTACCGCTATTTTCCGTTCGGATACTCCCCGAGGGCCGACTTGACGTCCCGACTCCACTGGTCGGCGAGGACCTCGGCGGACCCCCCTTCGACACCGTCGAGCGCCGCGTCGGCCAGGTCCGACGGCACGATCTTGGCCACGGGCCAGCCCGCCGCCATGTCGGTGTCGGCCAGGCCGAGGTGCACCGCCGTCACGAGCGTGCCCTGCTCGGCGAGCTCCAGGCGGACGCCGTTGGTCATGGCCCAGGCGGCGGCCTTGGTCAGGTGGTAGGCATTGGCGCCCTTGCCTCCGAACCACGACATGGCGGAGAGCACGTTGACGATCGCGCCCCCGCCGTTCCTGCCGAGCGCCGACGCGAACTCCCGGATCATTCCCAGGTGGCCGAACACGTTGGTCTCCAGCTCGTGCCGCACCGCGTCCAGCGAACCGGTCACCAGGTCGGTCCCCGTCTGGATCCCCGCGTTGTTGACGAGCAGCGAGACGTCCGGGGCGGCCTCGGCGGCGGCCCGCACGGATGCGGGATCGGCGATGTCGAGGGGCAGCACCTCGCCGGTCGTCCAGTGCCAGGATCTGCGCCGCCAGATCCGCCACGATCTGCGCGGCGACGTCCTCACCGGGCAGGGAAGTCTCCTGAGCCTGTGCCGCTTCGAGGGCGGTGGCCGCGACCGTGTCGGCGCCCCGGACACTGCGGTTGGCCAGCCAGGCGGTGAGCCGGGCCCGGCCGCGGCGCCGCAGGGCGGCCGGCGTCTGGTATCCGGTGAGCAGAACCAGCGCACCCTTGTGCGAGCTGTAGTCGAAGGCCCGTTCCAGGGCGGGGAAGACGCCGGTCAGTACGTCGCGCAGCCGGTTGATCATCCGCACCCGGTCGGCCACCAGATCCGAGCGGTGGGCGGTCAGCAGCGCCAGGTCGGCGGCCAGCTGGGCGGGCACGTCGATGGTGGCGAAGTCCCGTCGCTGGCGGGACGTCTCGGCGATGACGTAGGCGTCACGGGCATCGGTCTTCGCCTCGCCCCGGTAGGCGCCCGACATGCGGTTGACGGTGCGGCCGGGGACGTAGACGGCCTGCTGACCGTGGGCTGCGAGCAGGGCCAGCAACAAGGCGGAGGACGTTCCGGAGATGTCCACCGCCCAGGACACCTTGTCCGCGAGGTCCAGGATCTCGCCCATGGCGGTCAGGATCGCCGTTTCGTCGTTGTCGATCTTCTTCGACCACAGCGTCGAGCCGGTCTCGTCGACCACTGCGGCCCAGTGGTGGCCCTTGCCCGCGTCGACGCCGGCCCAGACCTGGGTCCTTCGCTCGCTCACTCGCCCCTCCTCGTTCCGCACGGTATGCCGTTGGCCCGAGGAACACCCCGCTGTCATCTCCGTAATCAGCGACCGCACGAAGCGCGCACATCTCAATCAGCAGCCAGGGCGCCCCGGAGAGCCGGGCGGCCACTCCTCTGGAGCCACAACTGGCAAGACACCATCAGCCACACCCGGCCCTCCCGGGCCGCCTAACAACTTACGGAGAACACCATGACCGTCACGGAGCCAGCGGCCGAGCGGCTGGTCCGCATCGGCGAGGTGGCGCGGGGCGCCGGCGTCTCGGTACGCGCCGTGCGCTACTACGAGGAGCAAGGGTTGCTCATCGCGAGGCGCAGCCCCTCCGGACAGCGCCTCTACCGGCAGGATGCCGTCGCCCTGGTCCGATTCTTCCAGCAGATGTACGCCGCCGGCCTGACCAGCCGAAGGATCACGGAACTCCTGCCGTGCTGGGACTCCGGGCAGACCGACGCCGAGCAACGAGCCATGCTGCGCGCCGAGCGTGACCGCATCCAGGCCAAGGTCGACGACCTGCAGGCTGCCCTGGAGCGCCTCGACGAGGTCATCGCGGTCACGGACACGCACCCGTAGGCGCGGTCGGTCGGACGTCGCAACAGCGATGTACGGCTGGAGTATCAGCCCTTGTCGGAAGGTTCGCTCCCCGCTTCCGCGCCGTCTCGGGGCTGCCACAGGTCGCTTCCCTCGTACTTGCTCCGGAGCAGGGGAATCACCCCGCTCGGAATGCGGAACCCCTTCGCCCAGGAAGGATCGATGGCGTGGCCGTAGACGGTGGTGAGCAGGAAAGGCTCCCCTCCTGTCAGCACGCCCATCGCCTGCAGATCTCTCGACAGGGTGCCGATCGGTTGGGTGAAGCCGCGAAGTCTGCGTGTCTCGTCGTAGCCGGCAAGCTCGTACACCGTCTCCCGGTCCACGAACCCGCCGTTCGCCGCAGCCGCAACGATTGCTTTGACTCGGGATGGATAGCGCCTCATCAGCTCGTCCATGAACGCCGCCAGCGAATCCGCCGTCCAGGCTTCGCCTTCGGAGTCCTTGTCGGCCGATGCCTCGCCCAGTTGCTCCAAGTCGCGCACCGAGCCCTCGTCCACATTCAGGTCGAGGAGTTCCTTGGCCCAGCGGAGCAACTCGCTTGGAGTGAGCATGTAAAGTCCCACGCCGGCCTGCTCCCGCAGTTCCTGAAGGAGTTCGACACGGGGGCGGGGCGGGATGTCGTATCCGCGGTTGGTCCACCAGTCCTTCTTCACGTCCCCCGTGACCAGCAGAACGTCGCACCCGCGATGCCGGGCCTCCTCCATGAGCTGGACCCACACGAGGTAGTCACCGGCAGCCAGCTCGGGTTCCTTGGTGCGGAAGTCCTCGTGCCCCGGCGGTATCCCCTCGTCGGCGCGCTCCTGCGCCTCTTTCACTGCCCTGTCGTATTCGTCCGACGACAGGGGCTCGCCGACCCGGCTGTGCAGAAGCGGTTCGAGGGCGTTGAGCACCGGGTCAGTGTGAGTGGTGGCAGTCTCCTTGAGTGCGTCGCACTCGGCCTGCGCGCGGATGAACTTCTTGAGGCTGCCGGCTGCTTCGGCGAGCTCGGCCAGATCTCCGTCAGTCCGCTCCACAGCCTCTTCGTTGTCCTTGAGCTGGACGGCGGTCAGCCAGGTGGTCACGGCTGTCCGGGCGGCGTTGACCGCCTTGTCGAGCGCGGCGCTCGCCTCATTGGCCTTGGTCGCGTGGTGATGGCGTACGGTCGGCGACTCGCGGTTACGCCAGAACTCCGTGAGCACCTGGTGTGGAATCCACAGGCGCTCGCGGAGCCTGGCGAGGGCGGCAAGAGTGTCCCGGCGGGTGCTCTCGTTCGAGCGGTAGAGGTTGAGCAGCACATTGGTGTCGAGCACGATCAGACCGGAATCGAAGATCTGCTTGTAGTCGGAGCGGAGTGGGCTGCGATGGGCCGCGTCGCAGTCGAAGACGCCCCGGACTTGCGGCTGGTCGGACGTGGTGTGCGATGCTGCCATGAAAACGCTCCCCCGGGATCGTCAGGCGCATCAGCCCTCCCCGGCTGGGTGCGCGGGGGAAAGTCTAGGGCCGGATCGAGCCCTCATTGTGCTGAACGCTTCAGGCGCACGAGCTGACACCAGTGTCCAACTGCCGCCCATTGCATCCGACACGAAGTCGCGCTGGTCAGCGCTGCGGCCCGGGTGGGGGGCGGCAACCAAGGTGTGATGGCGTGGGCTTGGGCGGTGTTCCTGGCGGTCACGGTGTCGGCCTACTGAGTCTTCCTGCCACTCGCCGCCCCTCACGCAGGGGGCTGACCTGGGGTTTCTCTGTGACTCGTATAGGATCGCCGTCTCCGCCCCCGCTGTGACGCCTACGATGCGCCAGCCCTCCGGCGGCTCCGGATCACATCGTGCGGCAAGGGAATCATGCGCCTGTCCAGCTACCTCAAGAGGGCCGCCACAAGCGCGGCCACGATACCCCTCCTCGCCGGGTGCACGGGAGAACAGGACGCGGGCGGGGTCGTGGAGCAGGCCGCAAAGAGGCCTGCCTCCTGGACGGACCTGCCGGTGCGGACCGGCGCACGGGATGTCGTCCACACGGACACCGACGACCGGTCGTACAAGGTCAGGGTCACGGTCAAGAGCCTGGTCCGGGGTTCGCAGGAAGACATGCGGGGGGCGCGCGTGGACGAGGAGCTGAAGGGCATGGTCCCCCACTACCTCACCTTCGAGGTCACCAACACCGGCCCGAGGAAGCTCCCCGACGCCTACATGGTGGACAGCAACTTCGCGCTGAACGGCACCGACTGGGAGCGTGGGGAGGAGGTCTACCTGAGCGGCGGCAGGCCGGACGGGAGCGACCTGCCCTGCGCGGACACCGCGCCGGAGACGCTGGCGCCCGGCGACTCGTATGACACCTGTGTGACCTACGCGCTGCCCGAGGGGGTCGGCGTGCTGTCGCTGTCGCACATCGCCGACGGCTACCTCGATGAGGGCGGGGCGGTCGCCACCTGGCCTGTCGAGGGCGGCCTGAAGGCGGCGTCCGCAGAGCTGGCGGAGCCGGGCGACATCGTCCGCGTCCGGTGGGACGACCGCGAGGACGGCGTCCTCGAACTGCCCGCGACGCTGGTTTCCGTACGCCGGGGCAGCGCGGCCGACCTCGCGGGACTGGACCTCGACCTCAACGAGAACGAGCGACGCGGTGTCCCGTACTACGTGTCGGTCACGTACACCAACCCCGGGCCGGAAGACCTCTACGCCGACCAAGCCGACCGCGTCCGCCTGCTCACCGAGGGCGGCCGGCAGATACAGGGGAAGACCCCCTTCGGCCTCGACACGAGGATCCCCGGCTGTCCCTCCGACTGGGTCGCCCGGATGATCCCGCCGGGCGACAGCGTGACGGAGTGCAGCATCCACCTGGTGACGGACGAGGACGACAAGCCGTTCGCGGTGGGCTTCGCGGAGGCGGACAGACCGGGACTGGTGACTTGGCGTGCTCCCCTCCACTGAGGCAGCCGGGGAGCCGGCCGACCTGCCGCCCGTCTTCGCGAGCGGAGCCGTACGTGGGGGATCGCCGAGGTAAGCCCAAAAGGGGCCACGGGATGATCTTGAAGCCCTGAGATCACAGCCCGCCACCCGTCGGCCTCGGTTTCGTTGGTGTGATGTTGAGCTTGTCGTCTGGGCCGAGGCGGGACTGTGACCTCGATCGAGCGGACCGCGTATCCGCGGTTCAAGCGGCTGATCACCGCGCATGAGCTGCATCTGTTCTTCGCGCCGACCCGGGATGAGGTCGAGTGGGCGTCGGGTGCCACGATCGGCATCGAGCGGCGGCCGGCACCGCCCGACCGCACCAAGGCCCTGGCCGAGAACCAGATCGCCGCCCTGTGGCGCCTGGACGTCGCCCTGCGGGAGAAGATGCTCTACGAGTCGGCGGCCCGCGCCGATGAGGTGCTGTGCCTGAACGTGGAAGACCTGTATCCGCAGGACAAGCACGGCAGGATCACCGCCAAAGGCGGGGCGACCGAGTGGATTCACTGGCAGTCCGGCACCGCCCAACTCCTGCCCCGCCTCATCGCCCGCCGCACCCGCGTCCCGCTGTTCCTCATCGACCGCAAGGCCCCCGCCGGAACACCGACGCTCGACGTGTGCCCCGAGACCAGCCGGGCCCGACTCTCCTACCGCCGGGCCGAGGAGATCTTCGAGGAGAACACCCGGCTGCTGGCCAACCTCGCCTCACCCGACGACATCGAGGAGCTGAACGGCTGGACGCTCCACCGGCTCCGCCACAGTGCCCTCACGCACGACGCGGAAGACGGCACCTCCACCCCGATGCTACTGGCCCACTCCCGCCACCCCTCCGTCCGCTCCCTGGAACGCTACGCCCGCCCCGGCGTCGACGCGGTCGCCCGGCACGTCGCAGAGCGCGACCCCGCCGCACGTCGCCGGACGTGACCCCCCTCGTTTGCGGCTGGTGACAGCGTTCTTGCCCTTACGTCGGCCCGCTGCTGGTCTTTTCAGGGGGCTCGGCGCCGCGCCGGACGTACGAGCCACCGCCAGGGCGGGTGGTGCCGGCGGATCTCCCGGCGCACCGCCCTGGCTTCCTCCTCCGCGCCCATCTCCTCGTGGAACCGCGCCAGGAGCCCGAGGGCGCGGACCACGTCTTCGCGGTAGTCGGGGTCGTCAGCTGCCGCCAAGTCCTCGTACACCCCGACCGCACGGCGCAGCCGGTCTTCGACCCCCGTGTCACGCCCCATCGCCCAGCGATGGAGAGCAAGCCGGACGAGCGCCTCCGCGTGATTGACGCGGTCGCTCGTCGAACCGTTCTCGGCTAGCCGCCGGTACGCGTCGGCGATCTCCGTGCGCGCGGCGAGCCCTTTGGCGTCTTCTTGTGCCGCCACGGGGAGGAGCAGGGCTACGAGGCGCCGGGTGTAGATCGGTGCCTTGATCCGCGCCATGTACCGATAGACGGCGGTCTCCAAGGTGTCGATCGCCTCGCGGGCCTGCTGCGGTCCGTAGTCCGCTCGGGCCACGCCGCTCACGTCAGGCGGTGGTCGCATGCGGCTGCGCAGCTCGTCGGCCTCGGCGCGGACAACACGTGCCTCTGCCGCGCGGCCCTTCGCTTCCAGGGCGCCTGCGTGGGCCCGCAGGGACTGTTCCAGTGAGGGGGCCAGCGCGTCCGGGTTCGCCTTGGCACGCTGTCGGTTGATCTTGACTGCCCGGGTGCTCGCGTCGAGGGCCCGCCCCCGCCAGTCGGTGCCGATGGGGAGGGCGCTGCGCCAGGTGAGCAGGAAGCCGGAGAGGTTGGACAGGGCCAGTGCGTAGGTCCCGGGATGGTCGGGGCCGCCGGCTCTCCGGGGCCCGAGGAGGTGCACCGCTCCCTCCGTCGCCGCGACCGCGGCGCCGCCGCGCCCTGCAGTGGAGAGGTCGGCGCCGATGTTGAGGAGGCTCGCGCCGAGGTCGTTGCCGTGCCGTTCGGCATCCTGCTCGGCGAACTGGACAAGCACGTCGAGCGCCGTGGCATGGGCGCGGAACCCGTCCGCCCACCGCCCGGCGGTGGCGAGGGCCCGCGCGTGGTCGCAGAGGGCGAGCGCCCACCGGGCCTGTCGGCCGTCGGGGCCGAGCCCGGCGAACCGGCCCTCGGGGTCGGTCTCGGCCAGGAGGCGCTCGAAGTGCACGGCTCGTTCCGCCGCTTCGACGGCCTCGTGCGGCTGGCCCAGACTTGTGTGGCTGGTGAAGAGGTTGGCGTACGCCACGCCCAGGTGCGGGGTCTGCGAGCCGGGCCGCTCGGCCTCCAGCCGCTCCAGGAGCGCGACGACCCGCACCGTCGAGTTGTGTGCCTCCTCGTACCGTCCGGCGCCGCGCAGGGCGCTCGCCAGCTTGCCGTGGACGACGGCGTGCCGGTCCGGGTCGTCCGTGGCCGCCAGCCAGTGCCGGGCGAGCCGTTCCACCAACACCGCGCGGGCCGGGTCGAGGTCGGGGTGCTCGCGCTGGGGCAGAAGGGCCTCGATCGCCTCTAGGAGTCCCATGTCGATGTCGTCGAGCGCGGCGACCGCGCCGAGTGCCCGTCCGCCGGCGGCGACGGCGAGCCATGGTGCCCGCCGTAGCAGCGGGTACAGGTGGTCATGGCGCATGTGCCGCCAGCGTTCGGCGGACGCTGCCAGGAAGATCAACGCGCGGGGCGTCCACGGCTCCGGCTGCCTGTCGCCGCCGTGTGGCAGGAGGCGGCCGAGCGCCTCCGGGGCCCAGGAGGACGGCGGGTAGACGCTCTGCGCGGAGTGGCCGGGAAGGGTGAGGGCGAGGAAGTCCTCGGCGAGCCGGTCGGGCAGCAGGGGTTCGAGGACGACGGAGGGCTCGGATCCGGAGGGCGGGTAGCAGACACTGTGGTCGGCGACCCGCTCGGCGGGGTTCGGTGCGGCGGGCGGGCTTCCGGTCACCCGGCGTACGGTCCCCGTCGGCGGGTAGCACACACTGTGGTCAGCGAGGACCCGCTCGGCGGGATGCGGTGCGGCGGGCGGGCTTCCGGTCACCCGGTCTACGACGTTCCGGCCGATCTCCCGGCGTACGGTCCCCATCAGTGCGGCCGCGAACACGGCGCGGTTCATCACCTGCGGCGGAGTCGTGTACGTCCGCCCCGCGGCGGCCGTCGCGCGACCCGCGTCCTGAGTGTGGAGCCGCGCCCAGTGGGCCTGTTCGCGGTTGAGGAGGTACGTGACCAGGCCAGCGGCGTCGGTGGGCGGACGACGGCCGTGAAGGTGGGCGTCGACGGCGACCAGGGCGGCCATGTGGACGGCCAGCGTCAGCCCGAAGTCCGGCCCGTCCAGGGGTACCGGAGGGGGCACCCGTATCGGCGTGGTGTCGGGCGCGCCCGGGGCGGCTCCGAGGCGGGCGGCGAATTCGTCCCGGGCGGCCTCGAACATCTCTGTCCGTTCGCCGCCGCGCTCCCGCAGGGGCTCCAGAGTCTGGAGGGAGGTGGCCGCCTGGGAGTCGTGAAGGGCGGCCTGCACTGCCGGCCACTGGTCCGTGCTGCGGGCCAGCAGCAGCACCCGGGTCGGCAGGTCGGGACGGTGGAGCAGCCGGTTGCTCAGCAGCCAGGTGAGGTGGGGGAGCGGCCAGTGGTCGGCGTAGTCGACAACCAGCAGCATCCCGGCGCCCACGGCCCGCAGGTCGCCGCCGGCGCCGCCCGGGAGCACGTTGCCGGGGGCGTGTACGGCCCTGACGACCTTCCACCCTTCGGCGACGCTGTCCCGGGCGAACGCCGCCGCGAGGCGGCTCTTGCCCTGGCCGCCGGTCCCGTGCAGCCAGCGGACGGCGAGCCGTCGGCCGACGGCGCCGCGCCACACTCGGAGGTCAGCGAGCTCATCCGTGCGGCCGGTGAAGGGGACAATCTCGTGCCGGGCGCTGAGCAGGCGGCTGGGCAGCTCCCGCAGCCATTCCGGGTCCGACTCGGGCGGGGGGAGCCATTCCTCCAGGACATAGGAGGGCGGCCCGTCCACGTACACATGGAGGTCGGCGCCGACCACGCCGTACGCGAAGCCACCTTCCGCGGTGACGTGCTGACGCGCCGACGGGTTCGGCGCGCTCATGCGGGGGATTCGCCGGCGGCCGGCCGGTGGTGGTGCACATGCACGCTGCTGCCGGGTCCCTGAGCGCCGAAGGCGGCTGCGCCGGCGTGCGCGGTGATGTGCTGCGACCACTCCTGAGCGGCCGGGGGTACGGAGGCCTCCTCGACCAGGGCGCGCAACTCGTCTGCGGTCTCCGGGTGTTCGCGTAGCAGGGCGCCGATCCGGCGTGCCCAGGGGCGTACGAGGTCGTCGCGTACGCCGTCGGTGTCGTCGCTCTCGCCCGCGACCAGTTCCGCGTCGCCGTCCAGCTGGGCCTGCAACGCGGTGGACCGCTCGTCGCCACGGCGGCGAAAGAGCTCGACGACGCGCTCGCGGGTGCTCTCCCAGGCGCTGGTGGCCATGGCCGCCACGACGGTCGTCGCCCCCGTCATGGCCAGCACGGTCATCGGGTCCGACATGGAACCCCTTTCTGGGCGTCGGGTGACGTCATGCGGGCGAGGGTACCGACGCCGTCGCGTTCCGTCCGGTGTGACCGGGGGACGCAGCCCGAACGAGTGGCACGGACCGCTCTGCCTCTGCGGCGCCCTCCTGGGCCTTCTCCATGTCGTAAACCACGCCGAGCCGTTCACGGATGAAGCCCGCGCATTCCGGCTGCCCTCCAGGTACGCCCGGCCCGGCGTCGACGCCATCGCCCAGCACGTCGCCGAACGCGACCCCGCCGCACGTCGCCGGACGTGACACCCGCCATTTGCGGCTGATGACAGCATCCTCATCTCACCAAACCCGGACGCTCAGGGTTTCGAGATCATCCCGTGGCCCCTTTTGGGCTTACCTCGGCGATCCCCCTCCATGCCCGGTCGGCCGAGATGACACCGCCTGTATGCGGTTTCGGTGTTCGGAGGACACAGGCGGCCACAGGCGGCCACAGCCTTCAGAATCCCGGCATGCGAGTCATGGTGGGCGTTGCGGGGGATGGTTGGCCGGAGGCGGAAGCCCTGTCGCTGCGGGACGCACTGCTCAGCGATCCAGGCCTGCGATCGATCCAGGTACAGGAAGAGACGGCGTTGAGACTGAGCGCCTCACCTGGCCCGTGAGTGTTGTAGTTGGCCCCTCTGAGCGCTGTTGTTGGCTCGCAGGGTAGCGGTCGGGTATCCCACCTGCAGGGAATTCACGAGAAGCAGTACGGGAGCCTGCTCGCTCGGGCTGTGCTGCAGGCGACGGTGGGAAGCCGGGGCCAGCTGCCAGGCTGAGGATGTCCCGGCCCGCAGGCAAATTGGGAGACTTGCCGTGTCCGTCGCGTTCCGGCGGATCCGAAGCGCATGTCACGTCTCACACGGCAACTGGGGCCGACCAGGCCTGTGCCTGCTTGGGAGTGTCACCCTATAGGCTCAGCACAAAAGGGGCGTCTAGACAGCGACTGACAGGCCCTTGGTCTACACAGGGATGGTAATGATTAGAGAGCTTCAGCATGCCAGCGACTTTCACCACACGCTGAGCAGCAACACTAGAGTCGTAGTGAACTTCTTCTCCCCCTTTTCAAGGGCATGCGGCCTCATTGAGCCGACCATCGAACAGCTTGCCAACGAAGCACCCCATATCACTTTCGTGAAAGCTGACATCGAGAAGTTTGAAGAAGTCGGTGCCGAGATTGGTGTCGTCGCCTTTCCGACGTTCATCTTCTTCAAAGATGGCGTGCGGCAGGCTAACGTAGTAGTGGGGGCAAACAAGGCGGAACTCGAAAAAGAGGTGAGAGGCTTTTCTTGATCCGACGAGAGAAGTCGGGTTACTGCGGCCCTATCTCGCCAGGGACGGCTTCAGGGCTTTAATTCCTCTCTTTCATCAACCCGTACCTACCGAAACTGCACGCATCGGTGCGGCGATCTGAAGAGAAGCGCCTTCAGGTCGCCGCACCAAAGACCCTGATCAAACGTCCAGGACGGTCGGCCTCTTTCGGCTGTCTCCGTACGTCAGAACAGTGCGCAACCCGCTCCTCAGAGCCTCTACGTCCGCGTCCGCGTGGAGTTCGAGCTCAAGGTCTTCATCGGCGAGGGACAACTCGACTGCAGCTTCCGGGCTGAACCGAAAAAAGATCTTCTGGTTGGTTACAGAGGCCCTCTCAATACCCCCGTAACATACAGCGCCTGTCTCGTTCATCACGCAGTAGGTGTCCCACCCCAGCTGGCGCTGTTGCGCGTCAGGATCGTTCACGCCGGATTGAATGGTCAGGTAACTACCTTCGCCCTCATCGTCTTCGGCCATGCCTACCGTGTAACAGTCCTCATCTTTGGTCACCACCGTGACCCTGACTACCCACTGCACGCTACTTGTCATGCCGCTCATTCTGCACTGCTCCAGGTCTTCCCGTCTGGCGTGATGTACAAGAAGGTGGAACGAGTCTCTTGTGCTGCGCTCCTCATGGATGCCTGACACCCGGTGCAGGCAGGGTTGGTTCCGTAAATGGCCACAGTGTCGCCGGGGTTTACCGGGGTCAGGTTCGCGTAGCGGTCGTTGCCGATCTGCACCTTCGGTGTTGCGCCGGACATTCTAGTCACTCGAGCCTCAGTGTGACTCGCCGCGGCATTTCTAGGGTACCCAAGAGCCTTTTCTTCGGGAGTTTGACTTCCACTGCGGACGGTATATGCGTTGAGCAATTCCCCCTTTGCATTGCGCACTTCCACTTCGGCCCAGTGTGTCTTCTTGGTGGTGGGCCCTACGAGGGTGCCGGCATAGGGCTTGTTCTTGCTACGCCACGCCGGGCCACCGAAGATCGCCGCCAGGGCGCTAGGTACTTGGTAGGAGTCGCTACTGTTGTCGTAGCCGCCCTCCTCTGCAATCCAGTTGTCGAATTGGGAGCCATAGTCGCAGCCAGGTGTTCCTGGCCCGCCGCCGTCACCTCTACAGTCTTCATCAAATGGCCAGGCGAAATATTCGGCCATATGTGGGGCGTTACTGACGAGCCCGTAGAACGACTCCCCAACGCCCTTACAGATGCCAGAAAGGAATCCCCAGTTGTTACATCCTCCTTCGCTCTTTGGCTTCCCCTGAACGATGACGATGGAAAATACTTCGTCAGCTTTTCCGCCGCCTCCTGAGCCGCCGCCACTTTCAGTTGATCCGCCACCGCTGTTGCCGCCGCCCCCACTAGGCTTAGGGCCAGGTCCGCATTCGTTCCAGCCGCCTTCACAATCGGCAAGCCTTGTCCCGGTCGGGTCCGAGTGAGTCGAGGGGTTGTTGGCAGCGTAGCTGTAGCCATTCAGGGTCTGTGGCTTGTCGAGTTCGAGCAGGGGGTCGACACTGATGAATTGACCGGTCGCGGGATCGTATTCACGGGCGCTGATGTGAGTGAGGCCTGTGTTCGTGTCACGGGTTTTTCCCAAGAAGCCCTTGTCATCGGGCCAGGGGCCGTATTGGGGCTTGCCGCGGTTTTCTCCGAAAGGGGTGGTGTAACGCTTGGTGAACTGCTGGTCGAGTCGGTCGATGGCCAGGCTAGAGGTGCCGTGGTGGTCGCTGACGAGGAAGGTGACCTTGTTGGTGCCAGTCTGGTTGGAGCGCAGGGCGGCGGTCACGCCGTCGGCGGCGTAGTAGCGCTGGGCCCAGGTGGTGCCGTTGGCACGAAGGTGAAGTTCGGTGGAACCGGCGTACAGGATGCGTTCGCCGTTTTCGGTGGCGCGGATGAGGAGGGTTCCGTCGACGCCGTAAAGGTAGTCGGTGGACTGGTCATCCTCGGTGAGCCGGGTGAGTTTGCCCTCTTCCGACCAGGCCAGGTCCTGCGTGGTCTTGTCGGCTACGCCAGGGCGCTTGGTGGTGTTGCCGGTGGTGTCGTAGGTGTAGGTGTGCTCGGGGCTGGTGCAGTCGGTTGTGGTGGTGGTGCCGGTCAGGGTGTGGGGCTGGTCCTTGTTGGTGTAGCAGTAGGTGGTCTTGGTGGTGGCGGTGCTGGTGTGCTGGGTTTCGGTGGTGCGCTGACCCGCGGTGTTGTAGGTGTAGCTGGTCCAGTAGGGGGCCGGGCCCGACAGTGAGGTGGCGCTGCGGGGGTCGGTGCACTTCTGGGAGGCGGGGGTCCAGGCTTCGGTGAGCCGCTGGTGGGCGTCGTAGGTGAAGCATGTGAACGATCACGTAATTCCCCGGGCCCGGCGTCACGTAATTCCCCAGGTCCTGACCTCGTCCATGTCTACTTGATCGAGGGCTTGCCTGTCTT
>NZ_JBHJRX010000087.1:2505-26546 GCF_042268605.1 Streptomyces sp. NPDC056296 | reverse complement strand
ACGGCCGGCCGCGGGACGGCCGGCGGCGCGGTCCGGTCCGCCGGTGGCGCGGTCCGGTCCGCCGGTGGCGCGGTCCGGTCCGCCGGTGGCGCGGGCGCTGCGTGCCCTGCGCGGGATGCCCAACCCGCGGCTGACCGGGCTGGGCAGCGGCCTGTTCTGCGCGGCGGTGATGCTGGTGCTCGGCTTCCTCGACCAGTTGCTGTTCGGCGCGTCCCTGACGGTGTACGGCGTGCTGTTCCTGCCGGTGTGCCTGCTCACCGCGCTCTGGGTGCGCAGGGGGGACCTGCTGACCGCGCCCGTCGTCGTGCCGATCGCCTTCGCGGTGGGCCTGGTGACCGTCGCCGAGAGCGGCAAGGGGGTCGGAGGGCGGCTCATGGGGCTCGTCACCGCCCTGGCCACCGAGGCGGGCTGGCTGTACGGCGGGACGCTGGTCGCGGGGTCGACCGTGATCGTCCGGAGGATCCGGCTGCTGCGGCGCCGCCGGGCCGCCGCCCGGGACCGTACGCCCGCGTGACGGCGGGTTCGGCCCGCGACCGACAGGTTCAGCCCGCGGCCGGCCGGCCGGCTCCCTCCGCCGCCCGCATCGCCGCGCCCACGATCCCGGCGTTGTTCTGGAGCTGCGCGGGGACGATCTCGGCCTGGACGCCCTCGATGTAGTGCAGGAACTTGTGCGCCTTGCGGCTGACGCCGCCGCCGATGACGAACAGCTCGGGTGAGAACAGCATCTCGACGTGGGCGAGGTAGCGCTGCACCCGGTGGGCCCAGTGCTCCCAGGACAGGTCGTGGTCCTCCTTGACCTTGCTGGAGGCGCGCTTCTCCGCGTCGTGGCCGTCCAGCTCCAGGTGGCCGAGCTCGCTGTTCGGGACGAGGACGCCGTCGGTGAAGACGGCGCTGCCGATGCCGGTGCCGAAGGTGAGGAGGATGGTCGTGCCCTTGCGGTCGCGGCCGGCGCCGAAGCGCATCTCGGCGACGCCCGCCGCGTCAGCGTCGTTGACGACCGTCACGTCGAGGCCGCCGAGCCGCTCGCTGAACAGGGCGCGCGCGTCCGTGTCGACCCAGCTCTTGTCGACGTTGGCCGCTGTGCGCACCGTGGCGCCGCCCGTGACCACGCCCGGGAAGGTGAGTCCGACCGGTCCGGTCCAGCCGAAGTGCTCGACGACCTGCTTCACCCCGTCGGCCACGCCGTCGGGGGTCGCCGGGTGCGGGGTCAGTACCTTGCAGCGCTCCTGGGCCAGGTCGCCCCTGTCGAGGTCCACAGGGGCGCCCTTGATCCCGGATCCGCCGATGTCCACGCCGAAGATCTGCATGGCACCACGTTACGGCCTGCGACTGACAGTCACGCCCCGGCCGTGCCCGAGCCGCCTCGCTCCGCCACCAGGGACGCCGCCTCCTCGCGCAGGTCGCGGCGGAGCTCCTTGGGCAGCGAGAAGATGATCGACTCCTCGGCGGCCTTGACGATCTCCACGTCCTCGAAGCCGCGCTGCGACAGCCACTCCAGGACCTGCTCGACCAGCACGTCCGGGACGGAGGCGCCGGAGGTGACGCCGACCGTGGTGACGCCCTCCAGCCAGGACTCGTCGATCTCGTCGGCGAAGTCCACCAGGTACGCCGCGCGGGAGCCCGCCTGCTTGGCGACCTCGACGAGGCGCTTGGAGTTGGAGGAGTTGCGCGAGCCGACGACGATCACCAGCTCGGCCTCGGCGCCCATCTGCTTCACGGCGAGCTGGCGGTTCTGCGTGGCGTAGCAGATGTCGTCGCTCGGCGGGGAGATGAGCTGCGGGAACTTGTCCTTCAGCGCGTCGACGGTCTCCATGGTCTCGTCGACGGAGAGGGTGGTCTGGGAGAGCCAGACGACCTTGGACGGGTCGCGGACCTCGACCTTCGCGACGTCCTCGGGGCCGTCGACGAGCTGGATGTGGTCGGGGGCCTCGCCGGAGGTGCCGATGACCTCCTCGTGCCCCTCGTGGCCGATCAGGAGGATGTCGTAGTCGTCGTCCGCGAAACGGACGGCTTCCTTGTGCACCTTGGTGACGAGCGGGCAGGTGGCGTCGATGGTGGCGAGCTTGCCGCGCTCGGCCTCCTCGTGGACGACGGGGGCCACGCCGTGCGCGGAGAACATGACGATGTTCCCCTCGGGGACCTCCTCCGTCTGCTCGACGAAGATGGCGCCCTTCTTCTCCAGGGTCTGGACGACGTACTTGTTGTGGACGATCTCGTGCCGGACGTAGACGGGAGCTCCGTACTGCTCCAGGGCTTTCTCGACGGCGATCACGGCGCGGTCCACACCCGCGCAGTAGCCACGGGGGGCGGCGAGCAGGACACGGCGGCCAGGCGAAGCAGTCATGGCACCCATCGTAAGGCCGCGTTCGGCGGGTCAAAGATCGCGTGGGTACTGCGTCGCCGGGGAGACTGACGGGGGCGTCGCCGGGGACGTTGACGGGGACGCGACGAGACACAGTCCGATGCGCTGGCGGAGGCGGGATGTCCGAGACCGGTACGGCGGCCCAGGGGGCCGGTGAGGAGCACCAGCTGAAGCGCAGTCTGGGCTTCAGGGACCTGGTCGTCTACGGGCTCCTGTTCATCGCGCCCATGGCGCCGGTCGGCGTGTTCGGCACGCTGGACGCCAAGTCGCACGGCGCGGTGGCCCTGGTGTACGTCGTCGCCACGATCGCGATGGCGTTCACCGCATTCAGCTACGCGCAGATGGTGCGGGTGGTCCCTCAGGCGGGGTCGGTTTTCGCGTACGCGCGCGCGGGGCTCGGCAACGGGGCCGGTTTCGTCGCCGGCTGGATGGCGATGCTGGACTACGTCCTCATTCCGGCGGTGGCGTACCTGTTCTCCGGCATCGCGATGGAGGCGCTGGTTCCGGAGGTGTCGCGGTGGGTGTGGACGGCGATCGCGGTGGTCGTCACGACGCTGCTGAACCTGTGGGGGGTGCGCGCGGCGGCCCGGGTGGGCTTCCTGGTGCTCGCCATGGAGATCGTGGTCCTGCTGGTGTTCGTGGTGGCGGCGATCGTGGTCCTCGCGCGCGACGGTGCCGAGCGGGGCTGGCTGTCGCCGCTGTCCGGGGACGGCACGCAGGGTGCGTTCGCGCTGTCGGCGGTCGTCGGCGCGGTGTCGGTCGCGGTGCTGTCGTACCTGGGTTTCGACGCGATCGCGACCTTCGCGGAGGAGGTCACCGGCGGCTCGGCGAAGGTCGCGCGTGCGCTGCTGTTCTGCCTGGCGCTGGCGGGCGTGCTGTTCGTGGCGCAGACGTATCTGGTGGCGCTGCTGGAGCCGGTGTCCTCGGCGCAGCTGGCGGCGGAGCCCGAGCGGCAGGGTTCGGCGTTCTACGACGCCGTCGACGCCTCCGTGGGCACGTGGCTGCACGACCTGGTGGCGGTGAGCAAGGCGATCGGCGCGGCGTTCGCGGCGCTGGCCGGGCAGGCGGCGGCCGGGCGGCTGCTGTTCGCGATGGGCCGCGACCGGCGGCTGCCGAAGGTGCTGTCGCGGACGGACTCCGGGGTACCGCGCGTGGCGCTGCTGGTCTCCGCCGTGATCACGATGGTGGCGGCGGTGTGGGCGGCGCGTCGGGACGACGGTCTCGACCACCTGGTCTCGGTGGTCGACGTCGGCGCCCTGACCGCGTTCACGCTGCTCCACGCGAGCGTGGTGGGCTGGTTCGTCGTCCGGCACCGCGGTGACACGGTGAGCTGGTGGCGGCATGCGCTGATTCCGGTGCTGGGGGCGGCGATCACCGTCGCGGTGATCGTGGAGGCGTCGAGGACCGCGCAGGTGGTCGGGGCGATCTGGCTGGTGGTGGGGTTGGTGGTGCTGGCGGTGCAGGCACGCGGGAGGCGCTCGGTGGGGGCGTGAGGCGAGCGGGCCGGGCCCGGCTAAGGGCGACGTGCGCGCCGGGGCCGGTTGTCACACCCGGCCGTTACGCTCGGGCGCATGGCTGTTAACTCGACCCCCGAAGCCCCGCTGCCCGTGGGTGAGGTGTCACGGCTGATCGGGGGCTGGATCGACCGGCTCGGCGCGGTGTGGGTCGAGGGTCAGATCACGCAGTTGTCGCGGCGGCCCGGTGCCGGTGTCGTGTTCCTGACGCTGCGCGACCCGTCGTACGACATCTCCGTGAGCGTGACCTGCTACCGGCAGGTGTTCGACGCGGTGGCGGACGTGGTGGGCGAGGGCGCGCGCGTCGTCGTGCACGCCAAGCCGGAGTGGTACGCGCCGCGCGGCCAGCTGTCGCTGCGGGCCGCCGAGATCAAGCCGGTGGGTGTCGGGGAGCTGCTCGCGCGCCTGGAGCAGCTGAAGAAGGCACTCGCGCGCGAGGGACTGTTCGCGTCGGAGCGGAAGAAGCCGCTGCCGTTCCTGCCGCAGCTGATCGGCCTGGTGTGCGGGCGGGCGTCGGCCGCCGAGCGGGACGTCCTGGAGAACGCCCGGCACCGCTGGCCCGCCGTCCGCTTCGAGGTGCGCAACGTCCCCGTGCAGGGCGTGCACGCCGTGCCGCAGGTGGTGCAGGCGGTGAAGGAACTGGACGCGATGGACGACGTGGACGTGATCGTCGTCGCGCGGGGCGGTGGCAGCGTGGAGGATCTACTGCCGTTCTCCGACGAGCAGCTGGTGCGGGCGGTCGCCGCCTGCCGTACGCCGGTCGTCTCGGCGATCGGCCACGAGCCGGACAATCCGCTGCTCGACCATGTCGCCGACCTGCGCGCCTCCACACCGACCGACGCCGCCAAGAAGGTCGTCCCGGACGTCGGCGAGGAGTACGAGCGGGTGCGGCAGCTGCGGGACCGCGCCCGGCGCTGCGTGGCGGCCTACGTGGACCGTGAGGAGCGCGGGCTGGCCCACGCGCTCGCCCGGCCGTCGATACAGGATCCGCACCGGATGATCGACGAGCGGGCCGAGCAGGTGACGGCCCTGCTGGAGAGGGGCCGCCGTTCGCTGCGGCACCACCTCGACCGGGCCGACTCCGAGCTGACGCACACGCACGCGCGCGTGGTGGCCCTCTCCCCCGCCGCGACCCTGAAGCGCGGGTATGCGGTGCTGCAGCGGTCCGACGGCCACGCCGTCCGTGACCCGGGCGAGGTGGAGCCGGGCGAGGCGCTGCGCGCACGGGTCTCCGAGGGCGATTTCTCCGTACGAGTCGACGCATAGGGTGGGTGGATGACCAGCGAGGTGGAGCAGCCGACGGCCGTGTCCGAGGCGCTCGGGTACGAGCAGGCGCGGGACGAGCTGATCGAGGTCGTACGGCGGCTGGAGGCCGGCGGTACGACGCTGGAGGAGTCCCTCGCCCTGTGGGAGCGGGGCGAGGAGCTGGCGAAGGTCTGCCGCCGCTGGCTGGACGGCGCCCGGGCCCGCCTCGACGCGGCGCTGGCCGAGGAGGCCGGGGCGGAGGATGGGGACGACTAGCCGCGCCCGCGCGGGGACGGGCGGGCTACTTACCGCTGTCCTCGGCCAGGGTGTGCGCGACGAGCGCGTTGGCGTGTCCGTGGCCCAGTCCGTGCTCGGTCTTGAGCCAGGCGACGAGTTCCATGTGCTTGGTGAGCGGCGAGGAGCGGATCAGCTCCTTCCACTCCGCGACCGGGCGGCCGTACTTCTTCTCGATCGACGGGAAGTAGGAGGCGGGGCCCTTCACGGTGGCGGTCATATCGGTGCGCTCCCTGTGTGCCTGTGTGCGAGTGACGGTGAACTGCCCTGTACGACCGCGGTCGGCGACGGAACTCATCGCCGACCGCGCGTGACGCACGTCACTCGACCCCCCGATGATCATGTGAAGCGGATCACCACGTTCCCGTTTTGGTTGAAGCTTGAACTTCTTTGGCGTAGCGTCGTCCCCGTCAACGGCTCCCCGCCGACCTGCGCGGAGCGCCGACGCACCCCCCGAGGAAGATCACGCATGTCTCTCGTTCTTGACCCCGCCGCCCAGGACCTGCTGTTCCGCGAGGCCCGCACCGCGAACACCTTCACCGACGAGCCGGTGACCGACGAGCAGGTGCAGGCGATCTACGACCTGGTCAAGTACGGCCCGACCGCCTTCAACCAGTCGCCGCTGCGCATCACGCTGGTCCGCTCCCCCGAGGCCCGCGAGCGTCTCGTCCAGCACATGGCCGAGGGCAACCGGCCCAAGACGGCCGCCGCCCCGCTGGTCGCGATCCTGTCGGCGGACAACGAGTTCCACGAGGAGCTGCCCGCGCTCTTCCCGCACTTCCCGCAGGCCAAGGACGCCTTCTTCAGCGAGCGCCCGGTGCGCGAGGGTGCCGCGACGCTGAACGCCGCTCTGCAGGCCGCGTACTTCATCGTCGGCGTCCGCGCCGCGGGCCTCTCCGCCGGCCCGATGACCGGTCTCGACTTCGAGGGCGTCCGCAAGGAGTTCCTGGACGACGACCACACCCCGCTGATGGTCGTCAACATCGGCCGCCCGGGCCCGGACGCCTGGTTCCCGCGCTCCCCGCGCCTGGCCTACGACCAGGTCGTCACCACGGTCTGAGCCACGCGACCCCGATGACACGACGAAGCCCCCGGCACCTCGCCGGGGGCTTCGTCACGTCGTCGGCGTGCGGCGGACACTCACGTCAGCTTCAGCGCCGCCGCCATCCTGCCCAGCTGGTCGAAGGAGCCCGTGCCCGCCACGACCGTCGTCGCGCCCTTCATGCCGTCCGCGTCGTGCAGCACCAGCGCGTCGTACCGGCCGCCCGTGTACCGGGTCCACGTCCGGCCGCCGATCTCCTGGGTCGCCTCGGTCTCCCGTGCTCCCTGGCTGGCGTCGTCGATGAACGTGGACGGCTTCTGCGTGGACTGCTCGATCGCCACGTACTCGCCGTCCGGGGCGTGAAAGCCCAGGTGCCAGGCTTCGAACTCGTCACCCCGATAGCGGACGGAGGTCGGCTTCCAGTCCTTGGAGAGGCCCTCCGGCGCTGCCACCGGGTACGACGCCGCGCGCTGCGCGGTGAGCAGCTCGACCCGGTAGTCCACCCGCTTGATCGGGGGCTCGCCGTCGTCGTGCGGAATGAAGATCCAGATCACGCCCGCCGCGAGCACGATGAGCCCGAGGGAGAGGATCATGTCCCGGGCCGACTTCTGCTTGCCTTGCATACCTGCCACGCCCCCTATCGTCGCAGGTGCCTGCTCCGCTCATACGTGGGGTCCCCTGCTCATTTTGTCGGACTGACGATAGAGTGCGGCTCACACCCTCATCCGGCCGTCGTCGTATCAGAAAGGTGCGCTCCGATGACCGAGCATCATCTGCCGTCCGAACTGGACGTCCCCTCAGAGGCCCCCGACCGCAACCTCGCCATGGAACTCGTGCGGGTCACCGAAGCCGCGGCGATGGCCGCCGGCCGCTGGGTCGGGCGCGGTGACAAGAACGGCGCCGACGGCGCCGCCGTGCGCGCCATGCGGACCCTCGTCCACACCGTCTCGATGAACGGCGTCGTCGTCATCGGCGAGGGCGAGAAGGACGAGGCCCCGATGCTCTTCAACGGGGAGCGGGTCGGTGACGGGACCGGGGCCGAGGTCGACATCGCCGTCGACCCGATCGACGGCACCACGCTGACCGCCAACGGCATGACCAACGCCATCGCGGTGCTGGCCGCCGCCGAGCGCGGCTCCATGTTCGACCCGTCCGCGGTCTTCTACATGGACAAGCTGGTCACCGGGCCGGATGCCGCCGACTTCGTCGACATCAACGCGCCCGTGTCCGTGAACATCCGCCGGATCGCCAAGGCCAAGCGACGCACCCCCGAGGACGTCACCGTCGTCATCCTCGACCGGCCCCGCCACCAGGGCCTCATCAAGGAGGTCCGGGAGACCGGCGCCCGCATCAAGCTGATCTCCGACGGCGACGTGGCGGGCTCGATCCTGGCGCTGCGCGAGGGCACCGGCATCGACCTGCTGCTGGGCGTCGGCGGCACGCCGGAGGGCATCATCTCGGCCTGCGCCGTGAAGTGCCTGGGCGGCACCATCCAGGGCAAGCTGTGGCCCAAGGACGACGAGGAGCGGCAGCGCGCGATCGACGCCGGGCACGACCTGGACCGCGTGCTGACCACCGACGACCTGGTCTCCGGGGACAACGTCTTCTTCGTCGCGACCGGCATCACCGACGGTGAGCTGCTGCGCGGGGTGCGGTACCGGTCCGAGACCGCCACGACCGACTCGATCGTGATGCGGTCCAAGTCGGGCACGGTGCGGCGGATCGACTCCGAGCACCGGCTGAGCAAGCTGCGGGCGTACAGCGCGGTGGACTTCGACCGGGCGAAGTGACTCCGTCGGGCGTGCGGGGCGCCTACTGAAGCGGGGGTGCCTGTCGCTCGGCGGCTGCGGGCCGGTTGTGGCTGGTCGCGCCCGCGCGGCGGAGCCGCAGATCAGACACAGCCCCGCGCCCCTTTGGGGCACTCAGCCCCCACGGCATGACAAGGGCGCCCCCTGTGCGGAGGGGGCGCCCTTGTCTCGTTCGTGTTCAGCCGGCCGCCGCTATGCGGCCCGTCGTGCGGGCGGCGTTCTTCAACTCCACCTCGCGGCGGCGGCGCCTCGCGAGGACCACGCGGCGTTCGGCGGCGGTGAGGCCGCCCCAGACGCCGTAGGGCTCGGGCTGCAGGAGGGCGTGCTCGCGGCACTCGACCATGACCGGGCAGCGCGCGCAGACGCGCTTGGCCGCCTCCTCGCGGGAGAGCCGGGCGGCGGTGGGTTCCTTGGAAGGTGCGAAGAACAGTCCGGCCTCGTCGCGCCGGCACACCGCCTCGGTGTGCCAGGGAGCGTCTTGGTCCCTGTCCCGCACGGGCACCCGCTGGGCCGGAACGGCGGCTACCTGCAGGGACGAAGGCGGCGGTTGCAGCACGGTCTACTCCTGACGACGGCTTCGCGAGCGAGAGACGATGCGTCAAGGCTTACCCGTTGTACGCGCGCCTATGCACTGGGTTTCCAACCGCCGCCGGTGCCGCGCTACAAGTGCTTGCGCAAACCCTTGTCGACCTTGCGGTGCACCCGGTCGAGGATGTCCGCGACGACCCTGCCGCGCTTGGGGCGCGCCTCGACGCTGCCCAGCACCGCCCAGCCGTCCACGTAGATGACGGGTGCCTCGGCCTCGGCCGAGTCGAGTGTGTGGACCTCGAAGTTGCCGAGCACGCCGCCGCCCGCGCCGCGCAGCGACACGTTCTCCGGGACGCGCACCTCGACGCTGCCGAAGATCGAGAACGCCTTGATCACGACCTGCTGGTGCTCGAAGACCGCCTCGCTGAGGTCTATCTCGACGCTGCCGAAGACCGCGTACGCGTGGATACGGCGGCTCGCCCGCCAGCGGCCCTTGCGGACCGCGCTGCTGAACACCGCCACCAGGTTCTCGTCGGCTTCGGCGGGGATGGCGCCGGCGGTGGGGCGGTTGGGGGCCGGGGCGGCACCCGTGCCCCGCCCGGCGTGCCCGGCGGGCAGGTCCTGCACGAAGACGTCCAGCGCACCGACCGTCCTGGCGGCCAGCACGCCCTCGACCCGCTCGGCGTGCTCCTCGGCGGTGAGCCGCCCCTCGGCGAGGGCCTCGCGCAACATGTCGGTGACGCGGTCACGGTCGGCGTCCGAGGCGCGCATCTCGGAGACGGGCGCTGCGGTGCCGCGCGGTGCCGCGTCCTGCGGTTGGGCGTGCTTCTGAAGGTCCACGGCAGCAGCGTACCGAAACGCGATAGATCGCGACTAGCCCTGTGGACAACCTTGTCTGGACAACCGTGTCGCGGCCAGGACCGCCGTTCGCGATCGCGGCTTACTGAGCCTTACCTCACAAGCTCGCCGCAGACGGCAGGTTCTACGCTGGTGGACGCTGCCAATGGAGGCCAGCCGTCGTTGCTGAGGAATCCAGCCGCGCGTGATGCCGAGTGAGGAATGGGCGAGATGCCTGAGTTCGCGTACACCGATCTGCTCCCCCAGGGCGAGGACACCACTCCGTACCGGCTGGTGACCGCCGAGGGTGTCGCCACCTTCGAGGCCGACGGGCGGACCTTCCTCAAGGTGGAGCCCGAGGCGCTGCGCAAGCTGGCCGAGGAGGCCATCCACGACATCCAGCACTACCTGCGCCCCGCCCACCTGGCGCAGCTGCGCCGCATCATCGACGACCCCGAGGCGTCCGGCAACGACAAGTTCGTGGCCCTTGACCTGCTGAAGAACGCGAACATCGCGGCGGCGGGCGTGCTGCCCATGTGCCAGGACACCGGCACGGCGATCGTCATGGGCAAGCGCGGCCAGAACGTCCTGACGGCGGGCGGCGACGAGGAGGCCCTGAGCCGGGGCGTCTACGACGCGTACAAGAACCTGAACCTGCGCTACTCGCAGATGGCTCCGCTCACCATGTGGGAGGAGAAGAACACCGGCTCCAACCTCCCGGCCCAGATCGAGCTGTACGCGACCGACGGCGGCGCCTACAAGTTCCTGTTCATGGCCAAGGGCGGCGGCTCGGCCAACAAGTCGTTCCTCTACCAGGAGACGAAGGCCGTCCTGAACGAGGCCTCCATGATGAAGTTCCTGGAGGAGAAGATCCGCTCGCTCGGTACGGCCGCCTGCCCGCCGTACCACCTGGCGATCGTGGTCGGCGGCACGTCGGCGGAGTACGCGCTGAAGACCGCGAAGTACGCCTCCGCGCACTACCTGGACGAGATCCCGGCCGAGGGTTCCGAGCTCGGGCACGGTTTCCGGGACCAGGACCTGGAGGAGAAGGTCTTCGAGCTGACGCAGAAGATCGGCATCGGCGCGCAGTTCGGCGGCAAGTACTTCTGCCACGACGTGCGCGTGGTGCGGCTGCCGCGGCACGGGGCGTCCTGCCCGGTCGCCATCGCCGTGTCCTGCTCCGCGGACCGCCAGGCGGTCGCGAAGATCACCGCCGAGGGCGTCTTCCTGGAGCAGCTGGAGACCGACCCGGCGCGGTTCCTGCCGGAGACGACGGACGAGCACCTCGACGAGGCGGGGGACGTCGTGAAGGTCGACCTCAACCAGCCGATGGACGACATCCTCGCCGAGCTGACCAAGCACCCGGTCAAGACCCGGCTCTCCCTGACCGGCCCGCTGGTCGTGGCCCGCGACATCGCGCACGCCAAGATCAAGGAGCGGCTGGACGCGGGCGAGGAGATGCCGCAGTACCTCAAGGACCACCCGGTGTACTACGCCGGTCCGGCGAAGACCCCGGAAGGGTACGCATCCGGGTCCTTCGGTCCGACGACCGCCGGGCGCATGGACTCCTACGTCGAGCAGTTCCAGGCGGCGGGCGGCTCCAGGGTGATGCTGGCGAAGGGCAACCGGAGCAAGCAGGTCACGGACGCGTGCGACGCGCACGGCGGCTTCTACCTCGGCTCGATCGGCGGGCCGGCGGCGCGCCTCGCCCAGGACTGCATCAAGAAGGTCGAGGTCGTCGAGTACGAGGAGCTCGGCATGGAGGCGGTCTGGAAGATCGAGGTCGAGGACTTCCCGGCGTTCGTCGTGGTGGACGACAAGGGCAACGACTTCTTCCAGGACCCGGCTCCGGCGCCGACGTTCACCAGCATTCCGGTACGGGGTCCCGGGCTCGCCTGAGCCAGGCCGGTGACGGTTCACCTCCACGGGGAACAGTGGTCGCATCCAGGACGCTGTGACACGTGGAGGTGATCGTCGATGGCCGACGAGCAGGACAGGACCGAGTACCGCACCGAGCACGACTCCATGGGTGAGGTGCGGGTCCCCGCCCACGCCAAGTGGCGTGCCCAGACGCAGCGGGCGGTGGAGAACTTCCCCGTCTCCGGGCAGCGCATCGAACGGGCGCACATCGAGGCGCTCGCCCGGATCAAGGGCGCGGCGGCCAAGGTCAACGCCGAGCTGGGGGTCCTGGACAAGGACGTCGCCGGCGCGATCCAGGCGGCGGCCGGGGAGGTCGCCGAGGGGAAGTGGGACGAGCACTTCCCCGTGGACGTGTTCCAGACGGGGTCGGGGACCTCGTCCAACATGAACACCAACGAGGTCGTCGCCACCCTCGCCACCGAGCGGCTCGGCCGGGACGTGCACCCCAACGACCACGTCAACGCCTCCCAGTCGTCCAACGACGTCTTCCCGTCCTCCATCCACATCGCCGCCACCGCCGCCGTCACCCGTGACCTGATCCCGGCCCTCGACCACCTCGCCGGCGCCCTGGAGCGCAAGGCCGAGGAGTTCGCCGACGTGGTGAAGTCCGGGCGTACGCACCTCATGGACGCCACGCCGGTCACGCTGGGGCAGGAGTTCGGCGGGTACGCCGCCCAGGTGCGGTACGGCATCGAGCGGCTGAACGCGTCCCTCCCCCGCCTCGCCGAGCTGCCGCTGGGCGGCACCGCCGTCGGCACCGGCATCAACACCCCGCCCGGCTTCTCCGCCGCCGTCATCGAGGAGGTGGCCCGCGCGACGGGACTGCCGCTGACCGAGGCGCGCGACCACTTCGAGGCGCAGGGCACCCGGGACGGCATCGTCGAGACGAGCGGGCAGCTGCGGACCATCGCCGTCGGCCTGACGAAGATCGCCAACGACCTGCGGTGGATGGCGTCCGGGCCGCGCACCGGGCTGGCGGAGATCTCCCTGCCCGACCTCCAGCCGGGGTCGTCCATCATGCCCGGCAAGGTCAACCCGGTGATCCCCGAGGCCGTGCTCATGGTCGCCGCCCAGGTCACCGGCAACGACGCGACGGTCGCCGCGGCGGGAGCGGCCGGCAACTTCGAGCTCAACGTCATGCTGCCGGTCATCGCCAAGAACGTCCTGGAGTCGGTCCGGCTGCTCGCCAACGTCTCGCGGCTGCTGGCCGACCGGACCGTCGACGGCGTCGTCGCCCACCGCGAACGGGCCCGCGAGTACGCCGAGTCCTCGCCGTCCGTGGTCACGCCGCTCAACAAGTACATCGGGTACGAGGAGGCCGCCAAGGTCGCCAAGAAGGCGCTGGCCGAGCGGAAGACGATCCGCCAGGTCGTGCTGGAGGGCGGCTACGTCGAGCGCGGCGACCTCACGAACGAGCAGCTGGACGAGGCGCTGGACGTGCTGCGGATGACCCGCCCGTGACCGGAGGAACGCCGTGAGTGCTCGCGAACGCTCGTGAATGCGGGCGCTTGTCCGCGATCACCGGCGCGTCAGGTGGCCAGGGCACCTAACATCTCTCCATGGCAGACGGTGAAGCGGTGAGCGCGGCGGCGGAAGCGGGGGCGGAGACGGGCGGTCCGGCGGCCCCGGCGGGGTACTGGGCGCCCGGCAGTCACATCCTGTGGCGGTACCGGGAGAACGGCGGCCCGCACTTCCACATCGCGCGTCCCGTCACCGTCGTACGGGACGACGCCGAGCTGCTCGCCGTGTGGCTGGCTCCCGGCACCGACTGCGTGAAGCCGGTGCTCGCCGACGGCACGCCCGTGCACCTGGAACCGCTGGCCTCGCGCTACACCAAACCGCGCACCGTGCAGCGCGACCGGTGGTTCGGCACGGGTGTGCTGAAGCTGGCCCGGCCGGGCGAGCCCTGGTCGGTGTGGCTGTTCTGGGATCCGGGCTGGCGGTTCAAGAACTGGTACGTGAACCTGGAGGATCCACTGGCCCGTTGGGAGGGCGGGGTCGACTCCGAGGACCACTTCCTGGACATCTCCGTCCACCCGGACCGCACCTGGCACTGGCGGGACGAGGACGAGTTCGCGCAGGCCCAGCGGGACCGGCTGATGGACGCCCGGCTCGCCGAGCGGGTGCGAAAGGCGGGGCGTGCCGCGGTGGCGGAGATCCGCGCCTGGGGCTCCCCGTTCGCGGACGGCTGGGAACACTGGCGCCCGGATCCGTCCTGGACGGTACCGTCGCTGCCCGGGGACTGGGACCGCACGCCCGCGCACGTGTCCTCATGAGACCCTTGATACGCCCCCGGGCAGGAAACGTAGGATCGTCCTCCGCAAGGGAGCGCGGCAGCAACCGGCGGAGCGTGCGCTGTGCTTGACCGATCGTCACCGAGGGGCGGCAGGACGTGAGCGAGAGGTACGAGGGCAACACGGATACGGGCCGCAGACGGTCCGCCGGTGATCCAGGAACAGCTTCTGACCACGCGGGAATCCCGTTCCCGGGGCACGTATTCCGGGTATCGGGATTTCTGCGGGACGAACTGCACGCGCCGCGCGCAGTCCCGGACGGATGGATTCGACACGCGTGACGGAGCACCCGACCTCCTTCGACCGCCCCTCGCCGGGCGGCGACCCCACGGATCCCCGCGGGGCGCTCCTGCGTACCCCCGTGCCGCCACGCGCCTCCGGGTCCGCGTTACCGGCACAGGGGCGCACCGGGGAGACGCCGCCCACCGCGGGCGCCGACTCGCCGGGGGCCTTCGAGCACTCCCAGCCGGGCGCCGAGCAGGCCGCCGAGCCCGACACACACCGCCCGCGGCCCACGTCCGACGGCGTCCCGGCCCAGCCGGGCGGCGCGCAGGCCGGAGCCGGCGCCGTTCCGGGAACCCTTTCCGGTTCCGGGGCGTCGACGGGGGCGGAGCGCCGTGGCGCGCCGCTGGAACCGGACCGCCGCACCGGGCAGCCCACCGCGCCGGGACAGCCCACGCCCATGCGGCGGGACGGGGACCGGCTGCGGTTCGTGGGAGCCGCGACCCGGCGGATCGCCCGGGGCATGGATCTCGACGAGATCGTGATGGGGCTGTGCCGGGCCACCGTGCCGACGTTCGCGGACGCGATCCTCGTCTATCTGCGCGAGCCGCTGCCGGTCGGCGACGAGCGGCCCACGGGCCCCCTCGTGCTGCGGTTGCGCCGCACCGACCGGATACCGGCCGAGCGGGACACCGAGAGCGGATTCACGCCCGCGGCCCAGCCCGAGCCCTCCGAGCTGGAGGCGGTCGGCTCGGAACTGTGCGAGGTGCGGCCGGGCAGCGCGCTCGCCGAGGTGCTGCGCGGGGTGCGACCGGTCTTCACGGACACGCCCGCCGCCCGCGCCGCCCTGCCGGAACTGCTCGGCGACGGCCGGGACTTCGCCGTACCCGACGGCCGGCGGGCGATCCTCGCGCCGCTGCGCGGCCGGCGCCGGGTGATCGGGGCCGCCCTGTTCCTGCGCGGCCCGGAGCGCGTCGCCTTCGAGGCCGACGACCTGCTGGTGGCCGCCCAGCTCGCCACGCACAGCGCGCTCGGCATCGACAAGGCGGTGCTGTACGGGCGTGAGGCATACATCGCCGACGAGTTGCAGCGGACGATGCTCCCGGAGAACCTGCCGCGCTGCACCGGCGTGCGGCTGGCCTCCCGCTACCTCCCGGCCGCCGAGACGGCACGCGTCGGCGGCGACTGGTACGACGCCATCCCGCTGCCCGGCAGCCGGGTCGCGCTGGTCGTCGGGGACGTGATGGGCCACTCCATGACGTCGGCGGCCATCATGGGCCAACTGCGCACCACCGCGCAGACCCTGGCCGGGCTCGACCTGCCCCCGCAGGAGGTGCTGCACCACCTCGACGAACAGGCCCAGCGCCTGGGCACCGACCGCATGGCGACCTGCCTGTACGCCGTGTACGACCCGGTGGCGCACCGCATCACCGTCGCCAACGCCGGACACCCGCCGCCCGTACTGCTCCACCTGGGCGGCCACGCCGAGGTGCTGCGGGTGCCGGCCGGCGCGCCGATCGGCGTGGGCGGCGTGGACTTCGAGGCCGTCGAACTGGACGCCCCCGCCGGCGCGACCCTGCTCCTCTACACGGACGGGCTGGTCGAGTCCCGGCTGCGCGACGTGTGGACCGGCATAGAGCAGCTGCGGGAGCGCCTCGCGGCGACCGCGCAGCTCACCGGACCGGACCACCCGCCGCCACTGGAAGCCCTCTGCGACGAGGTCCTCGACATGCTCGGTCCCGGCGACCGGGACGACGACATCGCGCTGCTCGCCGCCCGCTTCGACGGCATCGCGCCCAGCGACGTGGCGTACTGGTTCCTGGAGCCCGAGGACGCGGCCCCCGGCCGGGCCCGGCGCCTGGCCCGGCGCGCCCTCGCCCGCTGGGGCATGGAGGACCTCACGGACTCGGTGGAGCTGCTGGTCAGCGAGGTCGTGACCAACGCCGTGCGGTACGCCTCGAAGCCGGTCACGCTGCGCCTGCTGCGCACGGACGTGCTGCGCTGCGAGGTCGGCGACGACGTGCCGCAGCTGCCGCGGCTGCGACAGGCGCGGGCCACGGACGAGGGCGGACGCGGACTGTACCTGGTGAACCGGCTGGCCCGGCGCTGGGGAGCGACGCGGCTGAGCACCGGGAAGGTGGTCTGGTTCGAGCTGAACCGGGGCTGAGGCAGGTACGCGTGAAAGCGAAAGGGCGCCCGGTGGTAGTCACCGGGCGCCCTTCGCGCGTTCCTGCCGTCGGTTATCGCTCCTCCCGGTCCCCGTTGGGGAAGAGGGGGTTCTCCGGCTCCGTGGACTCACCGCCGGTCGGCGGTGCCTCGCTCGACGGGCTGCCGGACGGCGACTGGGACGGCGACTGGGACGGTGACTCGGTCGTCGGCTCGTCGGACGGCGGCGCCTCGGTCGTCGGCTCGTCGGACGGGGGCGCCTCGGTCGTCTCCTCCTGCGTCGGCGACTGGGTCGGCGTCTCGGGGGCCGTGGGCGACTTGCTCGGCTTCACCGCGGCGCCCTGCTTGGTCTCCAGCTCGAACTTGGTCACCTCGTCCATGACACCGAAGGTGTACGCCGCCCAGATCTCCGCGGGGAAGCCACCGCCGTTGACGCGGTAGTCGACGCCGCCCGCCTTGTACATCGGGACCTGGGGATGCGGCGGCTTGTCGTCCTCGCCGAACAGGCCCACCGAGGTGACCAGGCCGGGGGTGAAGCCGGTGAACCAGGCCGACTTGTTGTTGTCGGACGTACCCGTCTTGCCGGCGACCACCTGACCGTCGCGCAGCGGGTTGTCCCGCACGGACCGCTTGGCCGTACCGTCGTCGACCACGCCGGTCAGTACGGAGGTCACCGTGTCGGCGGCCTCGCGGCTGATGACCTGCTCGCCGATCGGCTCGGGGAACTCGATCGTGCGGTCCTTGTGCTCGACCGACTTCACGATGGCCGGGGTGACCTTCTGGCCGTGGTTGTCGAGGGTGGCGTAGACGCCGGCCATCTCCAGCGGGCTCGCGCCCATACTGCCGAGGGTCTGGGCGGGCACGGCCTCCACGCCCTCGGTGTCCATGCCGAGTTCGCCCGCGGTCTCGATGACCTCGGACATGCCGACGTCGATGCCCATCTGGGCGAAGACGGAGTTGACGGACTTGTTCATCGCCTCCTGGACGGTGACGTCGTCGTAGTCGACGTCGTCCTCGTTGGGGGGCGCGAAGCCCACCTCCTGGTCGCCGTCCATCACGGGGCGCTCGCTCGTGCCGTCGTAGATCGTGTTGGCCGTGATCGGCACGCCGTCCTGGGTCTCGGCGTCCTGGTCGACGGCCGCGGCGAGGATCAACGGCTTGAAGGTGGAGGCGGGCTGGTAGTCGTCGCGGGTGGCGTTGTTCGTGTAGTGCTTGACGTAGTCCACGCCGCCGTACATCGCCAGGACCGCGCCCGTCTTCGGGTCGACCGAGACCGCGCCGGCCTGGACGTCCGCGTCGACCGCGCGCTTCTCGGGGTCCAGCTTGCTGGTGAGCTTGGCCTTGACCGCCTTCTCCAGCGCCGCCTGCTTCTTCTTGTCGATGTTGAGCGTGACGGTGTAGCCGCCGAGCTCCAGCAGCGCGGCGGCATCCTCCCGGTCCTCGGCCGCGCCCTGGGCGACGAGCCGGGTCTTGAGCGCGTCGTTGGCCGCCCTCACCAGGTACCCGGTCTGGCCCTCCATCCCGGCAGCGGGCTTGGGCTCCTTGGGGACCGGGAACTTCATGGCCTGGCGTTCGGACTTGTCGAGCCACTTCTGCTCGACCATGTTGTCCAGGACGTAGTTCCAGCGCTGCTGGACCAGCTTCTTGCCGGTGTCGCTGGCGATCGCCCAGTCGTACTGGTTGGGCGCCTGGAGCAGCGCCGCGAGGTAGGCGCCCTGCTCGACCGTCAGATCCTCGGCGTCGACGCCGTAGTAGGCCTGCGCGGCGGCCTGGATACCGTAGGCGCTGCGGCCGTAGAAGCTGGTGTTGATGTAGCCGGCGAGGATGTAGTCCTTGGACTTCTCCCGGTCCAGCTTCAGGGAGATGACCAGTTCCTTCAGCTTGCGCGAGACCGTCTGTTCCTGGGACAGGTAGTAGTTCTTGACGTACTGCTGGGTGATCGTCGAACCGCCCTGCGCGCCCTTGCCGGAGAGCGTGTTCAGCACACCGCGCGCGGTGCCCTTCAGGTCGACGCCGGAGTCCTTGTAGAAGGTCTTGTTCTCGGCGGCGACGAAGGTGCGCTGGACCTCCTTGGGCACCTTGGCCAGGTCGACGATCTCGCGGTTGCGCTCACCCGTGCGGGTCAGGGTGCTGCCGTCGCTGTACTTGTAGACGTTGCTCTGCAGCTCCGCCTCGGCGTTCCCCTCGGGGATGTCGATCACCATGTACAGGACGATGAAGGCGCCCATGCCGAGCAGGCAGAGGCCGAAGAAGGTCCCGAGGATCTTCTTCCAGGTGAACAGCCTGCGTATGCCGCTCTTCCCGCTCCCGCCCGCTCCCGAGGAACGGCGGCGTTTCGGCGCCGCGCGGCGGCCACCGCGCTGTCGCGCTTTTCTCTCTTCCGCTCGTCCCATGGGTCCGATCCGCTCCGCTTCGTTCATCTGTGATCACGTCTTGCTCACGTGTCACACAGGTTCGTCGCTCAGGTCAGCTCAGAAAGCTAACACCGGGAGATATGACAAACGGCTGCCGATCCGGCCTTGTACGGACGTGAGAATCAGCACCCGCTCCTATGGAACCGACGTACGAGGGGGGTGCAGGGTTGCTGGGAGCGGGGAAAGTGATGTCACTTTGGTAGTGAACGACCACGACTGCGGCAAGCCCGCCGGGCTTGCCGCAGTCGTGGTCGGGCGGTCGAGGACACCGCCCGGGCCACCTTCCTGGTGGCCGCCGACGTGGAGTTCACCTCCACGCAGACGATGCAGCCATGCGGCACATCGCCATCGAGTACCGTTCCTGAGGGCTGAGCAAAGTGACCCTGTTCAGCCGCACGCCCCAAACGGTCTTGGGCGCACTGGTCCCCGGCGTACTCAACCCTGGCCGGCGACGCGCATCCCGTGCGCGGTCCGGATCCAGGAGGCCAGTTTCCTGCACGACCCGCCACGCAGGTACAGCCAGGGGCGACAGGGAGGCCCCGAACCATCACTCCGGTGGATCGAGGGCCCCGCACGCCGACACTGCGCCATCGCCGCAGATCGCACGATCACGTTAACCCGGTCAGCTCAGCCCACCGCAAGTCCACCAGTGGACCATCACACGATCGAGCTAACACGACCTGTACACGCCCCCGCTCATCCCCATACCACGCCCACGACGAGGACGGCCTCTCGCTGCACGGCAACGCCGAGGAGATCACCGAGAAGCTCGCCGTCGAGCTGCACGCGCGCGTGGAGGCGGCCGGGGTGCAGATCATCGAGTCCCGCTTCACGCACCTCGCGTACGCCCCGGAGATCGCCTCGGCGATGCTCCAGCGGCAGCAGGCCGGCGCGGTGGTCGCGGCGCGGCGGCAGATCGTGGACGGCGCGGTCGGCATGGTCGAGGCCGCGCTCGCCCGGATCAGCGAGCAGGGCATCGTGGAGATGGACGACGAGCGCAAGGCGGCGATGGTGTCCAACCTGATGGTCGTGCTCTGCGGGGACCGCGCCGCCCAGCCGGTCCTGAACACCGGGACGCTCTACCAGTGACGGTCTCGTCCGAGGGCTCCCCGTCCGAGGGTTCCGTGCCCGAGGGTTCCGTGCCCGAGGGTTCCGTGCCCGAGGGTTCCGTGCCCGAGGGTTCCGCGCCCGCAGGTTCCGCGCCCGCAGGTTCCGCACCCGCAGGTTCCGCGCCCGAGGGCCCGACCCCGAAGCGTCGGCCGCAGCAGCAGCGCAAGCAGGTGCTGCTGCGGCTGGACCCGCAGGTGTACGAGGCACTGGCCCGCTGGGCGGGCGACGAGCTGCGCTCGGCCAACGCCCAGATCGAGTTCCTGCTCCGCAGGGCACTGTCGGAGGCGGGCCGGCTGCCCGGAGACGCCGGACCGCTGCCACGCCGAGGCCGCCCGCCCCGGGGTCCGGGCCCGGGGTCCGGGCCCGCGCCACCGTCCTGACGAAGCCGGGCAGGCCGCGCCACCGCGTCATGCGCGCATCATGCGGAGGCGCGGCCTCCGTCGTCACGGAACCGTGACAATCGCCTCCGACCTGCGGACCCGTACGCGCCGCCACGATCTCTGCACCGGGCGTATACATGGCGCGTATACACCGTGTGTAGAGTGCTCGGCATGTCCATCGGTCACACCCTCCTGGGGCTCCTGGAGTCCGGGCCGCGTCACGGTTACGACCTGAAGCGCGCCTTCGACGAGAAGTTCGGTCACGACCGGCCACTGCACTACGGCCAGGTCTACTCGACGATGTCCCGCCTGCTGAAGAACGGCCTCGTCGTCGTCGACGGCATCGAGGCGGGCGGCGGTCCCGAGCGCAAGCGGTACGCGATCACCGACGCGGGGATCACCGACGTACAGCAGTGGCTCGCCACGCCGGAGAAGCCCGAGCCGTATCTCCAGTCGACGCTCTACACCAAGGTCGTTCTCGCGCTGCTCACCCACCGCGACGCCGCCGACCTCCTCGACACGCAGCGCTCGGAGCACCTGCGCAGCATGCGCATCCTCACCGACCGCAAGCGCAAGGGCGACCTCGCCGACCAGCTCATCTGCGACCACGCCCTGTTCCATCTGGAGGCCGACCTGCGCTGGCTGGAGCTCACCGCGGCGCGCCTCGACAAGCTCCGTGAGGCGGTGGCCCGATGACTCCTCCCGCAGGTTCGCTGCTCTCGGCCGAGCAGCTGCGCAAGGCCTACGGCCCGACCCTCGCCCTCGACGGCGCGGAGTTCTCCATCCACCCCGGCGAGGTCGTCGCCGTGATGGGCCCCTCCGGGTCCGGCAAGTCGACGCTGCTGCACTGCCTCGCCGGCATCGTGCCGCCCGACTCGGGGACGATCACGTACAACGGGCGTGAGCTGTCCGCCATGAACGACGCCCAGCGCAGTGCGCTGCGCCGCTCGGACTTCGGGTTCGTGTTCCAGTTCGGGCAGCTCGTGCCGGAGCTGACCTGCGTCGAGAACGTCGCCCTTCCGCTGCGTCTGAACGGCACCTCCCGCAAGGAGGCCGAGCGGGCCGCGCTGACCTGGATGGAACGCCTCGAGGTCGACGACCTGAGGAAGAAGCGGCCCGGCGAGGTCTCCGGCGGCCAGGGGCAGCGGGTCGCGGTGGCGCGGTCGCTGGTCACCAACCCCCGCGTGCTCTTCGCCGACGAGCCGACCGGCGCGCTGGACTCCCTCAACGGCGAGCGCGTGATGGAACTCCTCACGGACGCCGCCCGCTCCACCAACGCCGCCGTCGTCCTCGTCACGCACGAGGCGCGGGTGGCGGCCTACTCCGACCGCGAGATCGTCGTACGGGACGGCAAGTCCCGGGACATGGAGCGGGTCGTATGAACCTGCGCCAATGGGCCGCCGACCTGGCCATGGGTGCGCGCTTCGCCTTCACCGGCGGGCGCGAGGGCTGGACCCGGGCCGTGCTGACGGCCGTCGGTGTCGGACTCGGCGTGGCGCTGCTGCTGCTGACGACGGCCCTGCCGAACGCGCTCGCCGTCCGGCACGACCGGGAGGCGGCCCGTACCGACATCACCTTCTCCTCCGAGCAGTTGCCGAAGGCCGACGACACCCTCGTGGTCGCCGAAGTCGGCTCGGACTTCCGCGACGACAGTGTCCGGGGCCGGGCCCTGGACCCCGAGGGGCCGCGGGCGCCGCTGCCTCCGGGGGTGGAGAAGTTCCCCGCGGTCGGGGAGATGGTGGTCTCCCCCGCGCTGAAGAAGCTGCTGGAGTCGGACTCCGGCGCCCTGCTGCGCGAGCGGCTGCCGGACCGGATCGTCGGCACCATCGGGGAGAGCGGGCTGATCGGCTCGGCCGAACTCGCCTTCTACCAGGGCGCCGACGACCTCGCACCGCACATCGACGGGGGCACGATCGTCCGTATCGACCGCTTCGGGGACCCGGATCCGTCGTCCGAGCGGTCCGACCCGGTGCTGCTCCTGCTGATCCTCGTCGTCTTCGTGGTGCTGCTGACGCCGGTCGCCGTCTTCATCGCCGCGGCCGTGCGGTTCGGCGGCGAGCGGCGGGACCGGCGGCTCGCCGCCCTGCGGCTGGTGGGCTCGGACAGCCGTATGACCCGGCGGATCGCCGCGGGCGAAGCGATGGCGGGCGCCTTGCTGGGGCTGGTCTTCGGCGCGGTGTTCTTCATGATCGGACGCCAGCTCGCGGGCACCGCCGAGGTGTTCCACATCAGTGTCTTCCCGAGCTACCTCAACCCGTCGCCGCTGCTGGCCCTGCTGGTCGGGGTCGCGGTACCGGCGGCGGCGGTGCTGGTGACGCTGTTCGCGCTGCGCGGGGTGGTCATCGAACCGCTCGGCGTGGTCCGCGCGGGCCGGCCGGCGCGGCGCCGCCTGTGGTGGCGGCTGCTGCTGCCGCTGGCCGGTCTCGCCATGCTCTACCCGATGATCGGCAACGGGCGGGACAACGGCGACTTCAACCAGTACCTGGTGACCGGGGGCGTCGTCCTGCTCCTGGTGGGCGTGACCGCGCTGCTGCCGTGGATCGTGGAGACCGTCGTCGCCCGGCTCGGCTCGGGCGGCGTGGCCTGGCAGCTCGCCGTGCGCAGGCTGCAGATGAGCAGCGGTACGGCGGCCCGGATGGTCAACGGCATCGCGGTGGCCGTGGCGGGGGCGATCGCGCTGCAGATGCTGTTCGTCGGCGTGGACGACGACTACACCAAGTCCACCGGACAGGACCTCTCGCTGGCACAGATGGAGGTCACCACGCCGAGCGCGCTGCTGGCGGCCCCGGCGGCCGACAAGCTCCGCGACACCGAGGGCGTGAAGGGCGTCTACGCCTACTCGGAGGGCTACGTCGGCGACCGCCGCCTGGACCCGGAGCACGGTTCGATGGTGACCGTGGGCGACTGCGCGTCGCTGCGGGAGATGGCCCGTATCGACTCCTGCGCCGACGGGGACGTGTTCGCCGTCCACGGTGCCGAGTGGGACGGCGAGGAGGACATGGCGAAGCTGGCCGCGCCGGGCCGGAAGCTCTACATGGACCCGTCGTACGAGGGCGGCCCGAGGAGCGAGGAGATCCCCTGGACGGTGCCGCAGGGCGTGAAGGCGGCGAAGCCGCGTAAGGGTCTGCTGGCCGGGACCGACCGGGGCGGTTTCCTGTTCACGCCGAAGGCGATGCCGGACGCGCTCGCGCCGGCCCTGACCGGCCACGCCTATCTCAGGCTGGACGAGTCGGTGGCGGACGTGCACGACCGGGTACGGACTGCCGCGGCGGGCATCGATCCGCTGGCGGACACCGTGACATGGGCGGAAACGAGGCGGACCGACCGGTTCGACGCCATCCGCACCGGTCTGTTCGTCGGGGCGGCGTGCGTACTGGCGCTGATCGGGGCCAGCCTGCTGGTCTCCCAGCTGGAGCAGCTGCGCGAGCGCAAGAAGCTGCTGTCGGCCCTGGTCGCCTTCGGCACCCGGCGGCGCACGCTGAGCATGTCGGTGCTCTGGCAGACCGCGATCCCCATCGCGCTTGGCCTGCTGCTGGCCACGGTGGTGGGCCTGACGCTGGGCACGGTGCTCTTGAAGATGACGAACACCCCGGTCCGCGTCGACTGGACCGGCGTCCTGTCCATGACCGGCATCGGCGCCGCGGTCGTCCTGGTGGTGACCCTGTTCAGCCTGCCACCGCTGCTGCGGCTGATGCGGCCGGAGGGGCTGCGTACGGAGTAGGTTCCGGGCGCGTCGGGGGGCCGCGCCAGGCCTCGGGGGGCGAGACCGGGCACGCCGGGACGGGGCACGCGGGGCCGGGGGCACACCGGGCCGGGGGCACACCGGGCCGGGGGCACACCGGGCCGGGGGCACACCGGGCCGGGGGCACACCGGGCCGGGGGCACACCGGGCCGGGGGCACACCG
>NZ_JBHJRX010000087.1:0-2407 GCF_042268605.1 Streptomyces sp. NPDC056296 | reverse complement strand
CGGGCCGGGGGCACTCGGGGCCGGGGGCACTCGGGGCCGGGGGCACTCGGGGCCGGGGGCACTCGGGCCGGAGTTCACCGGGCCCGGCGTGCCCTCAGGCGTGCACCGTCCGTACCGGCAGGTCCTCCATCGCCTCCCGGAGGGCCGCCGCCAGTTCCTCGTACTCCGCGGAGCGCGCCGCGCCCGTGCGCATGGCGAGGGCGATGCGGCGGGTGGGGGCCGGGTCGGCGAAGGAGCCGGTGAGGAGCTGGCTGGAGCGGCTCGTCTCCACGCGGACCGCCGTACGCGGCAGCAGCGTCACGCCCAGGCCGCCCGCCACGAGCTGCACCAGCGTCGACAGACCGGCGGCCGTCGTCGTCGCCGGGACGCCCGCACGGCCCGCCTCACGGCAGATGTCCAGTGCCTGGTCGCGCAGGCAGTGCCCCTCGTCGAGCAGCAGCAGCTTCAGCTCGCGCAGCACGGCGCGCTCGATGCCCTCCCGGCCCCCGAGCCGGTGGTCGAGCGGGGTGACGAGCACGAAGTCCTCGTCGAAGAGCGGGAGCTCCGTCACTCCGGGGACGCCGAGCGGTACCGCCAGCAGGAGCAGGTCGAGGCGGCCGGACGTGAGACCGTCCAGCAGGCTCGCCGTCTGCTCCTCGTGGACCTGGAGGTCCAGGTCCGGGTAGCGGTCGTGGACCAGCCGCAGCACCGTCGGCAGCAGATACGGCGCCACCGTCGGGATGACCCCGAGCCGCAGCGCCCCGGTGAACGGCGCCCGCACCGCCTCCGCCTCCTCCAGCAGCGCGCCGACCTCCGCGAGTACCGCCTTCGTCCGTACCGCGAGCCGTTCGCCGGCGCGCGAGAGCAGCACCTTGCGCGTCGTACGCTCCAGCAGAGTGACACCCAGTGCCTCCTCCAACGCCGAAACGGCGCCCGAGAGCGCGGGCTGGCTCATGCCGATCGCGGCGGCGGCATCGCGGAAATGCAGGTGCTCGGCGACCGCGGCGAAAGCCCGCAGCTGGGCGAGGCTGGGCTGTCTCTTCTTACCTGTCACTAATAGCCACCTCCGATCAACTCGACCGAGTGTAGCTATTTCCGTAATCAATGCACCCTGTGCCAACATCAATAACGTCCAACCCATGGGAAACACTCGCGAAACGGGTGTTTCTTCGCTGCACTTTTGGAGAGCGTGTGCTCACTGTCGGTGACAAGTTCCCCGAGTTCGATCTGACCGCCTGCGTCTCGCTGGAGAAGGGCAAGGAGTTCCAGCAGATCAACCACAAGACCTACGAGGGTCAGTGGAAGGTCGTCTTCGCGTGGCCCAAGGACTTCACCTTCGTGTGCCCGACCGAGATCGCCGCGTTCGGCAAGCTGAACGAAGAGTTCGCCGACCGTGACGCCCAGGTGCTCGGCTTCTCCGGCGACTCCGAGTTCGTCCACCACGCCTGGCGCAAGGACCACCCGGACCTGACCGACCTGCCGTTCCCGATGATGGCCGACTCGAAGCACGAGCTGATGCGTGACCTCGGCATCGAGGGCGAGGACGGCTTCGCGCAGCGCGCGGTCTTCATCGTGGACCAGAACAACGAGATCCAGTTCACGATGGTCACCGCCGGCTCCGTCGGCCGTAACCCCAAGGAGGTCCTGCGGGTCCTCGACGCCCTGCAGACCGACGAGCTCTGCCCGTGCAACTGGAGCCAGGGCGACGAGACCCTGGACCCGGTCGCGCTGCTGTCGGGGGAGTGAGCTGACATGTCGCTCGACTCCCTGAAGTCCGCCGTACCGGACTACGCCAAGGACCTGAAGCTCAACCTGGGCTCGGTCATCGGCAACTCCGACCTCCCGGCGCAGCAGCTGTGGGGCACCGTGCTGGCGACCGCCATCGCCTCGCGCTCCCCCATCGTGCTGCGTGAGCTGGAGCCGGAGGCGAAGGCGAACCTCACGCCCGAGGCGTACTCGGCCGCCAAGTCGGCCGCCGCCGTCATGGCGATGAACAACGTCTTCTACCGCACCCGGCACCTGCTGTCGGACCACGAGTACGGCACCCTGCGCGCCGGTCTGCGGATGAACGTCATCGGCAACCCGGGCGTCGACAAGGTCGACTTCGAGCTGTGGTCCTTCGCGGTGTCCGCCATCAACGGCTGCGGCATGTGCCTGGACTCGCACGAGCAGGTGCTCCGCAAGGCCGGTGTGGACCGCGAGACGATCCAGGAGGCGTTCAAGATCGCCGCCGTGATCGAGGCCGTCGGCGTCACGCTGGACGCCGAGGCGGTTCTGGCCGAGCAGTAGTCCCGCGACGCGGAAACGACACGGGCCCCGCTCACCGACTCGGTGCTTGGGTTCTAACGGTCCTCGCAACACCCGCGATCTGTGGGAGTTGCGAGGACCGTGGCTGTTGGACGCGATGATCTTGCGGGGGTGAAGGAGC
>NZ_JBHJRX010000086.1:14868-26661 GCF_042268605.1 Streptomyces sp. NPDC056296 | reverse complement strand
GCGCTCACGGGCCGTCAGCTTGCCCTTGGCGTGCTGCTTCTCGACGGCGCGTTCCGAACCGGCGTGCGTCGCTTCCTCGATACGGCGCCTCAGGTCCGCGAGCTTGCCCGCGGTCGTGTGCATCCCCGCGCCGCTCACTCCTCGCTCACCCGTTCGCGCTCAGTACTCGCCTCGTGGAAATGGTTCATGAAGTTCTCCAAGATCGATGGGAGGGGTGAGCCGCCCGGGCGGCCTGCTCCTCCGCAGGTCAGAAGGCGTCAGCTGGAACGTGGACGCCCCAGACGTCACGAAGCGCGTGAGAGACCTCACCGACCGTGGCGCGCAGGCGTAGCGCCTCGCGCATCGGACGAAGCACGTTGCCGGTGCCCTGAGCGGCCGTGCGCAGCGAGTCCAAGGACCGCTCGACGGCGTCGCTGTCGCGTTGCTTGCGCAGGTCGGCAAGGCGCTCGCGCTGGTCGGCCTCGATATGTGGATCGACCCGCAGGGGTTCGTACGGTTCTTCCTCGTCGAGGGCGTACTTGTTGACGCCGACCACGGTGCGTTCCTGGTTGTCGATCTCCAGCGCGATTCGGTAGGCCGACTTCTCGATCTCGGACTTCTGGAACCCCTGCTCGATCGCCGCCACCGCACCACCGCGGTCCTCCACGGCCTGCATCAGTTCCACGACGGCCGCCTCCATGTCGTCGGTCATCGCCTCCACGGCGTAAGAGCCGGCGAAGGGGTCCACGGTCGTCGTGACGTCCGTCTCGAACGCGAGCACCTGCTGGGTGCGCAGGGCCAGCCGTGCCGCCTTCTGGGTGGGCAGGGCGATGGCCTCGTCGTAGGAGTTGGTGTGCAGGGACTGCGTACCGCCCAGAACCGCACCGAGCCCTTGCAGCGCTACCCGGACCAGGTTCACCTCGGGCTGCTGGGCGGTCAGTTGGACACCTGCCGTCTGCGTGTGGAAGCGCAGCATCTGTGACTTCGGATTCACGGCCTTGAACTCGTCCCGCATGATGCGCGCCCAGATGCGCCGGGCCGCACGGAACTTGGCGACCTCCTCCAGCAGTGTGGTCCGGGCGACGAAGAAGAACGACAGGCGCGGCGCGAAGTCGTCCACGTCCAGGCCGGCGGCGAGCGCGGCGCGGACGTACTCCTTGGCGTTGGCCAGGGTGAAGGCTATCTCCTGCGCGGGCGTGGCTCCCGCCTCGGCCATGTGGTAGCCGGAGATGGAGATCGTGTTCCAGCGGGGCATCTCCCGTTGGCAGTAGGCGAAGATGTCGCTGGTGAGGCGGAGGGACTCCTTCGGGGGGTAGATGTACGTCCCGCGGGCGATGTACTCCTTCAGTACATCGTTCTGGATCGTTCCGGCCAGCTGATGCCCCTCCACGCCCTGTTCGGCGGCGACGAGCTGATACAGCAGAAGCAGCGTCGAGGCCGGCGCGTTGATCGTCATCGAGGTGGACACCTTGTCGAGCGGCAGCCCGGAGAAGAGCGTGCGCATGTCGTCGATCGAGTCGATCGCCACGCCCACCTTGCCCACCTCGCCCCGGGCGATCACCTCGTCGGAGTCGTGACCCATCTGCGTCGGCAGATCGAACGCCACGCTCAGGCCGCCTGTGCCCGCGGCGACGAGTTCGTGGTACCGGGCGTTGGACTCCTGTGCCGTACCGAACCCGGCGTACTGCCGCATCGTCCACGGCCGACCCGTGTACATCGACGGGTACACGCCCCGGGTGAACGGGAACGCCCCAGGGGCGCCCAACTTGCTCGGCGCGTCGAGACGCTCCGAGAAGGAGCTGTCGTAGACGGGCCGTACCGACAGGCCGGACTCGTTGCGGGTGACGTCGTTCACGCCAGGCCCCTTCCTCACGTGACATCCTCGTTCGGTACTGAATACCTGAGAAACGGTACTCAGTACCGTTGCTTCGGGCAAGTGGCGGCCCGGACGGGGAACAGGGAAGGATGGGCCCATATGAGCAGGGCATCCACGCGGGACCGACTCGCGCAGTCCGCGTTCGCTCTCTTCGACGAGCGCGGATACGAGCAGACGACCATCGACGACATCGCCGAACGAGCCGGCGTGGGACGCACCACGTTCTTCCGGCACTACCGCTCCAAGGAAGAGGTCATCTTCCCGGATCACGACCGACTGCTGGCCGCGATCCGGGAACGACTGGCCGGCTCGACGCACGCCACCGCACTGGCGGCCGTCTCCGACGCGGTCCGCCTGGTCCTGCTGCACTACCTCGACGAGGGCGATGTGGCTCGCCGACGGTACGCCCTCACCAGCAAGGTGCCCGCCCTGCGCGAGCGGGAGATCGTCAGCGTGGCCCGCTACCAGCGGCTGTTCCGCGAGTTCATCTCGGACTGGATGGGAGACACCGGCAGATCCGCGCCGTTGCGGGCCGAACTGATGGCGGCGAACGTCGTCGCCGCCCACAACCACGTGCTGAGAAGGTGGCTGAGGACGGAATCGGCCGATCCCGTCACCGAAGTCGACGAGGCCATGAGCGAGGTCCTCGCCCTCTTCCCGTTCCCCTCGCCCCCCTCGGTGACCGACGACAGCGGAGCGACGGTCGTCGTACTCAGGACCGGGACCCCTGTCGACGCGCTGCTGCCGGCCCTGCGAAGGCTCATGGACCACGGCCCCGAGCTCTGAGGTACCGGACTTCGGGCCGGAACACGCGCTTCAGGCGGTGCGCTCGCCCTCCTTGCCCGCTTCCAGCCCGGGCGCCCGCCTTCCGGTGATGAACTGCTCCGCTTGGTCCATTGCTTCGTGGAGGGCGGCCGTCCGCCGGGTGAGGGCTTCCTTGGAATGGTTGCGTGTGGCGATGTAGGGCAGGTTCCGCCGCACCGCGTCGACCACCAGCTCCCCGACCGTGTCGGCCGGTGCGCCGTGCTCCTTCAGCACCGCGTGCGACACGTCCAGGATCGCGGCCACCTTGGTGGACTGCGCGGGCGCGTCGCCGGGACGCATCCGGCGTGTGTTCTCCACGATGTCCGTGGCGACCGGGCCAGGGCACAGGACGCTGACTCCGATCCCCCGCGGGGCCAGTTCGGCACGGAGCGACTCACTGAGTCCCACCACGGCGTACTTGCTCGCGTGGTAGAGGAAGCCGGAGCCGAACTCGCCGAGGCCGGCCTCGGAGGACGTGTTGACGATGTGGGACTCGGTGCCTGCCTCCAGCATGAGAGGCAGGAAGGTCTGCAGTCCGTTGTACACGCCATTGAGGTTGACCCCGACGACGTGATCCCACATGCCGTACGACATGCGCGACGGGCTCGTGGAATCGGCTATGCCCGCGTTGTTGAACAGCAGGGTGACCGGACCGAGATCGTCGACCACCGCAGTGGCGGTGCGCGCGTACGCGTCACGGTCGGTGACGTCGAGGGTGTAGACGCGCACGTCGGTGTGGTCGGCCAGTTCGCGTCGGGCTTGCCGCAGCGCGTCCTCGTCGACGTCAACGAGAGCCAGTTTCACCCCGTGCCGTGCCAATGCGCCGGCGATGCCGAGCCCGATGCCACGGGAACCACCCGTGATGAATGCCGTGCGACCGTGCAGATCCCGCACTGTGCTCTCCTCCGTCTCGCCGTTTCCGCTGTGGGTGCCGCCGGTGACCGCCGCCCGGTCCGCAGGGGTTCACGCAGGCCCGCCCGCCGAGGCCCCCGCCGGATGGACCGGGCGACCCGTCATCGAACGCGCGCGCCGTCGAAGGGAACCTTGATGAAGGCGTTCACCTTGGCGTCGCCGCTGATGGTGTCGCCCTCGACACAAGCCCTGAAGGTGAGCGTCAGGGGCATCGGCCGGGTGATCGACACCTTCCAGGTCGCGATGTCCCCGTCGACCGCGTACTCACGCAGATCGGTGCTGCCCTCGTCCGTGGTCATGGTGCCGCCCGGGGCATCGCCGCCGAGCAGGTCCAGCCTCGCCGTCTGCTTGCCCTGCGGCGCGTGCAGGGTGATGTCCCAGCTTCCTTCGAATGTCATGACTGCTCCTTCATAGGCTCGTTCGCGCCCGAGGGCACGACGGCGGTGCTTGTGACCTGCTTCGCGGCAGCGGCTTCGCGAGGGGTGCGCGAGGCCGGGCTCGAGGAACCTCGCCGGTTCGTCTGCGCAGGACCCCTTTCGGTCACAAGGTAGACGAGCATATGTTGGTTGACATAGACCCTGTTCACCTGATGCATTGTGATGCCGTTCACAGACGGGATTTGGGAGGTAAACATGGCTGACGCAGCACAGAGCTTCGAACTGGTAACCCTGATCGACGGACTTCGCTTCACGGAGTCACTTCGCTGGCACGAGGGGCATCTCTACTTCGCAGATGTCCACAACGGTCACGTCTTCCGGCTCGGCAGGAGTGGCGAGAAGGAGCTCGTCCTCGACCTGGGTGAAGCCCCGGGGGGCCTCGGCTGGATGCCCGACGGCTCTCTCCTGCTGGTCGCCCAGGACTCACGCCGGCTGATGCGCTACGCGCGGGGCAGCCTGACCCTGCACGCGGACCTCTCCGACACCGGCGACTGCGCACTGAACGACATGTGGGTCGACGCGAGCGGGCGCGCCTATGTCGGCGACATGGGTTTCGACATCCACGCCTTCAACCGGCTCTTCGCCGCGGGGAAGCCCGAGGCCCTGGAACTGGTCCGCCCGGCCCACGTCCACCTCGTCCTGCCCGACGGCACCGTGGAGACGGCTACGGACGAGCCGGTCCTCTTCGCCAACGGCATCAGCGTGACCGACGCCGGTGAGGTCGTCGTCGCCGAGTCCTTCGGCATGCGGCTGACAGCGTTCGAACAGCGCGCCGACGGCCGTTTCGGCGCCTCGCGCACCGTGTTGGAGCTGGGCTTCGCCCCCGACGGCCTGAGCCAGGCACCAGGGCAGGGAACCTGGGTCGCGGACCCGAGCGGCAACCGAGCGATCCTCGTCGGACCCGACGGTGCGGTACTGCGGGAGATCCCCACCGAGCACAAGTGCCTCGACATCGCGGTCGGCGGAGACGCGGGCCAGTACCTCTACCTCGCCACGAGCCCCACCACCGACCCGGCCGACACCCTGGCCGCGCCGTCCGCGCGCATTGTGCGGGCATCCCTGCACTGACGTCCTCCCGGGTCACGCCCGCGAGAAGGCCGGACGAGCGTCGCCCGGGAGCAGATGTGAATTCTGGACCGCCCAAGATTCACCGTTGTAGCCGGCGCCAGCCGCCCAGCCGCCTGCACTGACTCCCTGGCGTCACAAGTGAACCCGGATTCGTATCACATCAAGTTCAAGACAGAGGGAGCTGCCATGAGTACACGGGTGACCGTCGCGGGCGTGGGGATGATCCCCTTCAAGACGCCCCGGAACAGCGAGTCCTACGACGTGATGGGTGAGAAGGCGGTCCGGGCCGCGCTCGCCGACGCCGGGATCGGCTACGGCTCGGTGGAGCAGGCGTACGTCGGCTATGTGTACGGCGACTCCACCTGCGGCCAGGCCGCGCTCTACGGCGTGGGTCAGACCGGCATACCGATCGTGAACGTGAACAACAACTGCTCCACCGGTTCCTCAGCCCTGTTCATGGCGCGGCAGGCGATCGAGAGCGGGATGCTGGACTGCGTCCTCGCGCTCGGCTTCGAGCAGATGCAGCGCGGTGCGCTGACCAGTCACTGGGAGGACCGGCCGAGTCCGTTCGCCCGTTTCGACGAGGTGGCCCTGGCCGCCCAGGGCCCGTCCGACGCTCCGTTCGCACCCCGATACTTCGGTGGGGCGGGCGCGCAGTACGCCGCGGAGCACGGACTGGCCGAGGACACCTTCGCCCGGATCGCCGTCAAGGCGCGGCAGCACGCGGCGCACAACCCCTACGCGGTCTTCCGCGACCCGGTGACGGTCGAGGAGGTACTCGCCTCGCCGCACGTCTACGGCCCGCTGACCCGTCTGCAGTGCTGCCCGCCCACCTGCGGCGCCGCTGCGGCGGTCCTGTGCTCGGAGGAGTTCGCCAGGCGGCACGGCCTGCGTACCGACGTCGCGATCACGGCGCAGGCCATGACCACTGACCTGCCGTCCACCTTCACCGAAGGGGACATGCGCAAGGTCGTCGGCTATGACATGTCCAAGTCCGCCGCCAGGCAGGTGTACGAGCAGGCCGGGATCGGACCGGAGGACGTGAAGGTCGTGGAGCTGCACGACTGCTTCACCACCAACGAGCTGCTGACGTACGAGGCGCTCGGTCTCACCCCGGAGGGCACCGCGGAGAAGTTCGTCGCCGACGGCGACAACACCTACGGCGGCCGGGTGGTCACCAATCCGTCCGGCGGGCTGCTGTCCAAGGGCCACCCGCTGGGCGCGACCGGACTGGCGCAGTGCACGGAACTGGTCTGGCAACTGCGCGGCGAGGCTCAGAAGCGGCAGGTGGACGGCGTGCAGGTGGCACTCCAGCACAACATCGGTCTCGGCGGCGCCGCCGTCGTGACGCTGTACGAAAAGGTGGGCTGACCGTGCCGATCGACGCGGAGGCGGCCAAGGCGCTGTCGTTCGAGCCGCTCACCGTGAACATCGAGCGAGGCCGCCTGCGGTTCTTCGCGAAGGCGACCGGCCAGACGGACCCCCTGTACACGGACGTGGACGCCGCCCGGCGAGCCGGCCATCGCGACCTGCCGGTTCCACCGACGTTCCTCTTCAGCCTGGAGATGGAGCAGCCGGAGCCGTTCGGATACCTCGTCGCACTGGGCGTGGACCTGCGCCGACTGCTGCACGGAGAACAGTCCTTCACCTATCACCGGCCGGCCTTCGCAGGCGACAGCCTCACCCTCCGGCCGCGCATCACCGACGTCTACAGCAAGAAGGGCGGCGCACTGGAGTTCCTGGTCAAGCGGACCGACATCAGCCGCGGGGGTGAGCCGATCGCCGAAGCACGGAGTGTACTGATCGTGCGGGCCGCGGAGGTGGCGGCATGACCGTGCGACAGCCCGAGGCGGGGACCGAGCTGCCCGCGTTGAAGGTCCCGCCGATCTCCAGGACCACCCTGGCCCTGTTCGCGGGGGCCTCCGGCGACCACAACCCGATCCACATCGACACCGACGTGGCCGGATCCGCCGGACTGGACGACGTCTTCGCCCACGGGATGCTGTCGATGGCCTACCTGGGCCGGCTGCTCACCGACTGGGTGCCGCAGGAGCGGATCCGCTCCTACCAGGTGCGCTTCGCCGCGATCACCCCCGTACACGGCCGCCCGATCTGCACGGCGCGCATCGTCTCCGTACAGGACGGTCTGGCCACCCTCGCCCTGTCCGTCGCACTGGACGACGGAACCCTCACCCTCGTCGGTGACGCCGTCGTCGCCCTTGACTGACCGAACCGACACACCCGAAAGGAAGCATTCACATGGGGAAGCTCGACGGCAAGGTCGCCATCGTCTCCGGATCCGGCCGCGGCATCGGCCGTGAGATCGCACTCAAACTCGCCACCGACGGTGCCGCCGTCGTGGTCAACGACCTGGACGCGGAACCCGCCAAGGAGACGGTCTCCGTCATCGAGGCAGCCGGTGGCCGGGCGACCACCTGTGTGGGCAGCGTGACCGACGCCGACTTCGCCGAACGTTTCGTGAGGACGGCCGAGGAGAGTTTCGGCGGACTGGACATCATCGTCAACAATGCCGGCTACACCTGGGACAGCGTCATCCAGAAGATGGGTGACGACCAGTGGGACGCCATCCTGGACGTACACCTCAAGGCACCGTTCCGGATTCTTCGTGCCGCACAGCCGGTGCTCTCCGCGGCTGCCAAGCGCGCTCGCGAGGCCGGCGAGACCGTGCCGTGCCGCAAGGTCGTCAACATCTCCTCGATCGCCGGACTCGGCGGCAACGCCGGCCAGGCCAACTACGCAGCGGCGAAAGCGGGCATCACGGGCCTGACCAAGACCCTGGCCAAGGAGTGGGGCCGTTACAACGTCACGGTCAACACAGTGGCGTTCGGTCTGATCAAGACGCGGCTCACCGACACACCGGCCGACAGTGACGGCACGATCGACGTGCAGGGGCGGGAGATCAAGGTCGGCGTCAGCGCGGCACTGCTCGACGCCATGGAGAGCGCCATTCCTCTCGGTCGCACCGGTACTCCGGCCGAGGCCGCCGGCGCGGTGTACCTGCTCTGCATCCCGGAGTCCGACTACGTCAGCGGGCAGACCCTGATCTGCGGCGGCGGCTTCCAGATCTGACGGGAAGACTCCGTGCCGTACTCCGGCGGCACGGAGTGCAGGGCCTGACCGCTCGTGACGGCCTCCGGACCGGGGACCGCTCCTTACCCGAACGGCAGGCGCTGCATCCCTCCCCCACTGACCGCTGAAGAGGGCCGGGCATGGGCCGTGCCCCCCGCACCCCGGGCATCCCCGGCGTCGACCCCCCGAGCGTCGTCGGCTGTCTCGACGCCCTGCGCGGCGGAGCCCGTGGGCGACCGCGTCGACGTCCTCGGTGCCGACGGCGGCGACGAGGCGCACGAGGACCCCGAAATGTACTTCCGCCTCTGGCATCGGCATGGACTACCGCGCGCCGGGCGGGCTGGCCGCGCCTGATCCCCCGCGCCGCGCACGGCGCGTCGCTCCAGTGCAAGACCTCCAAGGTCGGCGCTGGGCTCGGCAGCCCGGACCACGCACCCGGCCCTAACCTGCTCGAGCGGCAGCCAGCTGCCGTCTCACCGTCTCGGCGAGTGCCGTGGACTCAACCGTCGCGGTGACCACCGTGGCTCCGAGTCCGGCGTACACGGCGGCGGTCGCTCCGTCGTAGGTGTGGACGCCGACGGGCATCCGGGCGGCGACGGCACGGTCGACGACCGACGCGACGACCTCCCGCATGTGGTTCCGGCTCTCCTCGTCGGCCCGGCCGAGTGAGAGCGCGAGGTCGGTGGGACCCACGTAGATCCCGTCCAGTCCCTCGACGTCGAGGATGGCGTCGAGGTCGTCGAGGGCGGCCGCGGTTTCCAGGACGGCGAGGACCAGAGGGGCTTCGGAGCCACCCGCCAGCCGCCCAATCGACCGCTTTCCCGAGGGCCCGTAACGGCAGGATGCGACCACCTCCCGCACATGGTCGGCGCCCAGCACGTTGGGTACGAAGACTCCGCAGGCCCCGAGGTCCAGGGGGCGTCCGATGTCGGCGAAGTGCGCGCTGCGGGTGCGGACGAGGGGGACCGAGCCCGCCGCCCTGATGGCGGCTGTCGTACCGGGCAGCTCCGCCTCACCCACGGCACCGTGCTGAAGGTCGAGCACGACGAAGTCGGGGCCGGTGCGGGCCAGCAGTTCCGCGGTCACCGCGCCGGGCAGGAGACTCCAGACACCGTGACGGGGCCGCCCGGCGGACCAGTGCCGGCGGAGGCCCGCCGTGTCGGGAGGGGGCGTCGTCGGATCGGGGTGGGCGGTCGCGTTCATGGGAAGCCATCTTTCCGAGGCGCGAGATCACTGACTGTCAGCCCTGGTCGGCGAGCCGGGCGAGACGCTGGGTCCACTTCACGGCGGACCGATCGAGGTCGCGGTCGACGTCGAGGGGCGTGATGCTCACGAAACCGTGGGCTGCCGCATCGAGGTCGGTGCCCGGCGCGCCCTCGGTGTTCGATGCGAGGGTCCGTAGCGCCGCGGTGTAGTGCCCCGGCCGCGGTCGGTCCGTGCCGACAGGGTCGAATACCAGCGTGAAGTGGGGAAAGGCGGTCTCCGGCCGTGTCTGGCGCGTGCCCTTCGGGGTGGTTGTTGCCGGAGCATCGTCCACCGTGCTCGACGGTTTGGTGACCACGGGACAGCACACGTTGAATGCCACGCCTCATGGGATCGGGAAGCCGGTGCTCCGCAAGTGAACGATGTCCCTCACCAGGTCGACCGCGTAGGTGTTCAGAGCCGGCTGGGCTGCCGCGAAAGCACCCGGGAAAGGCTCGTTGGCGGACTCGGTGCCGCCGATGTTCATCGCGACGGCGGGGATGCCGAGGGTCGTGGCGGCGACAGCGGCGTTGACCGTTCCCGACGCGTCAAGAGGTGTGTACCGACCGCTCGATACTGCGGTACGATGCGGGCAGTCGAGGATTTCCGGAGCAGTGTGGGCGATGCAGAAGACGACGCAGGACACCATGAGCACCAAGCGCCGGATCGTGCAGGCCGCGACACGGCTCTTCGCGGAGAAGGGGTACCTGGGCACCGGCGTCCGCGACATCGAGGACGCGGTCGGTATCCGCAGAGGTGCTCTGTATTACCACATCGGCAACAAGGAGAACCTCCTCTTCGAGATCGCCCACGGCCAGATCGCGAGCATGAACGCGCGCGTCGCGGAGATCGCCGAGACGGACGTCCGTCCGGAGGAGAAGCTGCGCGCCGTCGCTCATCTTCTGATCCAGGCGATAGTGGACAACCAGTTGGCGACGACCGTGTTCTTCCGGGACTGGATCTGGCTCGGAGATGAGAAGCGCGAAGAGATCCTGGCCATCAGGGACGCCTTTGAGGACCAGGTTGCCCGCATCATCGCCGAGGGCGTGGATGCCGGCGTCTGGGTGGACCGCGGCCCGCTCGTGGTGAAGGGCGTGCTCGGCATGCTCAACCACACCTACATGTGGTTCCGTCCGCAGGGCAGCGTGAGCGCCGACGAACTCGCCGACACCTACGTCGACATCCTCGTGCACGGACTGGGACCGGGACCGGCAAGCGCTGAGGAGTGACCATGTCAGGACCCCTGACCGGAGTCCGTGTCGTCGAGCTGGGCGGCATCGGGCCGGGCCCGCACGCCGCGATGATCCTCGCCGATCTGGGCGCGGACGTGGTGCGCGTCCTGCGACCCGCGGCGTCGAACGGCGGTCTCGACATGGCCTGGGAGCCGCGGGGCTGCCGGAAGACCGAGCTGGACCTCAAACTGGCGGACGACCGGCGCCAGTTGCTCGACCTCGTCGCCGTCGCCGACGTCCTCGTCGAAGGCTTCCGGCCGGGCGTGGCCGAACGGCTGGGCGTCGGACCGGACACCTGCCTGGCATTGAACCCCGGCCTGGCCTACGGGCGGATCACCGGCTGGGGTCAGGACGGCCCGTGGGCCCGGGCCGTCGGCCACGACATCAATTACCTCTCCGTCAGCGGAATTCTGCACGCGATCGGTCCCGCCGACGAACGGCCGGTGCCACCGCTGAGCCTCGTCGGTGACTTCGGCGGCGGATCGATGCTGCTCGTCGTGGGCATCCTCGCCGCGCTCATGGAACGGAACCGCTCGGGCCGGGGGCAGGTCGTCGACGCCGCGATGCTGGACGGTGCCATGCTGCTCGGGGACCTGTTCCTCGCCCAGCGCAGTGCCGGACTCTGGACCGACCGGCGCGGCGACAACGTCATGGACGGCGGGGCGCCGTTCTACCGCACCTACACCTGCGCCGACGGCCGGTTCGTCGCCGTCGGCGCCATCGAGCCGCAGTTCTTCGCGGAACTCGTCACCGTGCTCGGCCTGGAGCTGCCGGACGGTTTCGACCACCTGGACCGTGCCAACTGGCCCACTTTGGCCGATCGGTTGGCGGCGGCGTTCCGGGCACAGGACCGGGACCACTGGGAGAAGGCCTTCGCCGGCCGTGACGCGTGCGTGACACCGGTGCTCTCCTTCGACGAGATGCCGGCACACCCGCACATCGAGGCACGCCGTCTGGTCGAGGAGCACGACGGGACACTTCATGCCGCGCCGGCACCGCGCTTCTCCAGGACGGCCACCCAAACGCGTGCGGGGGCGAGGGAAAAAACCGGGAGCACAGGAACGGTCTGGCTCTTGCGGGTTCTAGGGGAACCCCCCACCCCACCCCTCCAAGCAGACTCCCAGGAAACAAGGTGGGACCACACAGAGGAAAG
>NZ_JBHJRX010000086.1:0-14858 GCF_042268605.1 Streptomyces sp. NPDC056296 | reverse complement strand
CGGGGCCCCCCCCCCCCCCCCCCCCCCCCCCCGCCCCCCTCCCCAACAACCACCCCCCCCCCCCCCCCCACCCCCCCCCCCCCCCCCCCCCCCCGCCCCCCCCCCCACCCCCCCAACCGCGCCACAAAACTCCCCCTACCACCCCCCCCCCAACCACCCCCCCCCCCCCCCCGGAACTGCTCGCGCTCTGGCGGTCCTGAGGGACCGCCCCCGCTCAGCCCTTCAGGGCGCGCTCCAGGTAACTGGTGCGCGCCGCCAGGCAGGCACGGGACACGTTGGCGTCCGGCGCGGAGATCTCGAAGGAGTGGAAGCCGCCGGCCCACGAATGCACCTCCATGGGGACACCGGCGCGCGCGAGTCGGGAGGCGTAGTCGAGCGTCTCGTCTCTGAAGACCTCGCTGGAGCCCACCTCCAGGTAGGCGGGCGGAAGTCCGCCGAGGTCGGTGGCCCGGGCCGCGGCGGCATAGGGGCTCACCTCCGGGCCGCCGGCCGCGTCGCCAAGGATGGCGGACCATCCGACCCTGTTGTTGGCGGCGGTCCAGGGGGCGACGTCGTAGTGACTGGAGGCGTTGTCGGGGCGGTCGTCGATCATGGGGCAGATCAGCATCTGATGAGCCAGGTGCGGCCCGCCCCGGTCGCGCGCGTAGAGGGCCGTGGCGGCCGCGATGCCGCCTCCGCCGCTCTTGCCGTAGACGATGACGCGGCCGGGATCGATGTCGAGGCTCTCGGCGTTCTCGACCAGCCAGCGCAGGCCCGCGTACGCGTCCTCGACCTGCGCGGGGTGGGGATACTGCGGCCCCACGCGCGGGGCGATGCTGACGACGGCCACGCCGAGTTCCTCGACCCATCGGGACTCGACGTCCGTCAGGGCCATCGTCGTGCTCTGGAGCATCTTGCCGCCGTTGGCGGTGTAGTAGAGACAGGGGAACGGGCCGGATCCCGAGGAGGGCTTCAGGATGAGAACCGGCAGCCGCTGGTCACCGGAGGCACTCTCGATGGTGGTTTCGGTCACCTCCACGGCACCGCCCCGCTCGAGGTCCGCCGGCCACCAGTCCACCGTGGCCTTGACGTGGGCCTGGTACTCCTCGGCGGTGAGCCGGTGGGTTGCCTTCTTCTTCTCGAGGAGGGCGGGCCACGCGGTTTCCGCGAGGTCCCGGTCGATGGGTGGGTGGTCGTGCACGTCGCTCACAGCGTTCCTCGATTCCTGACGTGGTTGATGTCGATACAGGTGTGCGCGGCAGGTCACCAGGACCCGGGCGCGAAGCGCCGGGCCGACTCCTGCGACCAGGCGTAACCCTCGGACGGCAGAAGGCCGGGCCGGGTCTGTTCGGCGAGCAACCTCACCAGCCGGACCTCCAGTTCGGCCGGCGTCCAACGTCCGTCCTTGGCGAGCCGGTCGACCACGTTCCATCCCCGGAACAGGCCGATCTCACCGCCCCAGACCTGGAGGACGCAGCCGGTCAGGGGGCAGTCCGCCTCGGCCAGGTAGGCGACGACGGGCGACACGTTGGCCGGGTCCACCGGGTCGAAGTCCCCGGTGCCGTCCGGCGGCGGACTGTCACCCTTGTCGGTGTCGGTGAGGCCGGCGAGCCGGGTCCAGGCACCCGGCGCGATGGTGTTGACCCGGACGCCGTAACGCTCCAGCTCCTTGGCGGCGATCTGCGCGAAGGCCGCGATGCCGGCCTTCGCCGCGCCGTAGTTGGTCTGGCCCACGTTGTTCCCGAGCCCGGCGTCCGACGTCGTGCAGACCACCGAGGCCCTGACCTCATGGCCGGACTTGGCCCGCTCGCGCCAGTACGCCGCCGCGTGCCTCGTCGGGCCGAACGTCCCCTTGAGGTGCACGGTCATGACGGCGTCCCAGTCCGCCTCCGTCATGTTGACAAGCATCCGGTCGCGCAGGATGCCCGCGTTGTTGACCAGGATGTCGAGGCCGCCGAAGGCCTCGACGGCCGTGCCTATGAGGCGTTCGGCGCCGGCCCAGCTCGCCACGTCGTCGGTGTTCGCGACCGCGGTGCCACCCTCGGCCTCGATCTCTGCGACCACCGCCTGCGCCGCCGACATGTCGGCACCGCTGCCGTCCGGCCCGCCGCCGAGGTCGTTGACCACGACCCGCGCCCCCTGTCGGGCGAGCAGCAGAGCGTGCTCACGGCCGATGCCGCGGGCGGCTCCGGTAATGACCGCGATCCGTCCGGTCAACCGTCCCATGGTGTGTGTCTCCTGTACCTGTCGATCCGAGCCCGGCCGGTCGTCACGGGCGTCCTCACCCGGCGAGCGACAGCGCCGAGCCGCCGTCGACGGGCAGGACGACACCGGTGACGAAGGCCGACTCGTCACCGGCGAGGAAGAGGGCCGCGTTCGCGATGTCACGGCTCGTGCCCTGGTGGCCCATCGGGATCATCGCCGTGTGCGCGGCGGCGACCTCGTCGCGGGTGAGCCCCGCCGCGCGCGCCTCCTCGTCGACCCCGATCGGGGTGTCGATCATGCCGGGCGCGATGACGTTGACCCGCACCTGATGCGGCGCGTTCTCCACGGCCAGCGAGCGGCCCAGCGAGTTCACGGCGGCCTTGGCCGTGGAGTAGGCGATCGGGTCGCCGAGGGCGAGTCCGCCGGCCAGTGACGAGATGAGGATCACCGAACCGCCCCCGGATGCGCGCATCGTCGGGATCACGTACTTGCAGACCAGCCACATGCCGGTCAGGTTCACGTCGAGGCCGCGCTGCCAGTCGGCGAGGGTGAGCGTGTCGCTGTTGCCGTGGGGCACGGACCCCACGTTGTGGTGCAGGACGTCGATCCGTCCCAGGGCGTCGAGGGCGACGCCCGGCAGGGCGCGGCAGTCGTCCTCGGCCGTGACGTCGGCACGGTGCGCGACAGCGGTACCGCCCGCGGCCTCGATCTCGGCCACGGTGTCCTTCGCCGCGTCCTCGTCGCGGTCGACGACGAGGACGCGGGCCCCCTCACCGGCGAACGCCAGCGCGGTGGCCTTGCCGTTTCCGACGGTGGGCCCCGGTGTCTGTCCGCCTCCGACGACGACGGCACCTCGCCCGGCGAGCCGTCCGGGGCCCGTGGGGGCGCCCTCCGGCGCCGTGGTCGTTTTCGTCATGGTGTGCCTCCGTGGGTCAGGTGTGTCGTGCGGTCACGGGTGTTCACGGGTGTGTTCACAGCGATCAGGCGTGGTCCGCGCGGGCGGCCGACTGTTCCCTGATCTCCTTGCGGACCATCGGGGGCCCGTCGGGGTCCATCACCTGGCCGAAGCGGTGGAAGGCGTTCGCGTGGCCGATCTGGTGGTAGGCGAACGCGGTGCGGACGGCGTCCGACTGCCCCTGGGCGTCCAGCGCGGCGTTCACGCTCATCTTCGCCAGCTTCAGACCGAACATCGGCCGCGTCGCGATCCGCCCGGCCAGTCGCAGCGTGAAGTCCTCCAGGTCGTCCCGGTCGACCACGTGGTTCACCATGCCCACGGCCCGGGCCTCCTCGGCGTCCATCGCGTTACCGGTGAACAGGAGCTCCTTCGCCTTGCGGTGGCCCCACTCCCAGGGATGGACGAAGTACTCGTGGCCGTTCACACCGAAGGCGACGACCGGGTCCCGGAAGGAGGCGTCACGGCTGGCCACGATCAGGTCGCAGGGCCACACCAGCATCAGCCCGCCGGCGATCACCCTGCCCTGCACCTGGGCGATGAGCGGCTTGGGGAAGTCGCGCCAGCGCTGGCACAGGCCGACGTAGGCGTCGCATTCCATCGGCATCCAGCCCTCGATGCCGGGTTGGCCGTCACCCGTGGTCTGGTGCACCACGGGATCGGTGAAGGAGCCCTTGACTTCCTCCATGTCGAACCCGAGGTCGTGCCCGGCCGAGAAGTCCTGCCCGTCGGCGGCGAGGACGACGACCTTGACGTCGTGGTCCTTGCCGGCGGTGGTGAGGGCCTCGTCGATCTCGTACAGCATCGTGAAGTCCTGGGCGTTGCGGACCTCCGGCCGGGCCAGGGTGACGCGGGCGACGTGGTCGGCGGGGCGGTCGTACCGGATGCGCGTGAATGACATGTCGGCCTTCAGCTGTAGTGGGGGATGACAGAGGTGCCGAAGCGGCGGATCTGGTCGATCGTGTCCTCGTGGCTCGGCCCTCCGCCGCTGCGGATCTGGAGGACGACGCGGTCGAGGTCCAGGCCCTCGCGGAACAGTTCGAGGCGCTCGACACAGGTGTCGGGGTCGCCCCAGAGGAAGAGCTGCTCGAAGTCCTCGAACGAGAGGTCGGCGGGCTTCTCCGCGGCCGCCCAGGCGGCCTGCGCCCGCTCGGGCAGCATCGCGGAGAGGGTGCTGCCGTGTCGGAAGTAGTAGCGCAGCGCCTTCATCGCGTGCGGTTCGAGCACGTCCCGGGCCGCGGCGTCGCTGTCGCCGACGGCGGCCCAGCGGTTGAGCGTGACCGTGCGCGACCTGCCGTTGGCGTGGGCGTGCGGGGTGTACTCGTCGACGATCGTCCGCAGCCCGTCCAGGCCGTCGATGGCGCCGAGAAGCAGGCCGTCGCCCAGCCGGCCCACCCGGCGCGCGCCCGCCCGGCTGGACGTGCCCATGAGGATCCGCGGCCCGTCGGTCTGCACCGGCCGGGGGACGACGCGCACGTCGGTGAGGGAGCAGTGGCGGCCCTCGAAGGAGATGACCTCATTGTCGCGGGCCAGGTTCAGCACGGTCAGGGCGTCCTCGTAGAGCGAGACGCGGTCCTTCACGTCGCGGCCGAACATGCTGAAGTCCTGCGCCTGGTAGCCCAGTCCCACACCCGCCACCACCCGCCCGCCGGAGATCACGTCCAGGCTGTGGAACTCCTCGACGACCTGCATGGGGTGCTTCAGGCCGATCAGGGCGATGTTGGTACCGATCCGGATGGTGGACGTCCGGGACGCCACCGCCGCGGCGACGAGGAGCGACTGGGGGACGAAGCCCATGTCCTGGTGGTGCTCGGGCACCCAGCAGGACTCGAAGCCCGCCTCCTCGGCGGCGACAGCCTGTTCGATGCACTCCTGAACGCGACGTTCGAAGCTTTCGCCGCGTGGAGAGGAGGGCATGAGGAGAATTCCAAAATCGAGTTTCGGCACGGCCGAGCACTCCTGTTTCTCGTGTAATGCCGGTCAGAATTCCGCATGTGCGGGACGGTGACCGACGGATCTCGTCAGCCGTCGGCGATGTCGCCCCAGGGATGCCGGGCCGGCGCCTCGGCGAGCGCGATGGTGGCGTGGATCGCGGCCCGCCGCCGCTGGATCACCCAGCGCCCGTCCAGGCGGACGTACGTGTCGTGGTAGGTCGCCGCGCTCTGGTGCCAGCCGCCGTCCCGCGTACGGGCCACCGCGTCGACGTCGATCGTCCCGGTGGCGCGGTCCCCGTCGAGGTCGATCAGGGCGTTGCAGGTCCAGTGGTGGGTGCCGGCCATCTGGTGCCAGGCCATCTCGGCGTAGGCGCGCAGGCCGTCGTGTCCCACGGCCTCGTGGCCCGGGGCCACCAGCCACACCACGTCGGGGGCACAGGACGCCAGGAGGCGTCCGAGATCGCGCTTGTCGAAACCGTGGGAGAACTCGTGCACGGTGCGCAGGACGGCTTCACGCGACTCGATCCGCTCGATGCGCGCCGCCAGATCGGAGCCGTTCGACTGAGCGCTGACCATGGCGCTCTCCTTCTGTGAGTTTCCGGTCGAAGAATGAGTTGCCGTGACTCGTCGTCGGTACCCGCTGTCGATATCGAATACTTATGTACCGACCAGTCAATACCCGGAGAGTACGGGCGCCCCGCGCCGGCGTCAACGTGTGGAGCGAACCCTGTTTTCGACCCTTGACTGCCAATGCGGCCGCGTTTAGGTTGTGGCCATCAAGGAGTACCGACCGATCGGTCAACAACTTGCCACAGAGAGGTCACTCCACCCCATGGTCATCGGCACGTTTCAGCAGGCGTGGGACGCCGCCGCCCGCGAGCACGCGGACCGTACGTTCCTCATGTTCCGGGCCGAGTCCGGCGAGGTGTCGGCCTGGACCTACCGGGAGTTCGACGCGGTCGTCGCCCGTGCGGCGGGGGCGCTGCGGGACGCCGGCGTCGGCCGCGGGAGCGCGGTACACCTGGTACTGCGCAACTGCCCGGCGTTCGTCGCGCTCTGGCTCGCCGTCTCCCGGCTCGGCGCCTGGATGGCCCCGGCCGACCCGGCGTCGACCGCCCGGGACGTGGCCGTCCAGGTCCGCCGCGTGCGGCCGCTGGTCGCGGTGTGCGCGTCCCGGCGCGCGCAGACGTATCGCGAGGGTGCGGAAGGGGCCGTTCCCGTCGTCCTGGAGATCGCGGAGGACGCCTTGGACCTCGGCCCGGGGGGTGTGCTCGACACCGCCCGGCCCGTCAGCAAGGGCCCCTGGGCGCAGGGCCCGGACCGGCTGGCCGTCATGTTCACCTCCGGGACGACGTCGGAACCCAAGGGCGTCGTCCTCACCCAGGCCAACTACGCGCACGTCGCCACGGCGATGGCCGAGGCGGTGGGCCTGCGTCCGCGGCACCGCTGGTACGTGACGCTGCCGCTGTTCCACGCCAACGCCCAGTACTACTGCTTCGCCCCGGCGATCGCCGTCGGCGCCTCCGTGGCCCTCGACGCGGGCTTCAGCGCCTCCGGCTGGGTGCCGCACGCACGCGACCTCGGCGTCACCCACGCCAGCCTGTTCGCCGCCCCGATCCGGATGATCCTTGCCCGCACGCCCGTCGAGGAACCTCCGCTCACGCTCGAGCACGTCTGGTTCGCCCAGAACCTGGGCTCCGAGCACCACGAGCGGTTCGCGCAGCTGGCGGGGGTGCGGCCCCGCCAGCTGTACGGGATGACCGAGACCGTGGCGGTCGTCTGCGCGGACACCGGGGAACCGGCCCGACACGACGTCATCGGCACACCGCTGCCTGGACGGCGTACCCGCGTCGAGGACCCCGCCACCGGGGCCGCCGCCGCACCGGGCGTGCCGGGCGAGCTGTCCGTTCTGGGCACCCCCGGAGTCGACCTCTTCGCCGGTTACCTCGACGACGAGCGGACCACGGCGCACGCCTTCCGCCAGACCGGCGAGGGTACCTGGTTCCGCACCGGTGACCTCATGACCCGGGACTCCGCCGCGGTGCTGCGCTTCGTCGGCAGGACCGACGACGTCATCAAGGTGGCCGGGGAGAACGTCAGCCTCACCGAGATCGAGGCCGCGGTCGCCCAGGCCCCCGGTGTCCTGGAGGCCGCCGTGCTCGCCCAGCCGGACCCCGTACGCGACGTCGTCCCGGTCGCCTACGTCGTCGCCCGCGACCCCGGCCGGCCCCCTCGCACCCTCGACCTCGTGAACTGGGCCGCGCGCAACCTCACTCCCGCCGCCCGGCCCCACCGCTGGCACCTCATCGACGAACTCCCGCGCACCGGTGTCGGCAAGATCCGCCGCTTCCGGATCCCCGCCGAGCCCACCGCGCCGACCTCATCAGGAACAGGAACACCATGACCAACACCGAGCCACGGACCGCGGTCGTCACCGGTTCGGCCCAGGGCATCGGCAGGGCCATCGCCGAACGGCTCATCGCGGACGGCGACACGGTCGTCCTGCTCGATGTGGCCGACCACGTTCACCGCACCGCGGAGGAGATCGGGGCGGCCGGCGCGCTCCAGGTCGACATCCAGGACCTCGACGCACTGCGCGCCGCGATCCACGGCACGGCCCGGGAGCGGGGCCGCCTCGACATCCTCGTCAACTGCGCCGGCACCTGCGGGCGCGAGTCGTTCGCCGAGCTGAGCCCAGAGACCTGGCGGCGCGACCTCGACACGAACCTCACGGCGACCGCCTTCGCCTGCCAGGCCGCCGTCTTCCCGCACATGCGCGAGCAGGGTTGGGGACGCCTGGTCAACATCGCCTCCGTGTCCGGCAAGGCCGGCGGCATCGGACCGGTCGACCGGGACGGCGCCGGGGGACGCTCGGGCGCGGCCTACGCCTCGGCCAAGGCCGGCACCATCAACCTCACCCGGTGGATGGCGCGCCAGGTCGGCTCCTGGGGCATCACCTGCAACGCCGTGGCCCCCGGCCCGATCTCCTCCTCGATGACCAAGGGGGCGGAGTACGGCGTCGAGTCGCAGCCGATACCGAGGTTCGGCCGGCCTGCCGAGGTGGCGGGCGCCGTCTCCTACCTGATCTCACCCGACGCCGAGTACACGACCGGCACCTGCCTCCACGTCGACGGCGGAAGCGTCCTCGCGTGAGAGGCCGCCGCGCCACCCGAGAGAAGCGACGGGCCATCGACACAATGAACCGTCCGTTCGACCCAGCCCACGTCAGGAACGGTAGGAGCACATGAGCAGCACACCCTCCACTGCCGGAATCGTCGCAGCGGGCGCCTACCTGCCCGCACACCGCCTTCCGCGGTCGACGTTCGGCGGACCGAAAGCCACCGGTACGCGCGCGGTGGCCGGCCACGACGAGGACACCACCTCCCTCGGCGTCGAGGCCGCCCGGCGCGCCCTGACCGGATACAGCGGCCCGCCCGTGGGCCAGCTCCTGTTCGCCACGAGTGTGCCCGCCTACGCCGACAAGACCAACGCCACCACGGTGCACGCGGCACTGGGCCTGCCGGTCACGTGTCCCGCCGACGACATGGTGGGGGCGGTACGCGGTGGCGTGGCCGCGATCCGGGCCGCGGCCCGTGCGGCGGACGGGGGCACCCCGAGCATGGCGGTCGTCGCCGACATCCGCACCGGACTGCCCGGCTCGGCCGACGAGCGCACCGGCGGGGACGGCGCCGCCGCGCTGTTGTTCTCCACCGAAGGGCCGTTCCTCGCCGAACCGGTCGGCCAGGGTTCCGCCACCGCGGAGTTCCTCGACCGCTGGCGCGTCCCCGGCGAACTCCACTCCCGGGTGTGGGAGGAACGGTTCGGCGAGACGGCGTACGTGCCCCTCGCAGAGGCGGCCCTCGCCGACGCGCTCAAGAGCGCCGATGCCGGCCTCCAGGACGTCGACCACCTCATCGTCACCGGCACCCACCCGCGTGCCGTCGCCACGACCGCACGGACCTGCGGAGTGGACCCCGCCCGCCTCGTCGACGACCGCTCCGCCGCACTCGGTGTCACCGGCGCCGCCCATCCGGCGCTGCTGCTGATCGACGTACTGGAGCGCGCCCGCCCCGGAGAGCTGATCGCGCTGCTGGTCCTCGCCGACGGCGCCGACTGCCTCCTCTTCCGGGCCGGCCGTGACCTGCCCGCACACCGCCCCCTCCCGCCGGTCGCCGCCCAGCTCGACGGCACCCCCGTCGCGTACGAGGACTTCCTGGTGTGGCGGGGCATGCTGCGCCGGGAACCGCCGCGCCGACCCGACCCGGACCGCCCCGCGGCCCCGCCGGCGCTGCGCAGCGCCGACTGGAAGTTCGGCTTCACGGCGAGCCGCTGCCAGGAGTGCGGAACCCGCCACCTGCCGCCCGCGCGGGTGTGTCTGCGCTGCCACGCCGTGGACCGGATGACCGCCGAGACGCTGGCCGAGGTGCGTGGCACGGTGACCACGTTCGCCGTCGACCACCTCGCGTTCTCCATCGCGCCGCCGGTCGTGGCCGCCGTGGTCGACCTGGACGGCGGCGGCCGGCTCCAGTGCCAGCTCACCGACTGCGACCCGGACGCCGTGGGCGTCGGCGACCGGGTGGAGCTGACCTTCCGCCGCCTCTACACCACCACTGACGGCGTCCACAACTACTTCTGGAAAGCCCGACCGCTGCGCAACGAGGAGGACTGAACACCATGGCATCGCACGGCATCCGCGACCGCGTCGCCATCGTCGGCATGGGCTGCACCCGGTTCGGCGAACACTGGGACAAGGGCACCGACGACCTCCTGATCGACGCCGCGACCGAGGCCACGGACTCGGCGGGCGTCGACATCTCCGCCATCGACGCCTTCTGGCTGGGCAGCATGGGTTCCGGGGAGAGCGGCCTGGCCGTGTCCCGGCCGCTGAAACTGGACTACAAGCCCGTCTCCCGCAACGAGAACTACTGCGCCACCGGCAGCGACGCGTTCCGCAACGCCTGCTACGCCGTCGCCTCCGGCGCCTACGACACCGCGATGGCCATCGGCGTCGAGAAACTCAAGGACTCCGGGTACTCCGGTCTCGTCAACATCCCGCCGGCCCACGACGGCACCGACCCGGCACTGACCGGACCGTCCATGTTCAGCCTGCTCGCCCCCGCCTACGCGCGCCGCAACGGACTGAACGACGACCAGATGAAGGACGTCCTGACGCGCATCGCGTGGAAGAACCACGCCAACGGGGCCCGCAACCCACGCGCCCAGTTCCGCAAAGAAGTACCCATGGACACCATCAGGAACAGCCGCCGGGTCTCCGGACAGCTCGGCATCCACGACTGCTCCGGCGTCAGCGACGGCTCCGCCGCGGCGATCATCGTGCGCGCCGAGGATGCCCACCGCTACACCGACACCCCCCTCTACGTGAAGGCGCTCTCCTTCGTCGCGGGACCGGCCGCCGGCCCCACCGACCCCACCTTCGACTACACCAGTCTCGAAGAGGTCGTCCGCTGCGCCCAGGACGCCTACGGGCAGGCGGGCATCACCGACCCCCGCCGCGAACTCGCGATGGCCGAGGTGCACGACTGCTTCACCCCCACCGAACTCGTCCTCATGGAGGACCTCGGGTTCTCCCCGCGCGGCGAGGCGTGGAAGGAGGTCCTCGCCGGCGCCTTCGACCGCGACGGCGACCTGCCCGTCAACCCCGACGGGGGACTGAAGAGCTTCGGCCACCCGATCGGCGCCTCCGGGCTGCGCATGCTCTTCGAATGCTGGCTCCAGCTGCGCGGTGAGGCCCCGCCCGAGCGGGCGCTGGACACGATCGCCGACGGGCGTCGGCGCGCCCTGACGCACAACCTCGGCGGCCAGCCCGGCGCCTGCGTCTGCTTCATCAGCATCGTCGGCACGGAACTCGGCTGACCACCGGGCCGGCGGCGACCGACGGGTCCGGCCCGCTTCGCCACACACCACAGCGGACAACCGCCAGAGCGCACAGTGCTGTGCACGGAGGCACGCAATGCAACTGCACCCATTCACCGGGATGAACGTGTGGGATCTCGTGCGAACGCGCGAGGCCGTCCGGCGCGACCGGCCCGCCCTCGTGTGGCATCCCTACCAGGGCGAGGGCGCCACCTGGTCCTACACCGCGCTCCTGCGCGACGCCGCCTCCGTGGCAGCCGGCCTGCGCCACCGCGGGGTGCGGGCCGGCGACCGCGTGCTCATCCACTTGGAGAACTGTCCCGAGTTCGTGATCTCCTGGCTGGCCTGCGCCGCGGTCGGAGCCGTGGCCGTCACCACCAACTCCCGTTCGGCGCCCGACGAGATCGGCTACTTCGCCGACCACTGCGGCGCCGTCGGCGCGATCACCCAGCCCCGGCTGGCCGGCGCGGTCGCCGCCGGCGCGACCGGGCTGCGCTGGATCGTGTCGACCGACCACGACGGAGGCGTCCCGGCCGTGCGGGATCGGGCTCCGGACGCCGCCTCCTCGTTCGACTCCCTGCGACGCGACCCGAACGGCCTGGTCCCGGCCCCGTCCGACCCGATGGCACCGATGAGTGTCCAGTACACGTCGGGCACCACCTCGCGTCCCAAGGGCGTCCTGTGGACGCACGCGAACGCCCTGTGGGGCGCACGGGTGAACGCGGCCCACGAGGACCTCCACCCCGACGACTGCCACCTGGTGTACGGGCCGCTGTTCCACACCAACGCCCTCGCGTACTCGGTGCTGGCCAGTCTGTGGGTCGGCGCCCGCTTCGTCCTCGTACCCAAGTGGTCCACGAGCCGTTTCTGGGATGTCTCGATCCGCCACGACTGCACCTGGCTGTCGCTCATGGCCGCCTCGATCCACACCCTCGCCGGCGGCCCGCCACCGCAGGGCTCCCCGTACCGGATGTTCGGCTGCGGCATCGGAGACATGCCGCACGACGCGGTCTACGGGACCAAGACCATCGGCTGGTTCGGCAGCACCGAGACGATCAGCCATCCCATCGTGGGCGACCCTTTCACCCCCAACCGCCCGATGTCCATGGGCAGACCGGCCCCCGAGTACGGCGTCGCCGTCGTCCGCGAGGACGGCGTCACGTCCGCCGAACCCGAGGAGACCGGGCACCTCCTCATCCACGGCCGGCGCGGCCTGTCCCTGTTCCAGGAGTACCTCCACGATCCCGGCGCCACGGCCGACGCCTTCGACGAGCGGGGCTGGTTCCGCACCGGCGACCTCGTGGTGGCCCACGCCGACGGACACTTGAGCTTCGTCGACCGTGCCAAGGACGTGCTGCGGGTGGGCGGCGAGAACGTCGCCGCTTCGGAGGTGGAACGGGTCATCCTCCAGGTCCCCGGGGTCACCGAGGCCGCCGTCGTCGGACGGCCCGACGACCGGCTCGACGAGGTCCCCGTGGCCTTCGTCGTCTCCACCGACGCACCGCCGGGACTGGCCGAGCGGGTCGTGGCGACCTGCGCCGAGAAGCTGGCCGACTTCAAGGTGCCGCGTGCGGTATTCACCGTCCGGGATCTGCCGCGCTCCACCGTCCGCAAGGTGAACAAGGTGGAGCTGCGGCGCCTGGTCGGCGAGGACGCCGACCGCGCGGCGGCCGAGCGCGGCTGGCTCAGGGCGACGGAACTCGACCCGTCGGGTGACGCCAGCTGAACCATCCGGCCGGGGCCCGCTCCCGGTTCGGCAGCCGTCCCCGACATCAGATGCCCGCCGAGGGAGCACAGTGAAGACACCGAGGCCGACTGCGGTCAAGATCCAGAGTGACGACGTGACACTGATCGCCGACGCCCACGGCGACCCGGCGGCCACCCCGGTGGTGCTGCTGCACGGCGGCGGCCAGACCCGGCATTCGTGGCGGTCGACGGCGAGCGGCCTGGGCGGCAGCGGCTGGTACGCCCTCGCCGTCGACCTGCGCGGACACGGCGAGAGCGGCTGGTCGCCGGACGGGTACTACGGGCTCGACCGCTTCGCCGCGGACATCGCCGCGATCACCCGCCACCTGGGCAGGCCCCCGGTACTGGTCGGCGCCTCGCTGGGCGGAAACGCCTCCTTGGCGGCCCTCGGACACCAGCCGGAACTGGCCCTGGGACTGGTGCTGGTCGACGTCTCCCCGTTCCTCCAGCCGAAGGGCGCCGACCGGATCCGCGCGTTCATGACGGGCAGGCCCGAGGGCTTCGCCTCGCTGGAGGAGGCGGCGGACGCCGTGGCCGCCTACCTCCCGCACCGGCCCCGGCCCCGGAACCCGGCAGGGCTGCGCAGGAATCTGCGCGAGGCCAACGGCCGCTTCCACTGGCACTGGGACCCGGCCTTCCTCAAGGCCCCCACCGACCAGGCGGTCCAGCGCGACTCTCTGATCGACCCCGCGCGGCTGGGGGCGGCGGCCATGGCGCTGCGCGTCCCCACGCTCCTGGTGCGCGCGGGCCTGTCCGACGTCCTGAGCGTGGCCGATGCCCGGCGCTTCCTCGAACTGGTGCCGCACGCCGAGTACGCCGCCGTCGAGGACGCCCACCACATGATCGCGGGAGATGACAACGGGGTCTTCGACCGCGTCCTCGGCGACTTCCTGGAGCGGCGCGTCCGCTCCAGGCTGAGGCTCTCCGTCCGCGGCACGCATGACTGACCGAGCCCGCGACCGACGCGGGCGTGAGCGAGAGGGAACGACGATGACTGTGACGACGGCGTCACCGCTGAGCACGGGGTACGCGATGACCGAGAGCCCGCGGTGGCACGAGGGCCGGCTGTGGTTCGTCGACATGCACCGACGCCAGGTCGTGGCCGTCGACCAGGCCGGCCGGGCCGAGGTGATCGTCGACGTGCCCGGCCAGGTCGGCGGGCTGGGATGGCTCCCCGACGGACGGCTGCTGGTCGTCGCGCAGGACCTGCGGCAGATCCTGCGCCTGGAGCCGTCCGGACGACTGGTCGTGCACGCCGACCTGTCCGGGACGGTTCCCACCCTGCTCAACGACATGTGGGTCGACGCGGCCGGGCGGGCCTACGTGGGAGAGATGGGCTTCGACGCCCACGAGTGGTTCGACGCCAACTCCGACGTCGCCGCGAGCTGGTTCGCCGGTGACGTCTCCGTACTGGACGTGCCCGCCAAGAGCCGTCTGTTCGTCGTCGAACCGGACGGGTCCTGGCGGGTCGGAGCCGACGACCTCGTCTTCTCCAACGGCATCGTGGTCGACGAGGAGAAGCGGACCCTGATCGTCGCCGAGACCTTCGGGGCGCGGCTGTCGGTCTTCGGCCTCGACGCCGACGGATCGCCGCGACGCCGTGACCTCTGGCCCCTGGGCTTCTACCCGGACGGAATCGGGCTCGACGGCCGCGGCGCCGTCTGGGTCACCGACCCGGTCCGCAAGCAGGCCCGCCGGATCGAGTACGGCGGGGCCGAGACCGGCCGGGTGACCACCGACCAGACGTGCATCGGCTGCGCCGTGGGCGGCGAGGACGGACAGACCCTGTTCCTGTGCACGTCCCCGACCACGGAGCCGGAGCAGGCCCTCGCCAGGCTCGGGTCGCGGATCGACACGGCGTCCGTGGCCGGGATCGCGTAACCGGGGCCGTCGGCCCATGCCACCTCCCCCGGCGGGCCACGAGGCCGTCGGGGGACGTGGCATGGGCCGGACGACCCGTGCCGCCCGTCCTCCTGCGGGTCGGGCCTTTCGGGTGCCGGACCGTCCGGCGCCCGACACCAGAGGAGGTACACGATGGACATGGACGGTGCGTCAGCGGTCGTCGCGGGAGGGGCGAGTGGACTCGGGCTGGCCGCGGCTCGCCGCCTGGCCGGGCTGGGTGCCCGGGTGGTGGTGCTCGACCTGCCCGGGGGCCTGGGTGAGGAGGC
>NZ_JBHJRX010000085.1:0-27411 GCF_042268605.1 Streptomyces sp. NPDC056296 | reverse complement strand
AAGACAGGCAAGCCCTCGATCAAGTAGACATGGACGAGGTCAGGACCTGGGGAATTACGTGACGCCGGGCCCGGGGAATTACGTGATCGTTCACACGGTGCCGGTACCAGCAGGGCGGGAGGTCGTTGTGCAGCCCGGTTGGGCCGCAGCCGCTGGACCCAGGTGGGGCGCAGTTCGCACAGGCGGGCCCGGCGTTCGGACGGGGCATGGCCGACCACACTCGGCGGCGCGGCGGCGGCGCTTCGGCCGGTGTCGGCGGCACGGTGGGCCACAGGGAACGCCGGGTGGTCGTCCGGGAAGTGGCGCTCGCGCACTTCCCGGCACCACCTCATCAACGGGGCCGTTGGATGGATAGCCTTCCCGCGTGATCCTGGTCTCTTGGTACATCAACGGCTCTACTGGCCACCGCCTGGCGCCCACCGTCGCGCAGGCCCGCAACGCTGTGTCCGCAGCCCTGGACGCAGAGACTGCAACAGCTGAGGCAGCCGCAGAAGACATACTCGAAGCTCTGGCTCTATGGCTGGCCAGCGACGCACGGATGCTCGTGGACGAGACCGGACTGGCGGCGTTCCGGGCAGACGAGAACGGCCTGGACCTGCTCGTGAGCCTAGCCCTCCTGTAACAACAAGTGTCTTGCTGCGTCCGAGACTGCCCGCCTCGCGCGGCACTGACATCTCTGCTGCGCACGACAGCTTGGAGGGGCGAGCCGTCGCTGGGCCGTGGTTGCCGAAGGTGCGGGGTGGGTCTGCATAACCAGGGCGCCAGTCATGCCAGCGGACCTTTCACTGGTCACGACGAGCGGCGGAATGCAGACTCCGGCAGCACCGACACGAGGGCAGCTACCGGTGCGTCCGCGCCTACTCGTACAGGAAGCGCACCCCTCCAGCGACGGTGACCGCGTCCTCCCGCACCGCTGGGCCCTGCTCCCCGCCCCCGCAGGCACAGCCCCAACCAACAGATCCGCCCTCGCCCGGTCCCCGCGCCTTCAGCAGCCCGTGACCGATCAGTGATCGCGCTCCTGGAGACCCTCACCGGCAGGTCCGGCACGACACGCCGAGCGAGTTTGCCCTCTCCGCGCGATACGACAAGGTCAGCCGCACTGACCCCAGTTGACGCGGCGCGGCGGGCTGCGGAGACCCCCGGATTGATCTTGCTCCCAGGGTTAAGGTGCGGCTTCACGAGACTGCCTTCGGAGGTGCTCGCCTGGTGGCTGACAGCTTTGTTCACCTGCACAATCACACCGAATACTCGATGCTCGACGGCGCTCAGAAGCTGAAGCCGATGTTCGCGGAGGTGGACCGGCAGGGCATGCCGGCCGTCGCCATGAGCGACCACGGCAACATGTTCGGCGCGTACGAGTTCCAGCAGGTGGCCAAGGGCTTCGGCTCGGTCAAGCCGATCATCGGGATCGAGGCGTACGTGGCCCCCTCCTCGCGCCGGAACCGGCGGCAGGAGTTCTGGGGACCCGGTGGCCAGCGGGCCATGTCGGACGACGGCGAGGGGTCGAAGGACGTCAGTGGCGGTGGCCGCTTCACCCACATGACCATGTGGGCGACGGGGGCGCAGGGGCTGCGGAACCTCTTCTACATGTCCACGGAAGCCTCGTACACGGGCCAGTTCCCCGCGGGCAAGCCCCGCATGGACATGGAGCTGATCTCCGAGCACGCCGAGGGCGTCGTGGCGACGACCGGATGCCCGTCCGGCGCCGTCCAGACACGGCTCCGCCTGAACCAGTACGACGAGGCCAGGCAGGTCGCCTCCGCCTACCAGGACATCTTCGGCAGGGAGAACTACTTCCTGGAGCTGATGGATCACGATCTGTCCATCGAGCGGGATGTTCGCGAAGGGCTGCTGCGCCTGGCCAAGGAGCTGGACATCCCTCTTCTGGCCACCAACGACGCGCACTACGTCCACGAGAGCCAGGCCGACGCGCACGACAACCTGCTGTGTATCGGCGTGGGCAAGAACAAGGCCGACGAGAAGCGGTTCCGTTTCAACGGCAGTGGCTACTACCTGAAGTCCGCGGCCGAGATGCGGGCCCTGTTCGCGGAGCTTCCCGAGGCCTGCGACAACACGCTCCTGATCGCCGAGCGGATCGGGTCCTACGACGAGGTCTTCGACAACGTCGACGAGATGCCGCAGTTCCCCGACGTGCCGGAAGGGGAGACGCAGGAGTCCTGGCTGCGCAAGGAGTGCCTGACGGGGCTTGCCATGCGGTACGGCGATCCCGTCCCCGCCGAGGTCCTGGAGCGCTTCGAGACCGAGATGTCGATCATCGGTCCGATGGGGTTCTCCTCGTACTTCCTCGTGGTCGCGGACATCTGCAAGTACGCGCGGGACAACGGCGTGCCCGTCGGCCCCGGCCGTGGGTCGGCCACCGGTTCGATCGTCGCCTACGCGACCCGCATCACCGAGCTGTGCCCCCTGGAGCACGGCCTGCTCTTCGAGCGGTTCCTCAACCCCGAGCGGATCAACCCCCCGGACGTCGACCTCGACTTCGACGACCGTCAGCGCGACAAGATGGTCCGGTACGTCACCGAGAAGTACGGCGACGAGTACACCGCCATGGTGAACACGTTCGGCAAGATCAAGGCCAAGAACGCGATCAAGGACTCGTCACGGATCCTCGGCTACCCCTTCAGCCACGGTGAACGGATCACCAAGGCGCTGCCTCCGGACATCATGGGCAAGTCGATCCCGCTGGACGGGATCTTCGACCCCGCGCACCCGCGCTACGGCGAGGCCGGTGAGATCCGGACGATGTACGAGAACGAGCCGGACGTCAAGACGGTCATCGACACCGCCAAGGGCGTCGAGGGCCTGACCCGCGGCACCGGCGTGCACGCGGCCGCCGTCATCCTGTCCAAGACCAAGCTCACCGACCGCATCCCGCTGCACATGCGTGCCTCGGACGGCGTGAAGATCACCGGCTTCGACTACCCCAGTTGCGAGAACATGGGGCTGGTCAAGATGGACTTCCTGGGCCTGCGGAACCTGGGCGTCATCGACCACGCCATCGAGAACATCCGCGAGAACCGCGGCGTCAAGCTCGCCACCGTCGACCCGGTGGACGGCGACACCGGCACCGTCGTCATCCCTCTCGACGACGAGAAGACCTTCGAGCTCCTGGGCCGCGGCGACACGTTCGGCGTGTTCCAGCTCGACGGCGGCGGCATGCGCGCGCTCCTCAAGCTGATGGAACCGACCCGGTTCGAGGACATCGCCGCCGCCCTCGCCCTGTACCGGCCCGGTCCGATGGCCGCCAACGCGCACACGAACTACGCGCTGCGGCAGAACGGCAAGCAGGAGGCCGACCCGATCCACCCGGAGCTCCAGGAGGTCCTCGACCCCATCCTGGGCTCGACCCACCACCTGCTCATCTTCCAGGAGCAGATCATGGCCATCGCCCGGACCCTGGCCGGCTACACGCTCGGCGGCGCCGACATGCTGCGCCGGGCGATGGGCAAGAAGAAGCCCGAGGTCCTGGCCGCCGAGTGGCAGAAGTTCCACGACGGCATGGCCTCCAACAGCTACTCGGAGGAGGCCATCAAGGCCATCTGGGACGTGATGCTCCCCTTCTCCGGCTACGCCTTCAACAAGTCCCACACCGCCGGCTACGGCCTCGTCTCCTACTGGACCGCGTACCTGAAGGCCAACTACCCGGCCGAGTACATGGCGGCGCTGCTGACGTCCGTCGGCGACGACAAGGACAAGGCCGGCATCTACCTGGCCGACGCCCGCAAGCTCGGCGTCACCGTCCTCGCGCCGGACGTCAACGAGTCCGTCGCGGAGTTCACGGCCGTCGGTGACGACGTGCGCTTCGGCCTGCGCTCCGTGCGCAACGTCGGCGACAACGTCATCGACACGGTCATCACGGCCCGGAAGTCCAAGGGGAAGTTCACCGGCTTCGCCGACTTCCTCGACAAGGCCGACCTGCCGGCCCTCAACAAGCGGGCCGTCGAATCCCTCATCAAGGCCGGCGCGTTCGACTCGCTCGGTCACACCCGCAGGGGACTGTGCGCCGTGCACGAGGCGGCCATCGACGCGGTCGTCCCCCTGAAGAAGGCCGCGGCCTACGGCCAGGACGACCTGTTCGCCGGGCTGGGCGGCGGCACCGACGAGGGCGAGTCCGGTTTCGGCCTCGACATGAGGATCGACGACGGCGAGTGGCCGCGCAAGCAGCTCCTGTCCACCGAGCGCGAGATGCTCGGCATGTACGTCTCCGCGCACCCCCTGGACGGCACCGAGCACATCCTCGCCGCCCACCGGGACACCACCATCCCCGACCTGCTGGCCTCCGGGCGGACCGAGGGCACGGTGCGGCTTTCCGGGCTCATCACCAGCGTCCAGAACAAGGTGACCAAGCAGGGCAACGCCTGGGCGATCGTGAACCTCGCCGACCGCGACGGCACGATCGAGGTCCTCTTCTTCCCCGCGACCTACCAGCTCGTGCTGGGCGCGCTGGTGGAGGACAGCGTGATCTCCGTCCAGGGGCGCATCAACGACCGGGACGGCTCCCTCAGCGTCTTCGGCCAGGAACTACAGGTCCTCGACGTGACGGCCGCCGAGCGCGACGGAGCGGCACCTGTCCAACTGGCCTTCCCCTACCACCGCGTCAACGAACCGATGGTCAGGGAGCTCAAGCGCATCATCGGCGCCCACCCCGGCGAGAACCCCGTCCACCTCTTCGTACGCGGCCCGCGGAAGACCACGGTCTACCTGCTGCAGTCGATGGTGAACGCGGCCACGATCGCCTCCGACATCAAGGGCTCCTTCGGTCAGGACACCTGGCACGGTGTGGCATGACCGACGGTGATGGGATCGCCGTCCGGATCGACGAGGTACCGCCGTGCGCCCGCTGCGGAGGCGCGGCACTGCTCCGTGTCCGGTTCGGTCATTCATGGACGAACACCGCCGGGCGTCCCGTCGAGGGCTTCCGGGAGGCGGACCTGTGCCCGGCCTGCGACAGCGGCGACACGTCGGCGGACGACCTGCTGGCACTCTTCGCGGTTGCCGAGGAGGTTCCCCTCTCGAGTGTCGTCGACTTCGGCGGTCACGTGGCCGCCTGGGTCGAGTCGGTACGACAGCGCAGAGTCGACATGGTCCGTTTGCGAAGTGAGGAACGCGCGGAACACGCTCACCGGCTCCACGGCGAGCCGCCATGACACCGAGCGGTCGCCGTCATGGGCAAATCCGGCGGTACGCGACTCCGTGAGGGACGTACCGGTGCCATTCCTGTTCGGTCAGGGACCGGCCCGCGAGGGTACAGGCCCGGTCCGTGAGGGTGTCGAGGTCGCTGAAGGCGCGGGTGTCCCACAGCCGTACGGTCATATCGGAGCTGCTGGTGACGAGGGTGTTCCCGTCCGGGGAGAAGAAGGCCGAGTTCACGACACCGGTATGGCCGGTGTACAGGGCCAACTGCCGGTGGGTCCCGATGTCCCAGAGGCGTATCGCGCGGTCGTCACCGACCGTTGCCAGGGTCTTCCCGTCCGGGCTGACGGCGGCCGACCAGACGACGCCAGTGTGGCCCGTGAGGGTGGCGATGCGACGGTGGGTGTGCGCGTCCCACAGGACGACCGCGCCGTCCCGGCCACTGCTGACGAGGGTCTTCCCGTCCGGGGTGAAGGAAACCGACTGCGCCATGTCGGTGTGCCCCGTGAGTGTCGCGGTGAGGCGGCGGCGGCCGAGATCCCACAGCCTCAGCTTTCCGTCCCCGCTCGCCATGGCCAGGGTGCTGCCGTCCGGGCTGAAGGCGGCAGAGTGGATACTCTTGTTGACCGCGTCGAGGGTGCCGACGCGACGGTGGGTCCGGATGTCGACCAGGTGCACGGACGAGGACTGGAAGCCGCCGGTCACGAGAGTCCTGCCGTCCGGGCTGAAGGCCGTCCAGCCGGCCCCGGCGTCGAGGGAAGCCAGCTGCTCATGGGTCCGTACGCTCCACAGACGGGTCGTCCCGTCGATGTAACTGCTGGTGGCGAGGGTCCGGCCGTCCGGGCTGAAATTGACGGACTGCACGGGCCTGCGATGGCCGTCGAGCGAGGCGAGGCGGCGGTGGGTGCGCGCGTCCCAGAGCATGACGAGCGGGCTGTCGTGGCTGCTCGCGGCGACGAGACTGCCGTCGGGACTGAACCGTAGCGAGTTCACGTTGCCGCTGTGCCCGGTCAGCCGGCCCAGCGTGCGCCGCGTACGGGCGTCGTACAGGCGGACGGCCCCGGTGTCGTCGCTGACCGCCAGCACCTTCCCGTCCGGGCTGTACACGGCTTCAGGTGCCGTGGTCGCGGCCTTCGGTGCCGGACCGTCCGTGGCGATCGTGACGAGCGGCTGCCCGACCCGCATGTCCCACAGCCGGACCGTGGCGTCCGAGGACCCGCTGGCCAGCATCGCGCCGTCCGGGCTGAACTCGAGTGCGTTCACACCCCCGGTGTGGCCGTTCAGCACGGTCACGGCCGTGTGCTCCTCCACGTCCCACAGCCAGATGGAACGGTCATGGCTTCCACTCGCCAGGATCCGGCCGTCCGGGCTGAACGCCACGTCCCACACGGTGTTGCTGTGTCCTGGGAGCGTGGCCAGTGGGCGGTGCCGGCGTACATCCCACAGGCGCGCCGTGGCGTCACTCGCCCCCGTGGCCAGCGTCTCGCCGTCCGGGCTGAACGCCAGCGACGTCACCTGTCCCGTGTGGCCTTTCAGCGTGGCCGTGCGCCGTCCCTCCCGCACATTCCAGAGCTGAACCTCGGACTGGTCGCCCTTGCCGGCGCGGAAGCCGCCGACGGTGACGGCGAGGGTGGTGCCGTCCGGGCTGAAGGCGAGATGGGAGGGCCCGGCATCCTCGTTGCTGCGATGGACCCGGAGTTCGTCGATCCTCTGATGAGTACGGGCGTCCCAGAGCAGGACCTTTCCCTGACGGCCTCCAGTGGCGATCGTGTCTCCGTCCGGCGTGTAGAGAGCCGGACCTCCCGCACCGGTCAGGACTGCGGTCTGCTTTCGGGTGCGCACGTCCCACAGGCCTGCTTCCCACCCGTCGTGACCGGCGACGACGGTCCTGCCGTCGGGGCTGAACGCCGCTGTGTGCACCTGGCGGCTACCGCCGTCGAGTGCGGCAAGCTGCCGGCGCCCCGCCACGTCCCACAGTCGTGCCGTGCCGTCGTCTCCACTGGTGGCAAGGGTTCGTCCGTCCGGGCTGAAGGCGACCGACTCCACCGTTTCGGTATGCCCCGTCAGGGTGACCTGTACGGGCGAGTACACCGAGGACAGCAGCCGGGCGCGGGTCTCCGGAGTCGGGGAGACGCGCTGCGCGGCCAGGGCAAGACGAACCGCCAGGGCCGGGTCGGCACCGGCCTGCTGCCGACTCTGCTCCGTCAGGCTCCGGCCGGCGGCCAGGGCCCGCTGCTCACTGCTGTCGCGGGCGTTGCGGGTGGCCAGGGACACCGCGACGAGAGCGAGGACGGTGAGCACGGCGAAGCCCGCGAGGATCAAGCGGCGCCGACGGGTGCGACGCTGCTGGACCTGAGCACTGGTCTCGACGAACTCGGCTTCTTCGACGGGTACTTCGGTGGCGCGTGCGCCGATCCACCGCCGCGCCTCCGCGACCTGTTCCCGGCTGAGGACCAGTGCCTTCGGGCGGCCTTGCTCCTGCCACGCCTGCAAGGAACGGCGCAGCCCTTCCTGCCATCCGCGGAACTCCCGGTTCTCCTCGACCCAGCGTTGCAGCTGCGGCCACTTCTCCACCAGTGCCTGGTGCGCGAGCTCAGCGGTGTCCCTCCCCGTCGGACGGCGCGTCACCACGACCAGCCGCGTGCTGGCCAACCGGTGGATCAACGTCCAGTCGCCCTCGGAGAACTCGGTGCGGGCGGCGACCCGGCGGGTGTCCGGGCCGCGCTCCCCCGCGTCCAGCTGCTCGCCGGGACGTACCAGCTGGATGAAGATCCGCTCCAGTGCCTGCCGTTCGGCCCCGTCCGCCCAGGCCCACAGCCTGCTCTCCGCGTCTTTCGCCAGGGCCCCCTCCACGCCGCCGAGCTGCTGGTACGCGGTGGTGGTCAGCCACCCGCGTTCCTGTCGGTGCCACAGTCGGCTCAGGGTGTACTCCAGCATCGGCAGCGCGGCCGGACCGGGCGGGGTGTCCTGCAGGAGTCGCTCGACCAGGCCGTCGGCGAACCGGACCCCCGCGTGCCGCTCCAGCGGACGGGTAATCACCTCCCGCAGCTGCGTCCGCGTCATCGGCTGGACCACCGCCGAGGTGGCGTCCCATGCTGTTCGGAGGTGGGGGAGCTGCTCGATCTGCGAGAGGTAGTCGATCCGGGCGACCACCACGGCCTGGGCGGGACGGCTGCCGTCCGTGCGGCGAGCGGTCAGCACCCCGAGTATGGAGTCCAGCCGGCGTGCGGTGTCGGGCGCGTCCGCGAGCAGCGTTTCGAACTGGTCGGCCACGAGCACCAGGCGGGAGCGTACGCCGTGGCGGGCCAGTGTCTGCTCGACGGCGGCACGGATGCCCTGCTCGTCGGTGAGTTGCCGGGCCAGCGCCGACCAGCGGTCGTGCCAGTCCGACTGCATGGTGTCCGCGTCCCCCGCCGAGGCCAGGGCCCAGGCCAGCAGCTCCTCGGCGGTGAGGCGCAGCCCGAGGGGCAGGCGTGCGATCACGTACCGGTCGCTGTCGAGGTGGCCGAGCAGGCCGGCGCCGACCAGCGAGGACTTGCCGACGCCGGAGGGGCCGAGCACGGGGAGGACGGGTACCTGCTGCTGCTCGAGGAGTTCGATCAGCCGCTGTGTCTCGGTCGTACGGCCGTGGAAGACGGCGCGGTCGCGCTCGGTGAACGACAGCAGTTCGCGGTACGGGCTGTCCGCCAGGAGCCTCCTGCGCAGCTGGGGCCATTCCCGGGTGAGGGACTCCACGGTCAGCGCGTAGCCGGTCCGGCGCCGTTGGTCCCCCTCGACGGCCACGACGACGCCGATGACGCCGCCGTACTCCTCGTCCCACACCGGCGCTCCGCTGAAACCGCCGGCCAGCGGGAACGGTGTCTCCTCGTCGCAGGTCAGCTGCCACCAGCCAGTGCCCTCGCGGCCCTCGACGGTGCCGCGGGTCCAGATTCCGGCGTCCTTGCTGCCGCCCCGTCCCGGATACCTCGGGAACCCGAAGGCCCGCCAGCGGTGCCCGGCCAGGTCGTCCGCCTCCACGATCCGCAGTGGTACGGCACCCGGCGGGGGCTCACCGGTCAGTTGCAGGACGGCGACGTCACCGCTGCTGTCGCCGGCAACCGGCACACTGAAGTGCACGGTGGCCGCGGCCTCGGGCCGTCCGGGCAGCAGCGGGAAGTCGAGGGTGACCGGAAGGAGTTCCGGCAGCGGTTCGTCTTCCGGAAGGCCCGCGGTGGAGGCGACGACGTGGGCGCACGTGAGCAGCAACCCGTCGGGGATCAGGAACGCCACTCCGACCGGACGGCCCTCGTGCAGCACACGGGCCGTCCCGCGCTCCCACGCGATGCCCGGCACGGCCGCCGGTGTCACGTACCGCCCTCGGTCCGGCCCCACTCCAGTTCCAGCTTGATGTGTGCCTCCCCGGATCCCTTCGCCACGACAAGACCCGCCTCAGCTGTCACTCGCAGTCCGAATTCCGCACGGACGTGGTCGGGGCTGCGTGGCAGATCCGCCAGCCGCTCCAGCATGGTCGCGGCCACCCGCTGCACCCGTGCCATGCCCGACTCGAACGTGTCGGCGGACGTCTCGAAGAGCTCTTCGCCGCGGCTGGCCCGGATCACCCCGGAACCCTGCTCGTCGGACAGCTCGACGACGAAGACCTCGCCGTCCTCGAAAGGGACACTCAGGTACACGCGGCTACCCTTCTGCTGGGCCTGGCAAGTCACCTGTGGGCCCAGTGAGTTGTGCGGATCATCCCGGCCCGACATGGTACTGCGGCCTCCGGCAGTGGCTCCGCTCTTCGGTGTACTGCCGGTACCGACTTCGCCGCCGCTTCACGACAACGAACACGGCCCTGATCGCCGTCACGGAGGAAGGCGAACAGGGCCGTGGGGCGACTGGTGGTCCGTTACCGGGCTCCCAGCTCGGCCAGGAGAGTCTTGTACGCATCCGGATGCTGCTCCCGCAGGACGTCCATCCACACCCGGGCGCCTTGGACGAAGGTCTCGGCATCCATCTTCTGATGAAGATGGCGAACGCAGTAGAAGGCGTCGTCGTAGGGGAGCCGCTTCGGCTGCTTCGGCTGCACCGCCTCCGCGTTCGCCGTCCGAGGCTCGCCCATGACGCTGGTACGCGGCTCCGGAATGGACTCGGGAACCTGCTCGCGCTCGTCGGGCGCTGCCACGGCGCCGGGCCGAAGCGCAGGAGCCGGCGCAGGAGCCGGTGGAGTGGCCGGTGAAGTCGCCGGGTCGGCGGACGCCTCCGGGATTATCACGCCGTGATAATCGGCGGGGCCGGCTGAGCGCTCGACGGCCTCCCGCGGCTGGGCCTCGGCCTTGATCCTGGCCGCTTCCGCCCGTTCATCCGCTTTGGCCCTCTGCTCCTCGGCGGACAGCCTTCCGAGGTTGCGGACGTGCTCCACCTTCCGCACCCCGGTCACCAGATCCTTCTGGAGCTCGGGAGTGAGCTTCAGAAGGGACAGCTTGCTGGAGATCGTGTTCTGCGGGATGCCCAGCCGCTTGGCCGCCCTGGTCTGGGAACCGTAGTAGTCGACCAGGGTCTTGAGGGCGTGGGCCTCCTCCAGATCCGTCATGTCGTCGCGGTGGTAGTTCGCGACGAACGCGGCCTCGAGGAGCGCTTCGTCAGTGGCGACTCGTCCGTTGTCGACGCGGACGGGGATGGTGGCCAGGCCGACGCGGCGAGCGGCCTCGAGACGCCGGTGGCCGTCGACGACGATGTACTGCGCTCCGTCGTCGAGGTCGCCGGCGCGGTCCGGCCGGTTGCGCAGGTAGGCATCGACCATGGCAACGGCGATGGGGATGATGATGCCGACCTCGCGGACGCTCTGTACCGTCTCGTCGAGGTTGCGCAGGTGGTTGCGAGGGTTGTCGGGGTTGTCGCTGATGCGGGTGACCGGCAGCTCCGTGATGGCCGCCGTGGTCGACTCCTCTCCAGCGATGGTCTGGTCGATGAGGTTGCGTCGGGAGGACCGGGCGCCGCGGGCTGCGCCGAACGCGGGTGCCGATCCCAGGGTGTCGGCCTTGCTCACCGGGTGGCTCCCCTCGCTACCTGTCGCATCGCTTCCGCCTGATCACTCCGTGGCGCGTAACTCAGCAGCGGCATCCGTTTGCGGACCGCTTCCCGCTGCTCCTTCAGGTCGCCGATGACGGCGAGGACCTTCGGGTCGCCGAGCGACTTCCAGTTGTCCAGGGAGGAGGTGGCCACGTAACCGCGGCGGGAGTCATACAGGTTGACGACCAGGCCGAGGTAGTCGATATCGAGGGAGAGGTCGTCGCAGAGGTCTCCGATCTGCTGGGCGAGCATGCCGTAGGCGGTGGCGGAGGAGTCCTCGGCGAGTACGGGGATGACGACCCCGGAGCCACCGGCGGCTTCGCCACGGCGTCGGCGTCCGTAGTAGAGGGCGGCGTCCATGGCGATGCCCAGGCTGGGCGGACAGTCGACGATGATCACGTCGTAGTCGGCCTCCAGTGGGCGCAGGGCCAGCTCCAGCGCGGCCTCCTTCTGGAAACCGCGCTTCTGCATCGCCACGACGGCGATCTTCGCGTCGAGGAGGAACCCGTCGAAGCAGGCGGGCAGTACGTGCAGGCGCTTCTCGAACCGCGGATCCTCTATCACCACGACGAGATCGCGCAGATCTCCTCCGCCGTCGCCGCACATGTGCGAGACCAGGCTGTCGTGGTCGGGTTCGATCTGGGGGACTCCGAGCTGTTCGCTGAGGTGCCCCTGCGGGTCGAAGTCGACGATGAGGACGCGTTTGCCCGCCTCGGCGTAGGCCTCGCCGATACCGGCGGAGATGGCGGTCTTGCCGACCCCGCCCTTCTGGTTGCCGACGATCTTCCGCTCGGGCTCGGTCCCGCGGGCGCCCTGCTGGGGGGAGGGGTTGGCGTCGAGCCAGCCGCGGATCGACTGCGCGAGGCCCTGGGTGTAGGAGACGCCGCGATCGGTGCAGGTCTCCTTGAAGTGCTCGTACAGCCCGGTCGGAAGCCACGTGGAGAACGACCTGGCGCCGGCGGTGTCCACCTCGGCTCCGCCGCTCGTGCTGTCCCGCCAGTCGTTGATGGCCGCCTCGACGGCGTCCTGAATGTCCAGGCTGAGTTCGGCGGCGCGGACCTTGAGTGCTTGCTGGAGCGCCGAGGGCAGCTTGGACGCTACCTTTTCCCGGTCTCCGTCGGGGTAGGGGGAAGCCATGACGTCAGCATACTGACTTCTGTTGGCGTGATGACAACCGCTTTGCAAGTTCTGACGTGCTTTCACCCAATGAGCGTCCAACCGGTCTTCGGCCTGGGCTGTCTGTCGGCCCGTCCTGCCCTTTCTGAGCCACTGCCGTTGCCCAATCGCCGAAGCCGTTCTCCACCACCCCGCCGACAGCGAATCCGAGTGACGTCGAACGGCTTCTGACCTAGCGTTCCGCCCATGAGCACCCCAGACGTCGGCGCTGCCGATGAGGTCGGCGTGACGATCCGTTGCCAGGACAACTTGTCTGCCGGTGTGCGGTTCGCCGATCGGTTCAGCTTCGACGCAGACTCCGTGCACTACGCCGTCGAACTACAGGCTCCAGGCTTGGCCGCCCGAGCCCACGAGGTCGTCGCCTGGATCTGGGACAGCGATCTGGCCCCGTTCTTGGAGGAGCTCGCCGCTGACTACCAGGGGTGGGACGGCGAACGGAGTTGGCAGACCAACGACCGTGACTTCGCAGTGTCTGCCGTCTTCCGGTCCGGCGGCCACGTCGGGCTGACCTGGACCTTGCGGCCGTGACCGAAGGCCGCAGGCGGCTGGAGCGCCTCGGTGACCACCTGGCTGGAGGCCGGTGAGCAGATGGCTTCCCTGGCGACCGACGTCCGGCACTTCCTCGCCGGGGAGGCGCGGTGACAACTGGCATACGAATCACCTGACAGACCAGCCATCGCCGTCTCACTCGTCCTGAACCACACCGGGTCACGGCTCACGACGACCCACGCCACTGAGACGGGTCAATTATCACGCCGTGATAATCGTCGACTCCGTCGAGAGCGCGGGAACGCGTCGGCCCGGCTGTCCCGTCTTTGCGACGTGCGGGCGTTATCGGCTCTTCGGTGGGTGTGTACGGCTCGGTCCTGGTCAGCCCATCGGACGGGCCGATCAGAGCACTTGGTTGACCTTCACCTTGGGGGAGCCCACAGCATCAGCAGGGCCGGGCGACGTGCCTGGCATGAGGAGGGGGCGAGCATGGAGTTGCTGACCATCGGGACATTCGCGAAGGCGTCCCGGCTGTCGCCGAAGGCGCTGCGTCTGTACGACGAGCTCGGCCTGCTGACTCCCGCTCGCGTCGACCCGGTGACCGGCTACCGCCTCTATGCACCGGAGCAACTGGATCAGGCCCGGCTGGTTGCCTGGCTGCGACGGCTCGGGATGCCTCTCGCCCGCATCCAGCAGGTCTGCACGCTGGAGGCAGGTCCGGCGGCCGAAGAGGTCCGTGCGTTCTGGGCCCAGGTCGAAGCCGACACCACCGCACGGCGGGACTTGGCCACCTTCCTCATCGACCACCTCTCCTGGAAGGACCCTGCCGTGTCCGCGACCGCCAAGCCCTTGAGTATCCGTTACGCCGCCCTTTCCGACACCGGCCTTGTCCGCGAGAGCAACCAGGACACCGCCTACGCAGGGCCCCGCCTGCTCGCCGTCGCGGACGGATTCGGCAGCGGAGGTGCCCCGGCAAGCGCCGCCGCTGTCGACGCGTTCAAGAGCCTCGAGGCCGACAGCATCCCGGCGGGCAATCTGCTCAACGTCCTCGAAGACGCGATCGACCAGGCCAAGCAGGCCGTGCACGGTGTCTCCGGAGTCGGGCCTTCTTCCGAAGGTGCCGGGACGACGCTCACCGCGATGCTCTGGACCGGATCGCAGCTGGCCCTCGTCCACATCGGCGACTGTCGCGTCTACCTCCTGCGGGATGGAAAGCTGCTCCAGATCACCCACGACCACACCATGGTGCAGTCGATGGTCGACGAAGGGCGCCTCAGCCCGGAGGAAGCCGCCTCCCACCCCCAGCGCTCCCTGCTGATACGTGCCGTGGGCCAAGGAGCCGACTCCACACCCGACACACGGCTGCACGACGCCCAGCAGGGAGACCGCTACCTGCTCTGTTCCGACGGCCTGTCCACCGTCGTACCGGACGAGGAAATCCGCCGAGTGCTCACCGGTGTCGGCGAACCCGAGCAGGCGGTTCGCGAACTCATCGCCCTCGCCAATGGCGTCGGCGGCCCCGACAACGTCAGCTGCGTGGTCGCCGACGTCATGGAGTTCCAGCAGTAGGAGCGGGCTGCGCGGCCGGTCAGTGTCCCGCCGGAATTATCACGCCGTGATAATTGCCTGCCTCGGCAGATCCGTGGTGCTCCCGCTGGTTCTCTCGAGGAGAAACGATCCGACTCTGGAGTCGGATCGCTTCACGCCCTGTCCTGGCACCGCGCTCAGACAGACGACACACGGTCCGGATGACGAGAGAGGCGCGAGAGACCGTTGAGTCTCTCGCGCCTCTCTCGACTGGTGTGCGTGCTCAGCCGGTCGGTCGGTTCAGCAGGGGGACCACGACTTGACGCGCGGTTGCTGCTTCGCCCAGACGGAAGAACTTCACCTGGCCCATGGTGTGCGTGCACTCCAGGTAGCCAGCTGCTTCAAGCTCGCGTCGTGCCCGGGAAAAGTGCGGTGCCGGTACGCCGATCAGCTCAGCCAGCTCGGCCGCGGTGCGCTCGACGCTGTTGTCCAAGCCGCCCAGGATCGCGTAGGTCATCAGCACGTTCTGCTTGAGGTGAGAGAGATCGCTTATACGCGCCTGCAGGGCTTCGAGCTCTGGGTATGGACTGTTGCGTGCCATGGTCAGGCCCTTCGTCGCTGCGCCGGACGGCCCGGCAGGGTCGGCAGGTGGTAGGCGGCTGCCTCTTCGGATTGTTCCCGTCCGGAGAGACTGGAGACGATGTGCGGAGTCACCCGGTACTTGATGGTCCGGCCGATCACATCGGCCACCAGGAGCATCTTGTGCTCGGCGAGCTTCTTCGCCATCCTCCTCGTCGCTTGCGGGGTGAGTCCGAGGAAGTCGGCGGCCTCCACCGCTGTGGCGCCACCCTTCCCGTTGTACGTCATGATCCCGCAGTAGAAGAACAGCCGAAACTCGTTACCGGTGATCCCCGAATCAGCCGCGAGCATGGCGAGGACTCGTTCGAAGCTGAACTGCCCGTGTCGACCACCGAAGGCGTAGGACCGGCGTGGGGCGCCCTCGTCCTCTTGTTCCAGCAGCTCGTGGACCTCACCAGTCGCGGTGTTGACCAGCGCACGGCTGCGTCCACTGCGCCCCTGATTTGGCACTTGCGACCCCTGACCTGGGCTTGTCTCTGACGACCGCGACATTACCACTGGCGACATGTCGTGTGGGGTAACCGAGGGAACGTGGCGTTTCCTTCACGTACGCCTACCGACATGTCGCCAAGGGTCACCGAAGGAACCCTGGGATTCCTTCGGTGACGTACTGCGCCATGTCGCCATCGGTCATCGAAGGAACTGCCCCGTTCCCTCGATGACCACTGACGACATGACCACTGACGACATGTATCGGCATCCTAGTGTGCTCATATCGGCATCTCAGAGTGCCGATATGAGCATCGCAGGATGCCGATCAAGCAACTGTTTTCGCAGGTCAGAGCCTTGCGGGGGCTACGCACTCTCCGTACATCTGAAGGAACCGCCAAAGGAACCCTCCGTACGGGAGGCCCTGCGGTACTCGCGCAAGCGCTCCGTTCCTCGGGGTGCCCCTCAAGGCCGTCGGTGCGCCTCAACTTGTGCCACTTGCTGATCTCAGCAGTTACGCAGCGTGGCGGAAGTCGGATGGGGCTGCGGCGGCACACGCGCGCCGAATCGGGCGCCTGCACGTATCGCTTGGGTGGGCTTTCGCTGGCTGAGGATCGAACTCTGGTTGTGTTCTGCCGGTGAGGTGCGGATTGGCTCTGCCACGAGCGCCAGCACCACCGACAGCGAATGCTCACCATTCCCCGCAGCTGACAGGGTCCGAGGGATTGGAACGGTTGGGGCGTGGTGACTACGGACTGACCCCGGACCTTAAGGTGTGCCGGTGATCTTCAAGAGAAAGCGGGAGGCCATGGGTCTCACCGCCATCGTGTCGGAGCTGGAAGAAGCGGTGGCCGCTCGCGATGGCGACCGCAGCGAGCGTGCCTTCAAGGCAATGGTGAACGTCGTGCAGTCGGCACCGGATGCAGAACGGGTACTGGCAGGGCCCCGGCTTGCAGCGTTGCTTCCGGCCTTCCCGCCTACCGGCCCGCGCCCGATGCTGGCGATGGCGGCCGGCTTCTGCGTCGAGCACGGGGCCGATCCGGCCGACTGCGCGGAGCCGATCCTCGGAGGCGTCCACCAGGACCTGCTCGACGCTTTGGAGTTCGCCCGCCGCTGGGCCTCCACCTGCGCAACGGAGAACGAGCTGCCGGAGCCCGACGAGAAGATCATTGACGACGCGTTGCTGGCCCGCCTCGGCGGTGACCGGCATGAGGCCGCGCGGCTGGCGCTGGCCTGGTGCTCGGTCGAACAGTGGCAGCCGCCCGCGCTGGCCGTGCTGTGCCGCAGCACCGAGGTGCGCCGTCGGCATGCGTCCGCGCTCCTCCCTGCCTGCCGCGAGCTTGCGTCCCTGGAGCGGCACGACCTGAAATGCCTGGCCTACGCGCTGGCAGTCTTGGACGACGAGCCCCTCGTGGTGTTGCACAGGCCGACCGGGACCGGGTTCGAGGTACGCATCGGCGGCATCGGGGACAACTTCCAGCTGCACACGCTGCTCGCCCACCTCCTCGTCGGCGGCGGCCACGTTCCCGGCACTGTGCCTTCGACGGAGAGCGTCCGCCTGGCCACCGATCCCGAGCCTGCCCAGGGACGCACCCAGACCGTTGCGACCGGCACCTTCGAACTCCTCACCGCGGAGGGCGAGCGGATCTGGAACGAAGGGCTGCCCGACGACGTACCTGTGGTGGAAGGACGCCGACTGCTCGTGCTCGACGAGCCGACATACCAGCGCAGCTGGAACGCCGACCGCTTCTTCCCACATCTACCGGGCACGGCCGAGCTGAGCCGTGTGCTGACTCCGGACGAGACACGGAGCTGGTTCGCACGCACATCGTCCGGCGACGGGATCCACCGGGCCTCCTGACTCGGTGGTCCGGGCTGTCACCGGCTTCGGGGCCCCCGCCGCAGCCGAATCAGCACACGGTCCGAACGCGCCACCTCGGCGGCCACGGCCGCTGCTTCATTGGCCCTCTCCGCTTACCCGCGACGGCCTTCCCCGTGCCGACCGCCGTCATGGCCGTACTGGATGCCGCCGTGCTGGCCAGTAACGTGCGGTGCGCGAGGATGGGTTCTACGTGAGGACCAATTGCCACCCCTTTGACTCACGTTGGTCTCCGGGGCACGTGATCGCCGCGCACCGACGTCACTGCCCATCCAGTGAGCCACCGCTTGACGATGGGGATAACCACAGCGCAGGAGAGCACCGGGTCGAGGTGGCCGCTCCGCCCTTGTGAACAGGCCGTCCACCGGGGTGACGTGACGGGCCGTGGAGTATCACGCCGTGATACTTGCCGAGGCTCAGCGAGTCGTGGTCGGCCCGTTTACCTCCACTCATCGTGAAGCGACCCGACTCTGGAGCCGGGTCGCTTCACAACGTAGCGTTCAGCTAAGGCCTTCAGCCGCCGACGGCTCGCAGGTGACGTCCGGCCTGGCCGCGGTCCTCGAAAAGGGCTGGGGACAGCCGGTAGTGCTTGACGCTGCCCACGCTGCCCGTCACCTCCAGCCAGCCGGCCTCGAGCAGCTCCTTGCGGGTGCGGGAGAGCACCGGCGGGGTCATCCCCGCGGTGGCGGCCAACGTGCTTGCCTTGATCATCACCGTGCCGTCGGGACGCTGCTCCGAGGATGCGTAGAGCATGACGACGATGCGCTGGTTCGGGCTGAGGACGCGCCCGGTCTTCTTCAGCAGGTACTGCACGTCTGCCGCGTCGTGAATCCTCATCAGGCCTCGCCCTTCTTCCCACGCCGACGGACACGGGGCTCGCGCACCCTGGTCTCCGGAGGGTTCCAGTCCTTCACGGCTTCGCGGTGCGCGAAGCCGGTACCGATGAATGCAAGGTAGGGCGTACACCGGTAGAAGGTGGTCCGCCCGAGCCCGCCCGCCTCCACAAGCAGCCGAGCCTGCTTGAGAACTTTCACTGCTCTGGACAGAGCATCCGCGCTCATGCCCAGCTCCTCAGCGATGGCAGAGCCCGTACGCATGACGGCCTCCTCGCTCGTCTCCGTGGCGAACCAGTACCAGACGAGGACGCGAAACTCCCGGTCGGTCAGGCCCGAGGCAGCTGAGGCGAGTTCCCGCCCCTTGCGGATGCCCACGTTGATGTGAGCTCCGTCGAACGCGTAGTTGGCGCGGTGTACCTCCTCGAACTCTCCTGTGTCCTGATCGACCAGGGCGAGGATCTTTCGCGCCTGCTCTGTCATGTGAGGGCCGTCCCTGCAAGTCGGTATGGGGTTGGCAAACGATCAGGCCCGGGGAACGGATCACTTGCCAGGAAGAGCATTACCACATTGCTAAGCGATCCCGCTGCACAGTCGGATCGGCGTGCGATGTGCGAAGGGATCCAGAGTTTGCATATAGCTAACTGATCCGACTCTGGCATCGGATCAATCCGATCCTGGAGTCGGGTTGATCCGACTCCAGGATCGGGTAACCCGACTCCAGGATCGGCATACCCGATCCTGGAGTCGGATCGCCTAGAGCGTTTTCGCAGGTCAGAGGCCTCCTCGGAGTTACGCTCTCTTTATGCATGAAAGTGCCCAAGGTTCCGCCCTCTTGGGCAGGCCCTGCGGGCCGGCGCAAGCGCCGGTCCTCGGGCGTGTTGCGTACGGGCCGTCACTGAGGCGCGGGTTGACCGGGGCTCAGCCGCCATAGCAGCAACAAGGCGTGGCTGGTCGGGTCTGTGGCTGAGGTGACACACGCGCGCCTGTACCGACGGCTCACCCAGCGTTGTGGCGGGCTGGTTTGTGGCTGAGGTGGTGCACGTGGACTTGGGCTGGGCCACTCGCCAACAAACCGGTACCGGGGACACGATCACGGGGTTCGGACTTCTTGAACAGGTGGCAGTCTGAATGCCAAGGGCCTGCTGCCCGACGAAGGCAACAGTTGACCGGCTGGCTGGGACTGCATGCCTCATTTGCTTTCCTACTGACGACCGTCGCAAGAGAACAAGAACGTGCCCTGGCTTAGTTGAAGCAGCACCTCGGGTATGGGTTGCTGGCGGAGCTGACGGCTCCGTGATGGTGGTGTGGAGCGCCTGCTGGCGGTCTACCTGGAGGACCTGGAGCCTTCCGCACTGGAGGCACTTCGGTCGGCTCTCTCTGCGGGGGCGTTCCTGACCAGTCAGTGAGCTGCCGCGGACGTTGTGCGCGACTACTCACTCAGTACATGTGAGGGGTGGATACTCCGCGCATGTGTACCCGTTACATCGTCCTGGGGCTGCTGGCTTCGGGACCGAGCCATGGCTACGACTTGAAGCGGCGCCACGATGAACGCTTCCCGCAGGCCAGGCCTCTGGCGTACGGGCAGGTCTACATGACCCTGCAGCGCCTGGTCCGGGACGGACTCGCGGAGGTCGAGGGCACCATGTCGGACGGTGGCCCGGAGCGGACGGCGTACCGCGTGACCGAGGGGGGGGCGTGCGCGAACTGGCGCGCTGGGCCGGAGAGATCGTCGCGCCCGCTCCCTTTGTGACGAACGAACTCTTCGCCAAGGTCGTCGTCGCGCTCCTCACCGGCGGTGATGCTGACGCCTATCTGCTGGCCCAGCGCGCGGCCCACCTGCGCCGGGTACGGGAACTTACGGCACTCAAGAAGACTTCGGCATCGGACCTGACGACCGTTCTCTCGGCCGACTACGCCCTCAACCATCTCGACGCCGACCTTTGTTGAATGACCGCCACGGCGGCTCAGCTCACCCCTTTGGCCACGGAGGTCGGTGCGACATGACGAACCGCGCCCGAGCGGGGCCGCTGCTTGCGGCCACCCGGCCTCCTGAAGGCGCAGGGCATGTTGGAGAGAGCGACGAAGCCTGCACGTCAGGCGCCAACTCGCGAAGACGACCGAGCTTGTGCGTAACGTAGCGAGGACGCGCACACCAGACCCGGAACTTCACCAGCAGTCTGTCGGGCTGGGCGCCGGGCTCGAAGGAGTCGCGTCACTGGGCGGACAACGACTACACCGAGGTCCAGTTCACCGGCTGCACCATGGTCGGCGCTGCCGGGAAGTCCGTGGGGGTGAAGCTGTGGCAGGCCATACCCTTCGCCCAGGACAAGGACATGGGCACGAAGACGTTCACGAACTGCTTCAAGGGCTCGGGCTACACGTCGAAGGGCGAGTGGAACGCGCACTACAACGGCGGTGACAACCGGTACTTCACCATCGCCCACCTCAACGGGTCGCAGTACACCCGCGCCTTGGTCAGTGTGAAGAAGGTCTACGTGGACACCACCAAGGCCGACTGAGCGTCTACATCAGTGCCACGTCGTTGAGGCCGGGAGGCACCGCGCGGTGCCTCCCGGCCCGTCCCTGTTTGTGAGAACGGTGTCCTCAGTTGAACCTTCGAGCCCGTCTGCGTACCAGCCCAGCGGTGTGGACCGCGCCCGTCTGGGCCGGGATCGTCCTCTTCTACTTCTTTCACGCACTCCACCTGGAAGACCCTTACGAAGAGGTCATCGCCGGTCCGTTGTGGGCACCCCAGCAGGTCGAGCAGTCCCTCTTCTACTTCTACGCCTTCGCGTACGCCATCACCTGCGGGCTGGCGGTCTGGGAAGGCGGGCGACTCAAACGCGACGGTGTGTGGGGACTGGCTCCGGGGCGCTCCCGGTACCGGGTCGCCGCCCACACCCTCGCTCCGGTGGTCGGGGCCGGCTGGCTCGTTCTCGTCCTGCCGGTCGTGATGCGTCTGGTCGAGACCCGGCTCCTGCCCACAGCGCAGGCCCTCATGCCGCTGCTGATGGGCATGGGACTCGTGGTGGCGTGGGCGGTGCTCGGCTGCGCCCTGGGCCACCTGACTCCCCGGTTGATCTCGGCGCCGCTGTCCGCTGTCTTCGTGTACTACCTGATCACGAAGACCGGGCAGGTGGAACCCGTATGGCTGCGTCACGTGTCCGGTGCCTCCGACACCTCACTGGACTTCGGTGAGCAGTACCGGGCGTTGACGCTTCTCGTCCCGTTCCTGTTCACCGCGGCCGTGGCTGCGGCTGTGGCCGTATGGTGGCTGCCTGCTTCGCGCGCCGCACGGCGGGGGGCCGGTGCCGGGGCGGCCGTCGCAGCGGTAGTGGTCATGGTTCTGTGCGCCAACACCGCCTCGGGGTGGGGCTACGGGGACGGTCCGGTGAGTGCCGGCCACGCTACCGCCCGGTGCGCAGGTGCTGCGCCACGGGTGTGCATCGCCGAGGCCGGCGGTGCCGAGGACCGCTTGGATCAGGTACGGAGCGAAATCGTCCGTTCCCTCGCGACGCTCCGTCAGACCGGAGTGCAGGTGACGGTGCCGAAGACGGTTTCCGACAGCCTGCTCACCGGTCGCCACAAGAAGCCGTCGACTCAGTCGGCGTGGTGGCTGCCGCTGTCGCAGCAGGCAGGGAAGAACGGCCCCGGCATGGTCGGAGTGCGCTACGGGGTTCTCCTCACCGCGGTGGAGTTCCCCTGCGCATTTCCTTCGTCCATCCAGCCTGGTCGGTCAGTGGACTGGATCGTCAATCACGACGCCGCGATGCTGTGGGCTGCCACGCTCATCGATGCGGAGGAACCGTATCTGGGCTGGCGTCGTGGTGAGTACGGCGGATCGTTCCAGAACCCCCGCGACGTGCTGGCGAAGGTCCAGGAGCGAGCCGACAACGCGGCCCGGCTCGCGCCGAAGCAGCAGAGCGTGTGGTTCCAGGAAGAACAGCAGAAGGCCTGCCGCCTCGTGCAGGAGGCCACCGCGTGACGCTCTGGTTCAAGGCCCGCCGGGTCCAGGCAGCCCTTGGCCCGGCGCTGGTCGCGTTCGCGGTACTGGTCGTGGTGGCGCACGACCAGTACGTTCAGCTGCCGAGTCTCCTCGCCGCCCGCGGCAACCGCGTTTTCCTCATGCAGTTGGTGCCACTGGTCGTCACCTCCGCGCTCGCCTACAGCCTCGCCCAGGCAGTCGCCGAGATCGAGGCCGTGGCCCAGCGCAAGCTACGCCACCTGGACGCTGCGCTGATCACGGCCGTCGTGGTGGCGGCCCTCGCGGCCGGTCTTCTCACCGGGGGAATCAGCGGATCGCCGGAGGCGTCCATGGCGGGCCGGAACGTCCTGTTCCTCACCGGTCTCATGCTGATGGCCCGCACATTCAACGAGCAGGCCGCCACTGCCGTGCCGGTGGGCTGGGTGCTCGCCGTGATGTTCATCGGATACCGCGACTTCAACCGGCCCTGGCCGTGGGCCGTCACCCTCCACCCCTCGGACTACCTCCCCACATACGGGTTCTGCCTGCTCGTCTTCGCCACCGGACTCATCGCCCACGTCCGCTTCCGCCGCCTCTGAAAAGGTTCGTCATGTCCATCAGTTTCGAGTCCTGCTCCTTCGGCTACGGACGCGCCGGCACGCCGATCCTCACGGACCTGACCTATGCCGTCCCCATGGGCTTCACAGTCCTCCTCGGCCCCAATGGGGCGGGAAAGTCCACCCTTCTCAAACTCGCCAGCGGCCTGCACCAGCCCCACTCGGGGACCGTGCGCATGGGCGACCTGACCTCACGCGAGTCCGCCTACCTCAAGCAGGTGGCCTGGATGCCGCAGACCATCATTCCGATGACCGGTCTGACCGCACGCGAGCAGGTCGCCTACACGGGCTGGCTGAAGGGCATGAAGAAGCCCGAAGCCTGGGACGCCGCACTCGCCGCCCTGGACCGGGTCAACATGGCCGACCGAGCCGATGTCAAAGCCAAGAAACTCTCCGGCGGCCAGCTCCGCCGCGTCGGTGTCGCCTCCGCCCTGGTTCACGCTGCCCGCGTCCTCCTCCTGGACGAACCGACCGCCGGCATGGACCCCACCCAGCGCCGTGTCTTCCGCGACCTGATCACCGGCCTCGCCACAGACGAGGTGCGCGTACTCATGTCCACGCACGACGTCGCCGACCTCGCAGAGGAAGCCGATCAGGTCACCGTTCTGCAGCAGGGACGCATCACCTTCACCGGTGCCACGCAGGCCTTCCTCGCCCACGCCTCCCACGACACACCCGCAGCACGCCGCGCCGAAGCCGCCTACACCACCGTCTCCGCCCTCGCCCCAGCTCAGGAGGCCTGGTAGACGTGCGCACGATAGTCGCCGACCGCCTGTCGAGCGGTCCCGTCGCCGCAATCCTGGCCCTGGCAGGAGTTGCCGCCGGCGTCCTGGTCGGCCACGGCGGCCTCGACACGGTGGTCGGCTGCGGAATGCCCAGCGACAGCCACCCCTCCCGGACAGCGGCGGACTGGATCACCAACGCCGATCATGTCGTCGTAGCCACACCGACAGCCGAACAGGACACCAACCGGCGCAACTTCGCCAAGGGCGCCATCCAGTACCAGACCGACCGAGCGGTGACGTTCCGCACGGACAAGCTCCTCTGGTCTTCCCCGCGCCCTCGCCAGCAGATCGGGAAGGACTTCGACATGGTGAGTGCCGGCTGGAACGTCTACCGCGACAGCGGCAAGCGCACCAAGAGAACGACCGCGGCAGCTCCTCGCCTGGAACCCGGCCACACCTACCTCCTCGCCCTTCGATGGACCTCCGGCCAGTGGGCAGTACTCGGAGAAGGCGCCGCCGTTCCCTTCGACCGCCACATCGCCGGACAAGGAGAATGGTGCGGACGCACCCTGAGCAAAGACGACGTTGCCCGCGGCGAGCGCTTCTCCCGCAAAGACGATCACAGCCTCGAGAAGGCGGTACACGGTCAGGACGAACCGGCCGTCATCCGAGAACTCGAACGGGCCAACACCGAATCGCGGGCAAGAGGACGCTGATGGGCGGGGACGGCGACGTCCCCAAGACACACGGGCCCCCAGCTGCCCCCGGCATTCTGAGTTCTGCGGGACCTGGTGGCCAGCTGGGGCAGGCGGCCCGGGCGGCCACGCCGCAGGGTCACTGTCTTCTTCCGCCCGGCGCTAGGTTGGTGGGATGAGCGATCAACGGAATCTGGAAACGGCTTGGGGTCGCCTCACTGCCTGGCTGAAGGTGAACGCGCCGGTCTCATACGCATCGCTGCGGCCCGGCGCACCGGAAATGGCCATCGAGGAGGCCGATGCGGCACTGAGGCAGCACCTGGGATTTTCGCTTCCCACCGAGCTGGCCGCGCTGTGGCGGATATGCGGTGGCGTGGAGCACCAGGAGATCGCGGGTGACGAGGAGGGCGAAGTCGGCTCGGGGGCGTTCCTGCCCGGCGGGGTGATCATGTCCCCGTTGGACGCGCTGCGGCCCCGGTTGCCGGACCATACCGGCACCGACTGGTGGGGTGGTGCCCCGGTGGTGCCGTGGTTGACCGGCGATGAGGCAGGGCCTGAGTCCGGGCACTGGGCTGGAGACATCGGCGTGGGCCGGTGGTCCTTGGACAGCTTGATCGGCGTCGGGCAGAAGGCCGCGTACCCGTCGATCGCCGCCTACCTGGACGCGGTGTACCGCACGCTGACCGACGGTCCTGCCGACGCGATGGGCCCGAATGTGCCGGGCGTGGTGTGGGGGTGCCTGATATGGGAGCAGCACGAAGCGCCGCTGCTGGACGAAGCGTTGCCGCACTGGACACCCGTCCACTGATCCTGCCGCTGGCCCCGGGGGCCCTGCCGGATTGACAGGGCCCCCAAGCGTCATAGCGGCTCCCTTATTAGGGTTTGCTCATGGTGCAGATCACCTCCGGGGTGGAGGTGCTGCATCCGCTGAACCAGCTCATGCCCGGAGTGTTGCCGGGGTTGACCCAGTACTCGTCCTGGTCCAGCAGCCGCATACCGGGTGCGAAGGTGTTGCCGAAGCTACTCATCGCGCCGGAGTTGATGTACTTCGACATCGAGGACCGCCCGCAGGTCTCATCCCAGGTGGGTGCGTCGTAGCGGGTGTCGTCCAGCAGGTGGTCGCTGCCGTCGTCGGTTTTGGCCGCTACGGTCTGGATGCACTCGCCGCCGCGGTTCTTACCGGCGGGCATCTTCCCGCCCTTGTCCTTCGGCAGACCCGGGGACTCGTAGGTCGCCGCGAAGGGAAACTCGTCGCAGGAGACCTGGTCCGGATTCGGTCCGCCCTGGATCTCCGGGTGCATCGCCGTCTTCGGATGGTTGAGGAACAGCTTCTTCGGCGCCCACCCGTCGGCGCGCTTGACTTGGGTCTTGCCGCACATCACCTTGCGGGAGGCTTCCTTGTCCCAGCCCGAGGCCACACGCGGGTCACCGTTGGTGTAGTGCCCGGGGTGGTAGTGCAGCGGACTCTGCCAGCTTGCGCCCAGGCCCTTGGACGGCTTGGACTTGTTCTGGATCAGCCAGATGTGCGCTGCCGCTGCCGGGTACTTCGCTGCGTGGATCGTGTACTCGGGCACGTACTCGGCCAGGACACAGCCCGGCGTGCCGTTGGACGGCACCTTGTCGCACCGCACGTCAATCTGCCAGTTGAAGCGGGCAGGCGGGTAGTCCTTCCACTCGCGCTTCTTGCTGCCGAACGGCGGCGGGGGGATGTCGGACTCGGCGTTGTACACCAGGTACGTCGGCATGTCGATCGACAGATCCTCGTCCTTGGTGCTGGAGGCGTCGTTGACGTCGCCGTTCCACTTGTGGGTGGCGGTACCGGTCGCGATGTGCGTGTCGTTGGGGATCGAGCCGGTCATGCCGCCGTCCCAGTCCAACGTGCCGTAGAAGTCGATGTCCTGGCTGCCGGCGCCGTTGTCGCACGCCTTGCTGTTGCACATCGATTCCAGCATCGCCTTGGGGTTCCCGGCGCCGAACAGCACCGACCGATCCCCGTCGGGGAAGGTGTTCTTCAACGGCGTGACCTGCGTCCAGGTCTTGATCGTGTCGCCCTTCTTGTCGACCTTCACCTGGTACTGGAACTCGAAGTCCGTCTCATAGTTGACCTTCGGGGCGCCCGGGATGTCCACCGCTTGCCATGTGATCTCCAGCCTCCAGAACAAGCATGCCTCGGTGCGCGTCATCAGCGACTGCTGCGGCGCACCGTTCGCGGCAGGGCGGCACCACGGCTTGTCCACCACCGGGTCGGGCATGCTGGGGGCGAAGGCGTTGCGTTGCTTGGCGGCCAGCTTCGTCGCCAGCGGCGACGCATGGTCCAGCAGCGTCATCTTCATGTTCGCGTTGCCGCCGTCCGCGCTCCGGATCGTCTGCGGCGGCACATAGCGCGTTCTGATCGGGTGCGGCTCCTCGGTCTGGCCCGGAGCGGCAGCGTTCAGGTCCGGCTGCGGCAGCTTGATGTCGACCTTTGGGGCGCGGTTGTAGTCCCGGCTCCCAGCGGTAAAGGGCCTTGACCCCGAATCCTGAACACGGGTTATGCGGCTGGTGCAAGCGTAGTTGGTGTGAGGTGGAAGGCGTTCTCGAAGGCGATCGGTGATCGTTGTCCGAGGCGGGAGTGCCGACGGCGGGTGTTGTAGCGGTGGAGCCATCGGAAGGCGTCGAGTCGGGCCTCGCGCTCGTCGGGCCAGCTCTTTCGTCCTTGCAGGGTCTCGCGTTTGAAGGTCGCGTTGAAGGACTCGGCGAGTGCGTTGTCCGCGCTGGACCCGACCGCGCTCATGCTTCGCCGAACCCCTGCTGACCTGCAGGCTTGAGCGAATGCCCTGCTCGTGTACTGGGCTCCGTGGTCGGTGTGCATGATCGATCCGGCGAGGCTGCCGCGGGTTCGGATCGCCGCGGCCAGGGCGTCGGTGACGAGGTCCGCGCGCATGTGGTCGGCGATCGCCCAGCCGGCCAGACGGCGCGAGGCGAGGTCGATGACGGTCGCCAGATAACAGGACTTCCCGCCCTCGACGGGCAGGTAGGTGATGTCGCCGACGTACTTCAGGTTCGGCCTGTTCGCGGTGAAGTCGCGGCCGATCAGGTCCGGGGCCTTGGCGGCGGCCGGGTCGGGGACGGTAGTGCGGTGCCGGCGGCGCAACCGGACCCCGGGCCTTGACCCCGAATCCTGAACACGGGTTATGCGGCTGGTGCAAGCGTAGTTGGTGTGAGGTGGAAGGCGTTCTCGAAGGCGATCGGTGATC
>NZ_JBHJRX010000084.1:0-28114 GCF_042268605.1 Streptomyces sp. NPDC056296 | reverse complement strand
ATGTACTCGGGTGTGGCGTTCTTGGGTGGGGTCCGGGAGGGGGGGGGGGGCGCCCGGAGTGATCCGGGCGCCCCCATCGCCGTACCGGCGTCTCGAAGTCCAACGGGGTCAGCGCTGCCTGGGGTTGCCGCCCCTGGGCATGCGCATGCCCTTCGGCATCGGGCCCTTGGGCAGCGGCATGTTGCTCATCAGGTCGCCCAGGGCGCGCAGCCGGTCGTTGGTCACGGTGACCTGCGGGCCGCTCAGGACGCGGGGGAGCTTGAGCATGGTCGTGCGCAGCTTCTTCAGCTCGACCTGGCCCTCGCCGGTGCCCACGACCAGGTCGTGCACGGGTACGTCGGCGACGATCCGGGCCATCTTCCTCTTCTCGGCCGCGAGCAGGGACTTCACCCGGTTCGGGTTGCCCTCCGCCACCAGCACGATGCCCGCCTTGCCGACCGCGCGGTGCACCACGTCCTGGTTGCGGTTCATCGCCACCGCGGGTGTCGTGGTCCAGCCCCGGCCGATGTTGTCCAGCACGGCCGCTGCGGCGCCCGGCTGGCCCTCCATCTGTCCGAAGGCCGCCCGCTCGGCCCGGCGACCGAAGACGATCGCCGTCGCGAGGAAGGCGAGCAGCACGCCCAGGATGCCGGCATAGATGGGGTGACCGATCAGGAAACCGATCGCGAGGAGGACACCGAAGACGACGATGCCGACACCCGCGAGTACAAGACCGATCTTCTTGTCGGCCTTGCGGGTCATCTTGTAGGTCAGAGCGATCTGCTTCAGTCGCCCGGGATTCGCAGCGTCCGCTGCAGGTTCCTTCCTCGCCATGGCACGAAGTCTACGTGCCCCCGAAAGCGCCGACGACGGCAGTGCCCGGAGCGGCGGGACGGGACGGCGGCGGGATCGGAGTCAGGGGCGGCCGGCGACCGACTGCCGCAGTACGCGCTCCGTCTCGATCCGGTCCTTGGCGCGGCGGCGGTCCTCCAGCACGGAGGTCCAGGCGTTGCGCCGGGCGGTGCGCTGACCGCCGCTCATCAGCAGCGACTCGACGGCCCGCAGGGCGGTGGTGAACGACGGGATGGCGGTGGCGCGAACGGCGGTGACGCGAACGGGCGCGGCCTGCATCGTGGAGGTCCCCCCTCGGTACGGCTCCGGGCGCGGAGACGGGTGTACGTGGTGTGATTTCAGGGTCACTGATTGGTGTTACCAGGGCGTGACCCGCCGGTCAAACGGACATGAAGCCGCGGTGCCCGGGGCCGGAACGGCGTCGCGGCCCCGACCGGTGCCCTCATCTGCGAGGACGGTCGGGACCGCGACGTATCGGCCATTACTGGCGAGTAGTGACTTGTGCGTGAATTCACACGGTGGCGGAGTGACGCTGCTCCATCGCCATCCGGTAGAGCCGTCCGGCCCGGTACGAGGACCGCACCAGCGGGCCCGACATCACGCCGGAGAAACCGATCTGCTCGGCTTCCTGCTGCAGCTCCACGAACTCCTGCGGCTTGACCCAGCGCTCCACGGGGTGGTGGCGCACGGACGGGCGCAGGTACTGCGTGATGGTGATCAGCTCGCAGCCGGCCTCGTGCAGCTGCTTCAGCGCCTCGCTGATCTCCTCGCGGGTCTCACCCATACCGAGGATCAGGTTCGACTTCGTGACCAGACCGTAGTCGCGGGCGTCCGTGATGACCTTCAGGGAGCGGTCGTAGCGGAAACCGGGGCGGATGCGCTTGAAGATGCGGGGGACCGTCTCGACGTTGTGCGCGAAGACCTCGGGGCGGGAGGCGAAGACCTCCTGGAGGAGCTCGGGCACCGCGTTGAAGTCGGGGGCGAGCAGCTCGACCTTGGTGCGGCCGTCCTCGCGCTCCGCCGTCTGCTGGTGGATCTGGCGCACCGTCTCGGCGTACAGCCAGGCGCCGCCGTCCGGCAGGTCGTCACGGGCGACGCCGGTGATGGTGGCGTAGTTCAGGTCCATGGTGACCACGGACTCGCCTACCCGGCGCGGCTCGTCGCGGTCGAGAGCCTCGGGCTTGCCGGTGTCGATCTGGCAGAAGTCGCAGCGCCGGGTGCACTGGTCGCCGCCGATGAGGAAGGTCGCCTCGCGGTCCTCCCAGCACTCGTAGATGTTGGGGCAGCCGGCTTCCTGGCAGACGGTGTGCAGGCCCTCGCTCTTCACGAGGTTCTGCATCTTGGTGTACTCGGGGCCCATTTTCGCCCGGGTCTTGATCCACTCGGGCTTGCGCTCGATGGGGGTCTGGCTGTTGCGGACCTCCAGGCGCAGCATCTTGCGTCCGTCGGGTGCGACTGCGGACACGACCGGCTCCCTAGCGTTTGATTCTTCGGCGTGCCCCAGGGTACGCCCGTTGATTTGTTGGTCGGCGTTGGTGCTGGCCCTGCTGGGGGCTGCCGCCCCCAGGCCCCCGCTTCGGCCTGAACGGCCTCGTCCTCAAACGCCGGACGGGCTGGATTTATGCCCTCCGCCGGAAAGGGCCGGACGGGCTGGATTTATGCCCTCCGCCTGCAAGGACCGGACGGGCTGGATTTATGCCGCGCTGGATTCAGGCCGGCGTCCTCTCGATCACCCGCGGCTTCAGGTCCGCGTTCTCCAGGACGTCGCGCAGATGGCGCTCGGCCACCGGCAGGACCTCCTCGATGGTCACGTCGCGGCCCAGTTCGTTCGCGAGGGAGGCGACGCCCGCGTCGCGGATGCCGCAGGGGATGATCCGGTCGAACCACTTGTTGTCGGGGTTCACGTTCAGGGCGAAGCCGTGCATGGTGACGCCCTTGGCGACCCGGATACCGATCGCGGCGATCTTGCGGTCCTCGCGGCGCTGGCCGGCGTTGGACGGGGCGTACTCGGGCCCGTTCATCCGCGGGTCGAACTCGTCGTCGGTCAGCCGGGGGTCGAAGTCCAGGGACAGCCCGCCGAGCGCCGGGCGCTGATCGAGCGGGTCGCCGAGGACCCACACCCCGCTGCGGCCCTCGACCCGGGTGGTCTGCAGGCCGAACTCCGCGCAGGTGCGGATCAGGGCCTCCTCAAGGCGTCGTACGTGCGCCACCACGTCCACCGGGCGCGGGAGCTTCTGGATCGGGTAGCCCACCAGCTGGCCCGGACCGTGCCAGGTGATCTTGCCGCCGCGGTCCACGTCGACGACCGGCGTGCCGTCCAGCGGACGCTCGCTGTCCTCGGTGCGCCGGCCGGCGGTGTAGACCGGCGGGTGTTCGAGGAGCAGCACCGTGTCGGGGGCCTCGTCGGCGAACCGCGCCGCGTGCACCCGGCGCTGCTCGTCCCACGCCTCCTGGTACTCGACGCGTTCGGCACCGAACCCCATTCGGACGAACCGCAGCTCACTCACGGCAAGTGCCTCCCTGGAAGGTCGTAAGGCACGAACCGTGCCCACGCCACTGTACGACCGCCCGCCCGTCGTCAGCCGGGCGGGCAATCCTCACACGATCGGATGAATGCCGCTCGAAGTGTGCGATCGGGCGCTTACTCTCCGCTACATTCACGCCGTTCACGAGGCCATAAGGGCTGCTCACAGGCGCTCCGGGCACATCGAACGGCCCGGAAGGCAGGAGACCGCACCGCACCATGACGGAACGACCCGCGCAGCGCACCCCCAACCGCCAGCTCGCCGCGCTCATCGCCGAAGCGGGGTTCTCCAACGCGGGTCTCGCGCGTCGCGTCGACCAGCTCGGACTCGAACACGGCCTGGACCTGAGATACGACAAGACGTCCGTCACCCGGTGGCTGCGCGGCCAGCAGCCCCGCGGCACCACCCCGGCGCTGATCGCCGAGGTCTTCACCCGGCGCCTCGGGCGCCGGCTCAGCGCCCAGGACCTCGGCCTGGACGCCTGCGCGCCCGTCTACGCGGGGCTGGAGTTCGCCGCCTCCCCGGACGAGGCCGTCGACATCGTCGGCGGGCTGTGGCGCAAGGACTCAGGCAGCCACGCCGAACTGCGCAAGATCGCCTTCACCCCGGCGGGCCTCGTCGTGCCCAGCCGGGACTGGCTGATCGGCCGCGCCGACGAGAAGGTGGCCCGCGTCGAGGTGCCCGTACGCATCCCCGCGCAGGGCCGCCCGGCGACCCCCAGGATCCCCGTCCCGCTCGACCCGTCCCGCCGACGCGCCCCGGCCGAGCGCGGGCCCGGCCAGAAGGTCACCGGCGGCGACCTCGCCGCGCTGCGCTCGGTCGGCGAGCTGTTCCGCAGCCTGGACGACCGGTACGGCGGCGGACACGCCCGCCAGGCCCTCGTGCGCTATCTGGAGCACGAACTGGAGCCGATGCTGCGCGGCACCTACGGCGAGCAGACCGGCCGCCGGCTGTTCGCCGCCGCCGCCGACCTGACCCGGCTCGCGGGCTGGACCTCGTACGACATCGCCGCGCACGGCCTGGCCCAGCGCTACTTCGTGCAGGCGCTGCGGCTGTCGCAGGCGGCCGGCGACCGGGCGTACGGCTCGTACGTGCTGGTCACCATGAGCCGCCAGGCCGTCTACCTGGGCCACGGGCGCGAGGCCGTGCAGCTCGCGCGGGTGGCGCAGCAGGGTGTGGGGACCTCCGCGCCGCCGGTCGTACAGACGCTGCTGCACGCCGCCGAGGCGCGGGCGCACGGCCTGCTCGGCGAGGTGCGGGCCTGCACCGCCTCGCTGGTCAGGGCGGAACGAGCCCTGGAGACCGCCCGGCCGGGCGACGAGGTGCCGCACTGGGCGCGCTTCTTCGACGAGGCACAGCTCGCCGACGAGTTCGGGCACTGCCACCGGGACCTGCAGCAGTTCCGCGCCGCCGCCCAGCACGCGGAACGCTCACTGCAGCTGCGCGCCCCCGTCTACGCCCGTAGCCGGCTGTTCTGCCGGATCGTCCTCGCCACGGCCCGCCTAGGCCTCGGCGAACTCGACCAGGCCTGCCAGCTGGCCGCCGAGGCGGCCGGGCAGGCGGCCGAGATGCGGTCGGTGCGCGCGGTGGAGTACGTGCGCGACTTCGAACGGCGCCTGGAGCCGTACCGGGACGCCGCGCCGGTACGGGGCTACCGGGACAAGGTGGCGGCACTGGGGTAGCCGGGGCGCGCGTTCGTCAGGGCCTGCCCTAGGCGGCTCGGGCCGTCGGCAGCGGGTCGGCGCTGTGCATCGGTCGGCCCGCCCCCAGGTCCGTCAGGATCGCCGCGGACGCCCGGTGGCCCGAGTGCAGCGCGCCCTGGACGGTACTGGTGTCGCGGTGGTCGCCGCACACGTACAGGCCGGCCAGCAGCCGCACCGGCCGGCGCAGGTCGTGCGGTGCGCGCATCGCGGGCACCGCCTCGGGCGTGTGGTGCACGGCGAGGGTCTCCCAGCGGGTGGTCGGGGTGCCGTAGAGGCGGGACAGGTGCATGCGTACGGCCGTGTCGACGTCGGACGGGGGAGGGCCGAGGACCGTCGAGGAGACGAGGGCGCGTCCGGCCGGCGCGCGGGACGGGTCCACGTCGCTGACCACGGCCGTGTGGGCGACCGGGCCGCCGCGGTCCGCGTCCAGCAGCAGCCAGGCGCCGGTCGTCGGTGGTTCGTCCGTCGTGTGGTGCACGACCGTCACCGGATGGAAGTCCGGCACCCTGAGGCCCGGCAGCAGCTCGGCCGCGGCGCGGGCGTCGGTCGCCACCAGCACGGCCCGGCAGCGGATGACGCCGTGCTCCGCGGTGGCCACGGCGTTGGTGGCGACCGACGTGACCCGGACGCCGGTGCGCACGGTGCCGGGCGGCAGCGCCCGCGTCAGCAGCTCCGGCAGCGCCTCGGCGCCGCCCTCGGGCAGCGCGAGCCGCCCGCCGGCGAAGGCGCGCAGCGCGAGGTCGGCGCACCGGCTGGAGGTCGTGAGGTCCGGGTCGCACAGCAGGGCGGCGAGCAGCGGGCGCAGGAAGCCGTCGATCGTGCGGGCCGGCAGCCCGCGCACCGCGAGCGCCTGGGCGGCGGGCAGCTCCGGGCGGGCCAGCAGCCGTTCGACCGGGGTGCCCGCCAGGCGGGTCAGCGCGCCGCCGAGCCGGGCCTGGTCGACGGCGGTCCCGAGCGGGGCGCCCGCCCGGGTGCGGGGCGCGACCACGGGAGCCCCGGACGCGCGGGGCGCGTTGGCCGGGCGCCGGGGCGCAGGCGCGGACCGGGGGGCGCTCGCGAGGGCGCGCACCGCGTGGAGTGCGCCCCTTGCGCCCCGTGCGCCCGCCGGGGCGCCCGCGCGGTGGTGGCGGCCCTCGCTGTGCAGCAGGACGCCGGGGGCGAAGGGCAGCAGCGCGAGGCCGTCGAGCCCGGGGGTGCGGCGCAGTTCGGGATACGCCGTGGACAGCGGCTGTCCGATTCTGTCGAGCCGGAAGCCGTCGACCTTCTCGGTCGCCATCCGGCCGCCGACGCCGTGGGCGGCCTCCAGGACCGTGGTCGTCACTCCTGCGCTGGTCAGCCGATGCGCCGCGGCGAGTCCGGCGATCCCGGCCCCCACGACGACGACGTCCGCCTGGTACGCGGGCTCAAGCACGTGCCCCTCCTCGAGGTTGCGCGGCCGCTGGAGACGTCATGCCCCCAACCGGCTTGAGGGATACCCGAGTTCGAGTCGAGGTTAGGTCCGGAAACGGTCAAGGGGAGTCGCGCGGAGACAGGGCACGGTCGCACGGCGGTCGCATACGGGCGCGGTATGACCTCATGCAGTCGTCACGTGATCGGCATACGGTCGGGAAGCGGCAGGGGCCGCCCTCACCTCACAGCGCCGCCCGGATCGCCCCGTCGATCTCCGGGAACGCGAAGCGGAAGCCCGAGTCCAGCAGGCGGGCCGGGAGGATCCGGGCGCTGCCCAGGACGTCGCCGGCCATCTCGCCGAGCGCTGCGCGCAACACCGGGGCGGGCACCGCGAAGGGGGCCGGGCGGCGCAGTACGCGCCCCATGGCGGAGGTGATCTCACGGTTCGTCAGCGGGTGCGGGGCGGTCAGGTTGAAGGGGCCGGACAGGTCGTCGCGGTCCAGCAAGTGCCGGATCGCCGCCACTTCGTCGTGCAGCGCCACGAAGGACCAGTACTGCGACCCGTCGCCCAGCCGCCCGCCGAGCCCCGCCCGGAAGAGCGGGAAGAGCCGCCCCCAGGCCCCGCCCCCGCGGGCGACGACCAGCCCGGTCCGCACGAACACCGTCCGCACCCCCGCCTCCCGGGCGGGGGCCGCCGCGGCCTCCCACTCCAGGCACAGGGACGGCAGGAACCCCTCGCCCGCGGGCGCGCTCTCGTCGACGGCGCGGTCGCCGGTCTCGCCGTAGAAGCCGATCGCGCTGCCGTTCACGAAGACCCGCGGACGCCGCTCCAGCGAGGCGACGGCCTCCGCGAGCGCCGTCGTGCCGTGCACCCGGCTGCTGCGGATGCGTGTCTTGTACGCGTCGGTCCAGCGGCGGTCGCCCACCCCGGCCCCGGCCAGATTGACCAAGGCGTCGCACCCGTCGAGCCCGGCCGCGTCCACGCGTCCGCCCTCGGGGTCCCAACGGACCTCGTCCGCGTTCCGGGGCACGTGGCGTACCAGGCGGACCACGTCGTGCCCGTCCGCGGTCAGGGACCGCACCAGTGCGCCGCCGATGAGGCCGGACGCGCCGGCCACCGCGACGCGGGAACGTTCCCTGTCCTTGCGTCCATCGTCCATGCGCCCATCCTGCCGGGTGGCCCGGGAAAAACCCCGGACCGGCCTGCGGTCCGGCGTCGTACAGTGACCGTCATGCCAGCTCCGCACATACGCCAGGCCAGGTCCGACGACGAGCAGCCGCTGCGCCGGCTCGACCTCGAGACCTGGTCGTACCAGCACGCCGTCTCGCCTCCGCCGGCACCGGACGACGCCTTCTTCAACGAGCGTTCGGGCCCCGCCGACCACCTGGTCGCCGAGCTCGACGGCGCCGTCGTCGGCTACGTCCGCCTGGGCTTTCCCACGCCACTGGCCTCCAACGCCCACGTACGCCAGATCCGCGGCCTCGCCGTCGCCGACGCGGCCCGCGGCAAGGGCGCCGGTCGCGCGCTCGTCCGGGCCGCCGTGGCGGAGGCACGCCGCCTGGGCGCCCGGCGCATCACCCTGCGCGTCCTGGGCCCCAACACCGCGGCCCGCAAGCTCTACGAGTCCGAGGGCTTCGTCGTGGAGGGCGTGCAGCCGGAGGAGTTCCACCTCGACGGCGAGTACGTCGACGACGTGACGATGGGGCAGTCGCTGGTCGGTCCCCGTCCCGTCAGCGGCTGACCGGCCCCGACGCTCACGACGCGACCGGCTCGCCCGTGTCCACCGCCTCCGTCGCCTCCGCCGCGCGCCGCGCCTCGTCGGCCACCTCGTCCGCCGTCAGCACGTAGCCGGTCCGGGCGTCGGAGGTGGAGCGGGCGAAGACCACGCCGTACACCCGGCCGTCGGTGGTCAGCAGCGGTCCGCCCGAGTTGCCGGGGCGGACCGTGGAGCGGATCGATTGAAGTGCTCTCCCGGCTGAAACCGGGAGATTCCTGCTTACCTCGCGGCAGCGGGCTTGACGCGCTTCGCGCGCCTGACGACTGCCCTCCCGGCAGCCGGGACGAGCGCGAGGCCCGTCCGGTACAGATGCAGGACGTTCCGGGCTGCGTTGTGGTCGGCGTTGCCCGACCAGCCGCAGTCCGGGTTCTTGCACACGAACACGGCCTGGGACTCCCGGCTGCCGGGCACGGTGAGACCGCACGCTGAGCAGCGTCGGGAGGTGCCGGGGGCGGGGACCTTCACGAGGGTGCCGCCGAGCTGGGCGGTCTTGTACGTGAGAAGGGTGACCGTGCGGCCCCAGGCCTCACCGCTGATGGAGCGGGTCAGCCCGGACTTCTGGGCGACGTTCTTCCCCGGCTCCTCGACTGTTCCTCTGGCGGATTTGACCATGTTCGTGATGGTGAGTGCTTCGACCACGACGGTGCCGTAGGTGCGGGCGATGGCGGTGGTCGTCCGATGCTGCCAGTCCAGGGCCCGGCGCTTGGCTTTCGCGCGGAGTTCTGCGATCTGGTCGTAGGTGCGGTGCAGCCGGTGGCTGGTGCGTTCGCCGGGCTTGCGGTACTGCTTGCGCTGGGCGGCGCGTTGCTCCAGGTGCAGGAGTTTGGCTTTCTCCTTCGCCGTGAGCCATTCGCCGTGCTCGTACGTCTGGCCGTCGGAGAGGGCGATCGGGACGGTGACGCCCACATCGATGCCGACGTCCGGCCCCTGGTGGGGCTCGGGCTTGACCTCCAGTCTCTGGACGCGGAAGGCGATGTGCCAGCCGAGCGCGTCCTTGACCAGCCGGGCCCCGGTGATCCGATTCTCCACGCCTGCACGCCTGCCCACGGGCAGGTCTTTGGTCCACCGGAAGCGGACCCGGCCCACCTTGGGAAGATTGACCAGTCCCCACCGGCGGTGCACCCGGACGATGTTCAGGTCCCGGCCCTGCGGGATGTCCACGGACATCACCGTGCGGAAGCGGCCCTTGAAGTTCGGAGCGTCGGCGCGGTGCTCCCAGCAGTTCTTCCACGCTCGGAAGTACGTCTTGAGTACTGCTTGCGCGGCCTGCGCGGGAAGGACGGCCAGGAAGTCGATGTCTTCGCGGGCCTGACGGATCGCGGCGTCCGCGTTCGCGAGGGTCCGCTTCTCCTTCGGCATCATTCGCCACCATGCGTGGAGGAGATTCCAAAGGGTGCGGGCCGCATGCGCCTGGCCGTCAGCCTTCGACACCTCGGCAGGCGACAGGGCGAGCCGGGCGCGGTGCCCGAACCGCCGCTTGTCCAGAGTGCCTTGTCTCACAATCGGGACCGTAGCATCGGTTTATGTCACCGCGCTTGAACTCTTAATCCCGATGTCAGAACCGGTCGCAATTGTGTCTGCAACCTGCACGTTCACTTGGGTTCTGTCACAAAGTGCCCTCGGAATGCGCTCACCGGCGCCACCAGTTCAAGCGGACCGGGACGATAGTTCCACCGAGTGGCACAGCGTACGTCGCGGGCGCACCGGATCCGCCGGACAGTGGGACCATGCGTGTCTTCCGAGGACCGCGCGAGGCCCGGGAACGGCGTGCGCTTCCCGTACCGGGCGCGGCCCGCATACCGGGCGTCGCCCGCATGCCGGGCGCGGCACGGGTGCTGCTCGGCTGCCTGCCCGGTCTGGCCGCCGTCGCCGCGCTGGCGCTGTGCGCGAGCGGTGTGGAACGGGCCGCCGCGACGCACGCCCGGCCGGCCGCCGCCGACCGGCACACCGCGCCCCGGCCGCCCGTCGTGCCCCGGTCGGTCTGGCTGGGCGACGCCGCCCGCGCGCAGCCGCCCCCGCGCTACGACGACAAGGTCCTCGCCGTCTTCGTCCACCACACGGACACGCCGAACGGCTACGACTGCGCCGACGTGCCGGCCATCCTCCGGGGTGTCTACACGGGCCAGACCGGCGCCCGGGACTGGGACGACATCGGCTACAACTTCGTCGTCGACCGCTGCGGAACCATCTACGAGGGCCGCGCGGGCGGCATCGACCGGCCCGTCACCGGCGCCCACACCCAGGGCTTCAACCACCGCACCACCGGCATCGCCGCCCTCGGCACCTTCACCGCCGGCGTGCCCGTGCCCGACGCGCTGACCGACGCGATCGCCGCGCTGGCCGCCTGGAAACTCGGCCGTACCGACACCGACCCGCGCGGGAAGGCCAGCCTGGTCTCCAGCAACGGCCTCAGCCGGTACGCCGTCGGCTCCACCGCCACCCTGCCCGCCGTCGCGGGCCACGACGACGGCTACCAGACCAGCTGCCCGGGGGAGGCCCTCACCGCCCGCCTCCCGGACATCAGGGACCGGGCGGCGCGACTCCAGGACCGCAGGGGCTGACACCCGCGCCGAGCCGGTGGCACCGGCCGACCGGAGGCGGTGCGTCAGTCCTGCCCGAACCGCTCCCACAGGCGCGGGAACCGCTCGGCGACGGCCCGGTCGTTCTCCAGGTCGATCGCGGTGCCCAGCGGCTCCGCGGGCGCGGGCGCGATGCCCAGATCGGGGGCGACGGTGCCGGTGAGCTGCTCGTAGGCCTCGTCGGCCGCGTAGCCGAGTTCCTCGCCGTCGCCGTCGAGTTCCTCGTCGAAGTCGTCCAGCAGCTCGGCGAGCGAGTCGGGCTCGTGCACCGCGCCCTCGTACACCTCGCGGCCCTGGCCGATCAGCCAGCACCGGAAGTAGTCGAAGGCGTCGTCGCTGGCACCGCCGAGCAGCACCCACGCGGCGCCCCACAGGTCCCAGGTGCAGGCGCGGTTGTAGCGGGCCTCGAAATGGCGGGCGAAGTCGAGCACCAGGTCCGGGTCCATCCCGAGGAGCCGCTCCACGAGCAGATCGGCCTGGTCCTCGGGATCGCCGTCGGCACCCTGCCGGGTGGCGTCGATCAGCTCCCAGAACTCCGTCTCGTCCATCACGGGTCCAGCATCGGTCCTGGAGGGGTGGTACGCACGTGGAGTGGGGCGGATCGTTATGTGCCGGCCGGGTGGGCGTCGCCGTCCATCTCGTCCATCTCGTCCTCGGACGCCCCGTCGCCGTACAACCCGGCCAGTCGCCGTGCTTCCCGTGCGAACCGCTCCCGCAGCGCCTCGGGCGCCAGCACCTCCACCTCCGGCCCAAGCCCCCTCAGCTGGGTGTGCGCGACCTCCTCGGACTCCACCGGCAGCGTCACCGTCACCCACCCGTCCGCGTCCGGCCCGTCCGCGGCCTCCAGCGCCTCCCGGGCCGACCGCGCGTCCAGGACGTACGGCAGCCCGCGCACGCCCTCCGCCGACAGCCGCACCACGACCTCCGCCCGCAGGATCGACCGCGCGAACTGCTCCGCCCGCTCCGCCCAGAACGCGGGCAGGTCGAAGTCGTCGTCCCGCGCGAAGCGCTCCTCGCCCGCGTCCACCGCCGTGAACCGGTCGATGCGGTAGACGCGGAAGGCCCCGCCGCCCGCCGCCCGCGCGACCCTCGCGCACAGGTACCAGACGCCCGCCTTCAACACGAGCCCGTACGGCTCCAGCTCCCGGACGACCTCGTCCTCCCCGCGCCGGTAGCGCGCGGCGACGGTCCGGTCGTCCCAGACCGCGTCCGCGACCGCCGGCAGCAGCTCGGGCGTCCGGGGCTCCCGGAACCAGTTCGGCGCGTCCAGGTGGAACCGCTGCGCCGCCGTGCGGGAAGCGTCCCGGAGGGAGGGGAGCAGGGCGGCCGACACCTTCAGGCGGGCCGCCGACGCCGCGTCCTCCAGGCCCATCTCGCGCAGCGCCCCCGGCACCCCGGACAGGAACAGCGCCTCGGCCTCGCCCCGCGCCAGCCCGGTCAGCCGGGTGCGGTACCCGCCGATCAGCCGGTAGCCCCCGGCCCGGCCCCGCTCCGCGTACACCGGTACGCCCGCCTCCGACAGCGCCTGCGCGTCCCGCGTCACGGTCCGCTCCGAGACCTCCAGCTCCTCGGCCAGCTCGGCGGCGGTCATGGCCGGACGGGACTGGAGAAGCAGCACCATCTTGATGAGGCGGGCAGCGCGCATGCCCACATCATGCAGGAGAACGCGGGAGGCCCCCGCCGCGGTCGTCCACGGAGGGGGCCTGCCTCGGGAGCCTTTACAGGCCGTAGCGCTCGCGCGCCTCCTTCACGGCCGTCGCCTTGACCTCGCCGCGCTTGGCGAGCTGGGCCAGGGCCGCGACCACGATGGACTCGGCGTCGACGCCGAAGTGGCGGCGGGCGGCCTCACGGGTGTCCGACAGGCCGAAGCCGTCGGCACCGAGCGACGAGTAGTCCTGCTCGACCCACTGCGCGATCTGGTCCGGGACCTGGCGCATGTAGTCGGAGACCGCGAGGACCGGGCCCTCGGCACCCTGGAGCGCCTGGCGGACGTACGGCGTCCGCTCCTCGCCGCGCAGCAGCGCCGCGTCGGCGTCCATGGCGTCCCGGCGCAGCTCCGTCCAGGAGGTCGCGGACCACACGTCGGCGGACACGCCCCACTCCTCGGCGAGCAGCCGCTGCGCCTTCAGCGCCCAGTGGATCGCCGTGCCGGAGCCGAGGAGCTGGATGCGCGGGGCGTTGGCGGCGGGGGTGAGGCCCGCCGACTCGGCCGTGTTGAAGCGGTACAGACCCTTGACGATGCCTTCGTCGACACCGGCGGCGGACGGCTTGGCCGGCTGCGGCATCGGCTCGTTGTAGACGGTCAGGTAGTAGAAGACGTCCGGGTCCTCACCCGGGGCCGCCTCGCCGTACATCCGGCGCAGACCGTCCTTGACGATCGCCGCGACCTCGTAGGCGAAGGCCGGGTCGTACGTCAGCGACGCCGGGTTGGTCGCCGCGATCGCGGGGGAGTGGCCGTCCGCGTGCTGGAGGCCCTCACCGGTCAGCGTGGTCCGGCCGGCCGTCGCGCCGACCAGGAAGCCGCGGCCGAGCTGGTCGCCGAGCTGCCACATCTGGTCGGCGGTGCGCTGCCAGCCGAACATCGAGTAGAAGATGTAGAACGGGATCATCGTCTCGCCGTGCGTCGCGTACGACGTCGAGGCGGCGATGAAGTCGGCCATCGAACCGGCCTCGGTGATGCCCTCATTGAGGATCTGGCCGTTCTTGGCTTCCTTGTAGTACATCAGCTGGTCGCGGTCGACCGGCTCGTACGTCTGGCCCTTGGGCGAGTAGATGCCCAGGGACGGGAAGAGGCTCTCCATGCCGAAGGTGCGCGCCTCGTCGGGGACGATCGGCACCCAGCGCTTGCCGGTCTCCTTGTCGCGGACCAGGTCCTTGACCAGGCGGACGAAGGCCATGGTGGTGGCCACGTTCTGCGAACCGGAGCCCTTGTCGAAGGACGCGAACGCCTTCTCGGCGGGCGCGGGCAGCGGCGCGACCGGGTGGACGCGGCGGGCCGGGGCCGGACCGCCGAGGGCAGCGCGGCGCTCCTGGAGGTAGCGGACCTCGGGCGAGTCGGCGCCCGGGTGGCCGTAGGGGACCACGCCGTCGACGAAGTCGCTGTCCTTGATCGGCAGGCCGAGCAGGTCGCGCATGTCCTTGAACTCGTCCACCGAGAGCTTCTTCATCTGGTGGTTGGCGTTCTTGGAGGCGAAGCCGGTGCCGAGGGTGTGGCCCTTGACCGTCTGGGCCAGGATCACGGTCGGCGCGCCCTTGTGGGCGAGTGCGGCGCGGTAGGCGGCGTAGACCTTGCGGGACTCGTGGCCGCCGCGCGAGTAGTGGAAGCACTCGAGGATCTTGTCGTCGGACAGCAGCTTCGCCATCTCGGCGAGCTGCGGGTCCTTGTTGAAGAAGTCCTCGCGGATGTAGGCGGCGTCGCGCGTCTGGTACGTCTGCACCTGCGCGTCGGGTACCTCGCGCAGGCGGCGTACGAGCGCGCCGTTGGTGTCGAGCTGGAACAGCTCGTCCCACGCCGTGCCCCACAGCGACTTCACGACGTTCCAGCCGGCGCCGCGGAACTGGGCCTCCAGCTCCTGCACGATCTTGAAGTTGGCGCGGACCGGACCGTCGAGGCGCTGCAGGTTGCAGTTGATGACGAAGGTCAGGTTGTCCAGGCCCTCGCGGGAGGCGAGGGTGAGCGCGGTGGTGGACTCCGGCTCGTCCATCTCGCCGTCACCGAGGAACGCCCACACGTGGGAGTTGGTCAGGTCCTTGATGCCGCGGCTGGTCAGGTAGCGGTTGAACCGCGCCTGGTAGATCGCGGAGATCGGCCCGAGGCCCATGGAGACGGTGGGGAACTCCCACAGCCAGGGCAGGCGCCGCGGGTGCGGGTAGGACGGCAGACCGTTCCCGCCGGCCTCGCGGCGGAAGTTGTCGAGCTGCTCCTCGTTGAGCCGGCCGTCGAGGAAGGCGCGGGCGTAGATGCCGGGAGAGGCGTGGCCCTGGATGTAGAGCTGGTCGCCGGAGCCGTCACCCTCCTTGCCCTTGAAGAAGTGGTTGAAGCCGGTCTCGTACAGCCAGGCCGCGGAGGCGAAGGTGGCGATGTGGCCGCCGACGCCGTGCTTGCTGCCGCGGGTGACCATCGCTGCCGCGTTCCAGCGGTTCCAGGCGGTGATCCGCTGCTCCATCGCCTCGTCGCCGTCCACGGCGGGCTCGTCGGCGGTCGGGATGGAGTTGACGTAGTCCGTCTCGAGGAGCTTCGGCAGCGCGATGCCGGCGCCCTCGGCGCGCTCCAGTGTGCGGCGCATCAGGTACGCGGCACGGTGCGGCCCGGCCGCCTTGGTGACGGCGTCCAGGGAGGCCTGCCATTCGGCGGTCTCCTCCGGGTCGCGGTCCGGGAGCTGGTCGAGCTCGCTCGGCTGGATGGCTTTGGGGTCGGTCATGTCGCCGCCTTCCTCAGTCGAAGGGGGTTCCCTCATCGTCAAGGGTTCGGGGGTGCCCTAGGTCTTTGGCAGGACAGGGCGGTGGGCTTCGGTGGAAGCCCGTCGGTGACTGTAACTCCCTGATCGATGATCGATCAAAGGGTTGAGGGACAAAACCTCTTGATTACGAGAAAGTAGGCACGGGGTGCCTTCGGCGATGGCACGGAGTGACCTGTGCTGGTGGGTGTTTGTGCAGGTGAGCGCCGTAGAGCTCGGGTGGTTCGGGGGTGTGGCGTCTGCGGGTGCGCTGTGGCTGATCGCGCAGTTCCCCGCGCCCCTAAAGGGGCGCGGGGAACTGCGCGAAATCGGGGGGTCTGGGGGCGGAGCCCCCAGGGACGGGACGGGAAGGGGCGGCGGGGGCGAAAACCTACGCGCGGGGGGCGCAGCCCAGGACGTGGGCCTTGACCAGGTCCGCGATCCGCGGATCCCGGCGACGGAACGCCGCGACCAGCTCCTCGTGCTCCTCCGCGTACGACTGCTGCACCGTCCCCAGCCACCGTATCGACAGCGCCGTGAACACCTCGATGCCCAGCCCCTCCCAGGTGTGCAGCAGCACCGAGTTGCCGGCCGCCCGCACCAGCTCCCGGTGGAAGCCCACCGTGTGCCGCACCTGGGCCGTCCCGTCGGAAACCCGGTCGGCCTCGTACAGCGCGGCGACGTGCGGTTCCAGGGCCGAGCAGTCCACGGCGAGCCGGTCCGCCGCCAGCTCCGCGGCGATCGCCTCCAGACCGGCCCGGACCGGGTAGCTCTCCTCCAGGTCGGCGGCGGTCAGGTTGCGCACCCGCACGCCCTTGTTCGGCGCCGACTCGATCAGCCGCAGCGACTCCAGCTCCCGCAGCGCCTCCCGCACCGGCGTCTGGCTGACCTCCAGCTCGGTGGCGATCCGGCGCTCCACGATCCGCTCGCCCGGCTGCCAGCGTCCGCTGATGATCCCTTCCAGGATGTGCTCGCGGATCTGTTCGCGCAGCGAGTGGACGACGGGCGCGGTCATGAGAGCTCCTTCGGGAGGGGACCCCTTCGGCCCCCTGGGGCGACTGACGCTTAGACAATACGGCCGTCGCGGCGGGCGGAAAGGGCGCACGGGGGCGCTTTTACGCAGGTGAGACGAGACTTACACAGCGTGCCGCCGCCGAAACACGACGGTGCCCCCGCCCGGAGAGCTCCGGGCGGGGGCACCGTACACGCCTACTGGCAGGGGAATTACAGGCCGAGCTCGACCTCGAACTCGCCCGCCTCCAGGATCGCCTTGACCGCCGTCAGGTAGCGGGCGGCGTCGGCGCCGTCCACCAGACGGTGGTCGTAGGACAGCGTCAGGTACGTCATGTCGCGGACGCCGATGGACGTGCCCTCCTCCGTCTCGATGACGGCGGGGCGCTTGACCGTGGCGCCGATGCCGAGGATGGCGACCTGGCCCGGCGGCACGATGATCGTGTCGAACAGCGCGCCGCGCGAACCGGTGTTGCTGATGGTGAAGGTCGCACCCGCCAGCTCGTCCGGGCTGATCTTGCTGGCCCGCACCTTGCCCGCCAGGTCGGCGGTCGCCTTGGCGATGCCGGCCAGGTTGAGGTCACCGGCGTTCTTGATGACCGGGGTCATCAGGCCCTTCTCGGAGTCCACCGCGATACCGACGTTCTCGGTGTCGAAGTAGGTGATGGTCCCCTCGGCCTCGTTGATCTTGGCGTTGATCGGCGCGTGCGCCTTCAGCGCCTGGGCCGCGGCCTTGACGAAGAACGGCATCGGCGAGAGCTTGACGCCCTCCCGGGCCGCGAACGCGTCCTTGGCACGGGCGCGCAGCTTCATCAGGCGGGTGACGTCGACCTCGACGACCGACGACAGCTGGGCCTGCTCGTGCAGCGCCTTGACCATGTTGTCGCCGATGACCTTGCGGATGCGCGGCATCTTGACGGTCTGGCCGCGCAGCGGGGAGGCCTCCAGGGTGGGGGCCTTCTTCGCGGCGGGCGCGGCGGCGGCGGCCGGAGCCGGAGCGGCGGCCTTCGCTGCCTCGGCGGCGGCGACGACGTCCTGCTTGCGGATACGGCCGCCGACGCCGGTGCCCTTGACGGTGGACAGGTCGACGCCGTTCTCGGCGGCGAGCTTGCGCACCAGCGGGGTGACGTAGGCGCCGTCGTCCACCGGCTGGGCGGCGGCCGGGGCGGCCGGAGCGGCAGCCGGGGCCGGCGCGGGCGCCGGGGCGGAGGGGACCGGGTCGGGCGCCGGGGTGGTCTGCTGCTGCGGAGCCGGGGCCGAGGGGGCCTGCGGTGCCGGAGCGGCGGGTGCCTGCTGGGCCGGGGCGGCCTGCTGCGGCGCCGGGGCCTGGGCGGGCTCGGGCTGCGCGGGGGCGGCCGGGGCCTCCTGGGCCGGAGCCTCCTGGGCCGGGGCGGCGGCCGGAGCAGCGCCCGCCTCGCCGATGACGGCGAGCTTGGCGCCGACCTCGGCGGTCTCGTCCTCGCCGACCACGATCTCCAGCAGGGTGCCGGAGGCGGGGGCCGGGATCTCGGTGTCGACCTTGTCGGTGGACACCTCCAGCAGCGGCTCGTCGGCCTCGACCGAGTCGCCGACCGACTTCAGCCAGCGGGTGACGGTGCCCTCGGTGACGGACTCGCCGAGCGCGGGCAGGACCACGTCCGTGCCCTCGGCGGAACCGCCGCCGCCGGCGGCGGCGTCGGCGCTGGGAGCGGGCGCCGGGGCGGCCTGCTCGGTGGAGGGGGCGGCCGGGGCGGGCTCGGGGGCCGGCTCGGCGACCTGCTCGGCCTGCGGGGCCTGCTCGGCGGCCGGGGCCTCCTCGGCCGCGGGGGCGCCGGAGCCGTCGTCGATCAGCGCCAGCTCGGCGCCGACCTCGACGGTCTCGTCCTCGGCGACCTTGATGGAGGACAGCACGCCCGACGCGGGCGCGGGGATCTCGGTGTCGACCTTGTCGGTCGAGACCTCGAGCAACGGCTCGTCGGCCTCGACGCGTTCACCCTCGGCCTTCAGCCAACGGGTGACGGTGCCCTCGGTGACGCTCTCGCCGAGCGCCGGAAGGGTTACGGAAACCGCCATGGTTTCGGTTGCTCCTTACGAATTGCGGAAGTCTGTGTCGTCGCGCCCAATGACCGAGTGAGGTCAGTCGTGGGAGTGCAGGGGCTTGCCGGCCAGCGCCAGGTGGGCCTCGCCGAGCGCCTCGTTCTGCGTCGGGTGGGCGTGGACGAGCTGGGCCACCTCGGCCGGCAGCGCCTCCCAGTTGTAGATCAGCTGGGCTTCGCCGACCTGCTCGCCCATGCGGTCGCCGACCATGTGGACGCCGACCACGGCACCGTCCTTGACCTGGACGAGCTTGATCTCGCCCGCGGTCTTGAGGATCTTGCTCTTGCCGTTGCCCGCCAGGTTGTACTTCAGGGCGACGACCTTGTCCGCACCGTAGATCTCCTTGGCCTTGGCCTCGGTGATGCCGACGGAGGCGACCTCCGGGTGGCAGTACGTCACCCGCGGCACACCGTCGTAGTCGACCGGGACGGTCTTCAGGCCGGCGAGCCGCTCCGCCACCAGCATGCCCTCGGCGAAGCCGACGTGCGCGAGCTGGAGGGTGGGGACGAGGTCACCGACGGCGGAGACGGTCGGGACGTTGGTCCGCATGTACTCGTCGACCAGGACGTAACCGCGGTCCATGGCGACCCCGGCCTCCTCGTAGCCCAGGCCCTGCGAGACCGGGCCGCGGCCGATGGCGACGAGCAGGACCTCGGCCTCGAACTCCTTGCCGTCGGCGAGGGTGACCTTGACACCGTCCTGGGTGTACTCGGCCTTCTCGAAGAAGGTGCCCAGGTTGAACTTGATGCCCCGCTTGCGGAACGCGCGCTCCAGCAGCTTCGAGCTGTTCTCGTCCTCGACCGGCACGAGGTGCTTGAGGCCCTCGATGACCGTGACGTCGGCGCCGAAGGACTTCCACGCGGAGGCGAACTCGACGCCGATGACACCGCCGCCCAGGATGATCGCGGACTTCGGCACGCGGTCCAGGACGAGGGCGTGGTCGGAGGAGATGATCCGGTTGCCGTCGATGTCCAGGCCCGGCAGCGACTTCGGCACGGAGCCGGTCGCCAGCAGGACGTGGCGGCCCTGGACACGCCGGCCGTTCACGTCGACGGAGGTGGGGGAGGACAGTCGGCCCTCACCCTCGATGTAGGTCACCTTGCGGGAGGCGACCAGACCCTGCAGGCCCTTGTACAGGCCGGCGATCACGTCGTCCTTGTACTTGTGCACGCCCGCCATGTCGACGCCCTCGAAGGACGCCTTGATGCCGAACTGCTCGCTCTCGCGGGCCTGGTCGGCGATCTCGCCCGCGTGCAACAGGGCCTTGGTGGGAATGCAGCCGTTGTGCAGGCAGGTGCCGCCGAGCTTGTTCTTCTCGATCAGGGCGACGTCCAGGCCCAGCTGCGCCCCGCGCAGCGCCGCGGCGTAACCACCGCTGCCACCGCCGAGGATCACTAGGTCGAAAACGGTGCTGGCGTCGTTCGCCACGTCACGTCCTCCATGCATGTGCGCCACGCCGGTCTCCAGTGACCGGTCGGCGGCTGGTGTCCGGCCGCTCTTTGTTCTCGGCCCTTAGGTGGGCCCTGTCCTGCCGAGCCCCATCTTCGCACTTGTAGGGGGCCGACGAGACGTGGGGCCGGTGTGTGAGACGTCCCACGTTCTGTTGCGACGCAGGACGAGGTGACGCCCCTGAGGGGCGCGGGGAACGGCGCGACCGGCCACAACGGGCCCGGAGCCGCCGAATCACCCGCACCCCCGAGCTCTCAGGCGCCCTAGCCCAGATCGCCCGCGGCCGCCAGTTCGGCGACCCGCACCAGCGTCCGTACCGCCGTCCCGGTCCCGCCCTTCGGCGTGTACCCGAACGGTCCGCCCTCGTTGAAGGCCGGACCCGCGATGTCCAGGTGCGCCCAGGTGATCCCCTCGCCGACGAACTCGCGCAGGAACAGCCCGGCCACCAGCCCGCCGCCCATCCGCTCACCCATGTTGGCGATGTCGGCGGTCGCCGAGTCCATGCCCTTGCGCAGGTGCTCCGGCAGCGGCATCGGCCAGGCCGGCTCGCCGACCTCCTCCGCGGCCTCGTGCACCGCCGCGCGGAACGCGTCGTCGTTCGCCATGACGCCGTACGTCCGGTTGCCCAGCGCCAGCATCATCGCGCCGGTCAGGGTCGCCACGTCGATGATCGCGTCCGGCTTCTCCTGCGAGGCCGCCCACAGCGCGTCGGCGAGGACGAGCCGGCCCTCGGCATCGGTGTTGAGCACCTCCACCGTCTTGCCGCTGTACATGCGCAGCACGTCACCCGGGCGGGTGGCGGAGCCCGACGGCATGTTCTCGGCCAGCGCCAGCCAGCCGGTCACGTTGACCTCCAGGCCCAGGCGCGCTGCGGCGACGACCGCGGCGAACACGGCGGCGGCACCGGCCATGTCGCACTTCATCGTCTCGTTGTGCCCGGCCGGCTTCAGCGAGATGCCGCCCGAGTCGTAGGTGATGCCCTTGCCGACGAAGGCGAGGGACTTCGTCGCCTTGGACGACGTGTACGACAGCTTCACCAGGCGCGGGCCGGAGGCCGAGCCGGCGCCGACGCCGAGGATGCCGCCGTAGCCGCCCTTGGTGAGCGCCTTCTCGTCGAGCACCTGCACCTTGATGCCGTGCTCCTTCGCGGCGGCCTGGGCCACCGCCGCGAACGCCTCGGGGTTCAGGTCGTTCGGCGGGGTGTTGACCAGGTCGCGGGCGCGGTTCAGCTCCTCGGCGACGGCCGCTGCACGCTCGATCGCCGCCTTGTACGCCTTGTCGCGGGGCTTGCCGCCGAGCAGCGCGGCCTCGGCCAGCGGGGCCTTGCCGTTCTTGGCCTTGGCGTCCTTGCCGGACTCCTTGTAGGCGTCGAAGGCGTACGCGCCGAGCAGCAGGCCCTCGCCGATGACGCCGGCGGCGGCGGCCTCGGCGAGCGGGAGGGCGAACGCGGCCTTCTTGGCGCCGGCCAGGGCGCGGGCGGCCACGCCGGCGGCCCTGCGCAGCGCCTCGGCGTCGAAGTCGGCGTCCTTCTCGGGCTCGGCACCGAGGCCCACCGCCACCACGACGGGTGCCTTGAAGCCGGACGGAGCGGGCAGCTTCGTCACCTCGCCCTCGGCGCCGGTGGCACCGAGGGTCTCCAGGACGCCGGCGAGCCGGCCGTCGTACGCCTTGTCCACGGCCTCCGCGCCCGGTGCGACGACCAGGCCGCCGGACCTGGACGCCGTGCCCTTGGCGACACCGATCACGATCGCGTCGGCCCGCAGGCCGGGCGCCGCGGCGGTGCTGAGAGTGAGAGCAGTCACGGTGGTGAATTCTCGCTTCCGTATGAAGTCTTGTATGGCCGAATGCGGGTGGGTCGACCGGGCCCGACAACCGACCCTAGATCCCTCCTGCGATGCGGTCTCTACCTGGGCAGGCAAACACCCGGCACGAGCCTACGCTCGCGCCCGCCTCCGCTCCCTCCCGCGGGGCCGCGGTTTCCCGCCCGCGTCCCGGGATGGGAGATCATTCCTGGGGTACGCCACCGCGCCACCCCACACCATGGAGCACGCCCCGTGAGACGCCCGGTCCTGTCGATAGCCCTTCTCCTGCTGCTCACGGGCTGCACGTCGTCCCCCGGCGACGAGCCGGAAGCCGGCGACCACTGGCAGCCGCGGCCCGGCACCGCCTGGCAGTGGCAGCTCAGCGGCAAGCTCGACACGTCCGTCGACGTACCGGTCTACGACATCGACGGGTTCGACCACACCGGGTCCACCGTGGCAGGGCTGCACGACGACGGCCGCAAGGTCATCTGCTACCTGTCCACCGGAGCCTGGGAGGACTTCCGCCCCGACGCGGAGAAGTTCCCGAAGTCGGTGCTGGGCAAGGGCAACGGCTGGGAGGGGGAGCGCTGGCTGGACATCCGGGAGACGGACGTCCTGGAGCCGCTGATGGCCGAGCGCATCGACATGTGCCGCGAGAAGGGCTTCGACGCGGTCGAACCGGACAACATGGACGGCTACAAGAACGAGACCGGTTTCCCGCTCACCGCAGACGACCAGCTCCGCTACAACCGGCTGATCGCGAAGCTCGCCCACGACCGCGGCATGACCGTCGGCCTCAAGAACGACCTGGACCAGATCCCCGAGCTGGTGGACGACTTCGACTTCGCGGTCAACGAACAGTGCGCCCAGTACGGCGAGTGCGCCGACAACCAGCCGTTCATCGACGCGGACAAGGCGGTCTTCCACGTCGAGTACGAGCTGCCGACCGGCCGTTTCTGCGCGGAGTCACGTGAGCTGAGGCTGAGTTCGATGCTGAAGAAGTACGAACTGGGGGTGTGGCGCGAGGCCTGCTGAGCCTGGTGCCTGGTGCCTGGTGCCTGGTGCCTGGTGCCTGGTGCCTGGTGCCCGGAGTCCCGGCCTCAGCCGAGGGCCAGCACCACGAGGGCGGTGGTGGCCGCCGTCTCCGCGACCCCGCCGAAGACGTCGCCGGTGACCCCGCCGAAGCGGCGGACGCAGTGCCGCAGTAGGAGTTCGGCTACGGCTACGGCGCACAGCACGGCCAGCGCTGTACGGACCGCGTCGTGCAGGCCGTCGTACGGCCCGCCGTGCAATCCGCCGTACGGGCCGAGGAGCGCGGCCGCCGCCGCACCGGCCGCCGTGACGACGGCGGTGGCCGCCAGCGCGCCACCCACCGGCACCACTCCGGCGACCGCCGCGCCCAGTCCCTCCGGGCGGGCGGCGGGCACCCCGGACCGGGCGGCGAGCGTGAGCGCCAGCCGGGCGGCGGTCGCCGAGACCACGGCGGCGAGCGCGCCCCCAGCCCAGGACCCGTCGTAGGCATGGGCCAGCGCGGCCACCTGAGCGAACAGCACGAACACGAGGGCGAGCACGCCGAACGGCCCGATGTCCGACTGCTTCATGATCCGCAGCGCGTCCTCGGCGGGCTTCCCGCTGCCGAGTCCGTCCGCGGTGTCGGCCAGGCCGTCCAGATGCAGTCCGCGGGTGAGTACGGCGGGTACGGCGGCCGTGGCGACCGCGGCCAGCAGGCTTCCCGCGCCCAGGAACAGCAGCAGGAGCCCGGCCGCCGCGGCGACGAGGCCGACGGCCAGTCCGGCCAGCGGCGCGCACAGCATGCCGCCGCGCGCCGCCTCCCGGTCCCAGCGGGTCACCTTGACCGGGAACACGGTGAGGGTGCCGAAGGCGAAACGGAGGCCGTCGGGGGAGGGGGTCCTGAGCACCGGCGCAGACTACCCGGCGGTCACCGGGGCACCGGCGCGGGCTGGGGATAAAGTTCGCATATGGGAGATTGGTGGCAGCGCAACATCATGGAACCGGGCAAGCTGCCGCTGCTCCTCGCCCTGGCCGCCTTCGTCCTGACGTTCGTGATCACCCGGGTCATCACCCGGCTCATCCGGGCCGACAAGGGGCCCTTCGGCAACGTCAAGGCGGGCGGGGTGCACATCCACCACGTCGTCCCGGGGATCGTCCTCACCGTCATCGGCGGCTTCGGCGCGGTCGCGGGGGGCCGGCACGGTTTCGGCTCCGCCGTCGCGGCGGTGGTCTTCGGCATCGGGGCGGGCCTCGTGCTGGACGAGTTCGCGCTGATCCTGCACCTCGACGACGTCTACTGGACCGAGGCGGGCCGGCAGAGCGTGGAGGTCGTGGTGGTCACCGCGGCCCTTGTCGGACTGGTCCTCGCCGGGTTCACGCCGTTCGGCGTCGACGGCATGTCCGAGGACGAGTTGCAGGACCGCGCCAACGTCATCGCGACCGTCGCGGGGAACTTCTTCTTCTCCCTCCTCGCCCTGGCCAAGGGCAAGGCCCGCCTCGCGATCTTCGGGGTGATCGTCCCTCTCGTCGCCCTGATCGGCGCGGTCCGCCTGGCCCGGCCGGGTTCGCTCTGGGCCCGCCGCTTCTACGGGGGCCGCCCGCGCGCCCGTGCCAGGGCCCGCCTGCGCGCCTACCACCACGACCGCCGCTGGTCCGGCCCCGGCCGCGCCTTCCAGGACTGGATCGGCGGCCGCCCGGACCAACGCTGATGCCTGCGGCGGCCTGTGCGGGTTCGGTGGGGGTGCGGGTAGCGCCTTCGGTGGTGGGGTGGGTCGGGCCGCGCCGGGGGGTGTCCGTCCTCGGAACGGCGCGGAATCGGTCGGCCGCAGAAGTACCGTCCGTTGACGCGCCAACCACTGCGGGCGAACACCCCCCGACACGTCCCTTCTCGCCGTACGCGGCTCTCCGCCCGTCCCGCCCCGCCCCGCGCAGCTGCGGGCAGATGTACGCCGCCCCGCGCAGCTGCGGGCAGTCGTGCCGCTGGGGCGGCACGGGTGGGCGCAGCGGCACCCGGCCAGCGCCGGTCCGCGTCACCCACCCCCGGCCCACACCCACGCCGGGCGCCCCGGTAGCGCCGGGCCGCGTGACCCACCCCCGGCCCACACCCACGCCGGGCACCCCGCCGGCGCCGGGCCGCGTCACCCACCCCACCCGCCCCGCATCAACGCCGGGCGAGCAGGCGACGCCCGTTCACTGAACGCCGACGGACTCCTTACCGTCGGAGACCTCCGGCAGCTCCGCCGCCAGTGCCGCCGCGGCCTGGACCAGGGGCAGCGCCAGCAGGCCCCCCGCGCCCTCGCCCACCGTCACGCCCTGGGACAGCAGCGGCTCCAGGGCCATCCGGTCCAGCGCCTTGGCCTGGCCCGGCTCCCCGCTGTCGTGGGAGGCCAGCCACCAGTCGGGTGCCCGGAAGGCGACCCGCTGCCCGACCAGCGCGCACGCGACCGTCACGACGCCGTCCAGGATCACCGGCGTCTTCCGCACCGCGCTCTGCAGCAGAAAGCCCGTCATCGCGGCGAGGTCGGCGCCGCCCACGGTCGCGAGCAGCTGCAACTGGTCCCCGAGCACCGGCCGGGCGCGGCGCAGCGCGTCGCGGATCGCCGCGCACTTGCGCATCCAGGCCAGGTCGTCGATGGCCAGCCCGCCCCGCCCGGTGACGACCGACGCGTCGGTCCCGCACAGCGCGGCGACCAGTACGCCCGCCGCCGTGGTCCCGCCCACGCTCACATCGCCGAGGACCACCAGATCCGTACCGGAGTCGGCCTCCTCGTCGGCCACCGCCATCCCGGCCCGGAAGGCGGCCTCGGCCTCCTCCGGGGTCAGCGCGTCCTCGATGTCGATGCGCCCGCCGCCGCGCCGCACCCGGTGCCGCACGACCTCGGCCGGCAGCGTCTCCGGATCGCAGTCGAGGGACATGTCGACGACCCGCACCGGCACGCCGAGGCGCCGGGCGAGCACGGACACGGGACGGCCGCCCTCCAAAACCTCGCGCACCAGCTCGCCGGCGCCGCCCGCGGGCCGTGCCGAGACGCCCAGCTCGGCCACCTTGTGGTCACCGGCGAAGAGCACCACCCGGGGCCGTTCGACCGGCCGCACCGGTACGGCGGACTGCGCCGAGGCCAGCCACTCGCCCAGGTCGTCCAGGCGGCCCAGCGATCCGGGCGGGACGACCTGACGCTCCCGGCGCGCCTCCGCGTCGCGGCGCACCCCGCCGTCGGGGCGCTCGATCAGATCGGTGAAGTCGTCGAGATTCAGCGAGCTCATTCGCCGAACAGTACCGGCCCTGGATGACCACGGCGGCGGGCCCGTGCGCACCGCGCCCGAGCTGCGTCGTTGCGCCCCGGATCGCGATCACCTACGTAACGTTTTGCGGGAATTGTCGTATGTCGTCGTCCTGTGTCCTCGTCTCGCGTCGGGAGCCGCCCATGTCCGCACCCTCCGCATCTCCCGTCCCCACGGCGCCGCCTTCCGTCCCCCGGGTTCCTCCGATGCCCCGGTACGGGCCGCACCGTGCGGACTGCCCCTGGTGCGGCTCCCGGCGGCTGCGGGCCCGTCCGCGCGGGGAGGACCCGCGCCGGGCCGGCCCCGGGCGGTCCGTCCTCGAACGCTGCCTCGACTGCCGGCACGTCTTCCGCAACCCCCCGTTCACGCCCGGACCCGAACACCCGCTGGTCCGGGCCGGAGTCCGCCTGCGACACGGCCTGGCCGCCCGCGCGATGCTCCGCCGCCGCCCCGACCCCGAGAGCTGGCTCGACGTGGGCACCGGCGACGCCGACTTCCCCCGCACCGCGCGCGCGTACTTCCCGTACACCTCCTTCGACGGCCTGGACCCCACCCACCGGGTGCTGCGCGCCCGCGCGGTCGAGTGCGTCGAGGAGGCGTTCGTCGGCCGGCTGACGGACCCGCACATCGCGGCCCGGCTGCGCGCCCGCTACGACGTGGTGAGCCTCTTCCAGCAGTTGGAACGCGTCCCGGACCCCCGCGCCGAACTGCGCGCCGCCCTCCACGTGCTTCGCCCCGGCGGCCATCTGCTCGTCGACGTGGCGGACCCGCGCCGCCTGTTCGCCCTCCCGCCCGGCACCTCGCACCCGGCGGGCCTGCGCGCCGAACTGGCGGCCCGGGGCTGCACCGTGCTCACCGGCGTGCGGACGCACCGCGTCATCGCGCGCAAGGACGCCTCAGCCCCGTAGCACCAGCGCCTGGCCCGCGACCACCAGGAGCACCTGCTCGCACTCGGCCGCGAACGCCGCGTTCAGTCGCCCGAGTTCGTCCCGGTAGCGGCGGCCCGAGGCGGTGGCGGGCACGATGCCCGAGCCCACCTCGTTCGACACGGCGACGACCGCGCGCCGGGTGGTGCGCACCGCCTCCGTCAACTCCCGCATCCGGTCCCTCAGGGCCCGCTCCCCGCCGTCGGCCCACTCCGCGTCGTCCCACGCCCCGACGGCGTCCATCGCGTCCGTCAGCCACAGCGACAGACAGTCGACGAGCAGCGCCGGCCCGTCGTCCTTCAGCAGCGGCACCAGGTCGCACGTCTCGACGGTGCGCCACGAACCCGGCCGCCGCTCCCGGTGGGAGCAGACCCGCGCCGCCCACTCGGTGTCCCCGTTGCGGGAGCCCCCGGTCGCGACGTAGAGCACGTCGGGGAAGGCCTCCAGCCGTCGCTCGGCCTCCACCGACTTGCCCGACCGGGCCCCGCCCAGTACGAGGGTGCGCCGCGGTACGTCGGGCACGTCCTCGTAGGAGCCGACCACCAGCGTCGTCCCGTCCGGCACGGCCCGCGTCCCGGCCGCCGCGAGCCGCCGGTCCAGTTCCCGGCCCGGCGGCACGTCGTGGTCCAGGTGGACGGCGACGACGTCCGTCGTCGGCCCCGCGGCACCCACCGCCCGCAGCTTCGCCAGCGCGTCCGGCCGCCCCACGACGTCCGCGACGACCAGGTCGTAGGAGTCGGCGGGCTCCTCCAGACCGGCCGGCGCACCGCCCGGCGGCAGATACAGCAGCCGCTGCCCGTCCGGACCGGTCACGGCGTACCCGGTGCCCGGCGCGTCCATCGCCACCGCCCGCACCCGGTGCCCGGTCAGCAGCGCCAGCTCCCGCCCGTCCGGCACCCGCCCCGGCTGCGGCAGCCCGGCCGGCACCTCCACGGCGGGCCCGTCGTGCGGGTGCGACAGCAGCACCTGCCGTACGCCGGTCAGCGAGTGCCCGGCGCGTGCGGCCGCGAACGCCGCGCCGGGCGTCAGGTCGAGCAGCAACGCCCCGTCCACCAGCAGCGAGGTCGCCGCGCGCGCGTTCTCGCCCTGCGCCGCGGCACAGGCCGCGCAGGGACAGTCGGGGCGGGGGAGTCCCGCGGGGGCACCGGTGCCTAGCAGAGTCACGTCCACGCCCCGATTTTCCCCGGTCACCCGTCGACGTGCGCGCCCGAGACCCCCTAAGGGCAATGCCGTTCGGTTAGGGGTTCGATCGGCAGTGCAACTTGCGGCGTTTCGGCTGGTGATATGGGTGCAGCCCTTGTAGTGGTTCTCGGGTC
>NZ_JBHJRX010000083.1:0-28124 GCF_042268605.1 Streptomyces sp. NPDC056296 | reverse complement strand
GCTCCTTCACCCCCGCAAGATCATCGCGTCCAACAGCCACGGTCCTCGCAACTCCCACAGATCGCGGGTGTTGCGAGGACCGTTAGAACCCAAGCGGAACGGGGCCCTTCGCCGTGCGCTCGGAGGTCAGTTCCAGGTGCGGGCGCGCAGCGGCATGCCGGAGCCGCCCGGCTCCGGGGTCTTCACGGCGAGGACCTGGTTGACCCCGATGCGGTTGCGCTCGAAGGCGAGCGCCGAGGCGGCCATGTACAGCTGCCAGACCCGGGCGCGGCCGGGGCTGACCAGCCGGGTGGCCGCCGCCCAGTCGGACTCCAGGTTGGCGACCCAGCGGCGCAGGGTGAGCGCGTAGTGCTCGCGGATCGACTCCACGTCGCGCACCTCGAACCCGGCGCGCTCCAGCTGGGTGACCGTGGTGCCGACCGGGGCCAGTTCGCCGTCGGGGAAGACGTAGGCGTCGATGAACTCGTCCACGTTGTAGGCGGACTCGTCCCGTCGGGGGCGGCGGGCGATCTGGTGGTTCAGCAGCCGCCCGCCCGGCTTGAGGAGCCTGAACAGGTCGACGGCGTACTCCAGATACCGCTCGGCGCCGACATGCTCGGCCATACCGATGGACGAGACGGCGTCGTACGGCCCGTCGGCGACGTCCCGGTAGTCCTGGACGCGGATCTCCACCCGGTCGGTGAGCCCCTCGTCGGCGACGCGCTTGCGGGCGAACGCGGCCTGCTCCTGGGAGAGCGTGACGCCGACGACGCTCACGCCGTGCTCGCGGGCCGCGTGGATCGCCATGGAACCCCAGCCGCAGCCGACGTCGAGGAGGCGCTGACCGGGGCTCAGGCCCAGCTTGCGGCTGACCAGTTCGAGCTTGTCGCGCTGGGCGTCCTCCAGGGTGCCGCCCTCGGCCGGGAGGGCCGGCCAGTAGGCGCAGGAGTACACCATGGACGGGCCGAGGACCAGCTCGTAGAAGTCGTTGCCGACGTCGTAGTGGTGGCTGATGGCCCGTCTGTCGGTGCGCTTGGTGTGCAGGTGCCCGCGGGCCCGGCGGACCTCCTCCGGCGGCGGGGCGGGCGGCAGCGGCGGCCCGGCGAGCCTGACCAGGCCGCGTACGGCGGCCCGGACCTCGGGGTCGCGGAGCGCCTCGACGAGGCCGCGGGCGTCCTCGTCGCGCTCCCAGAGCAGACCGGAGAGAAGACCGAGGGCGGTGTAGAGGTCGCCGTCCACGTCGAGGTCCCCGGCCACCCAGGCACGGGCCAGGCCCAGTTCGCCCGGTTTGAACAGCAGGCGGCGCAGGGCCCTGCGGTTGTGGACGACGAGGGTCGGCGCGCCCGGCGGACCCGCCTGCGAACCGTCCCAGGCGCGGATGCGCACCGGGAGTGGTGCTCCCAGCAACTGTTCGAAGAGGTTCTGCAGCCGCAGCGCGGCGTCAGCCATGGCGTACCTCCGTGACGAGCGATCCCGGAATGTCCAACACCACGTAAACACCTGGGAGCCCGCCGTACAGTCCCCGGCGCGCGTTACGACTGGGCAAAATACCTGTACACACCACTGGGCTTTTCGCCCCGTCGGCGCAGCGCGAAGGGGCCGCCCGCACCACGGATGGCGGACGGCCCACTTCGACGAGCTACTGCGCTACTGCTGGAGGCGACCGGAGGTCAGGAGGCCTTGGCCTTCTCCTCGGACTTCTCCGGCTTCGCGGTCTGGCCGCCCTTGTCGGCGGCCTTCGGCGCGGCGGCCGGCGCCGGCTTGGCGGCCTCGTAGAACTCCTCGCGCGGGGTCTCCATCGCGCCGAGGGAGACGACCTCGCGCTTGAGGAACATGCCGAGCGTCCAGTCCGCGAAGACGCGGATCTTCCGGTTGAAGGTCGGCATCGCCATGCCGTGGTAGCCGCGGTGCATGTACCAGGCGAGACGGCCCTTGAGCTTGATCTTCATCTTGCCCATGACGATCATCGCGACGCCCTTGTGCAGACCGAGGCCCGCCACCGCGCCCTTGTTGGCGTGGCTGTAGTCCTTCTGCGGGAAGCCCCGCATACCGGAGATCACGTTGTCGCCGAGGACCTTGGCCTGGCGCAGCGCGTGCTGGGCGTTCGGCGGGCACCAGGCGTTCTCGTTGCCCGCCTTGCGGCCGACGAGGTCCGGCACCTGGGCGTTGTCGCCCGCGGCCCAGATGTAGTCGGTGCCCTGGACCTGGAGGGTCGGCGCGCAGTCGACGTGGCCGCGGGGACCCAGCGGCAGACCGAAGCGGGTCAGCGCCGGGTTCGGCTTGACGCCGGCCGTCCACACGATGGTGCTGGAGTCGACCTCCAGGCCGTTCTTCAGCACCACGTGGCCGTCGACGCAGGAGTCCATGGAGGTGGACAGGTAGACCTCGACGCCGCGGCCCTCGAGGTGCTCCTTGCCGTACTGGCCGAGCTTGGGACCGACCTCGGGGAGGATCTTGTCGGCGGCGTCCACGAGGACGAAGCGCATGTCCTCGCGGGAGACGTTCTTGTAGTACTTGGCCGCGTCGCGGGCCATGTCCTCGACCTCACCGATGGTCTCCGCGCCGGCGAAGCCGCCGCCGATGAAGACGAAGGTGAGCGCCTTGCGGCGGATCTCCTCGTCGGTGGTGGAGTCGGCCTTGTCGAGCTGCTCCAGGACGTGGTTGCGCAGGCCGATGGACTCCTCGATGCCCTTCATGCCGATGCCCTGCTCGGCGAGGCCGGGGATCGGGAAGGTGCGGGAGACCGCGCCCATGGCGATGACCAGGTAGTCGAACGGCAGCTCGTACGCCTCGCCCACCAGGGGGGAGATCGTGGCGACCTTGCGGTCCTGGTCGATGGTGGTGACCCGGCCGGTGAGGACCTCCGCCTTCGGAAGCACGCGCCGCAGGGGGACGACGACGTGCCGCGGGGAGATGTTGCCGGCGGCGGCTTCGGGGAGGAAGGGCTGGTAGGTCATGTACGACCGCGGGTCGACGACGGTGACGGTCGCCTCGCCGTAACGCATCTTCTTCTGGATGCGTCGAGCTGCGTACAGGCCTACGTACCCACCGCCTACTACGAGGATCCTGGGACGCTCCGTGGTGCTCATGCCATCGAGTATCCACCCGCCTGAGGGGGGTGGTTCGTGCGCCCCTTCACAAGCTTCGGTGGAGGCTGTGCTACTATCCGCGACCCACGTGACGGAGATCATGGCGGAGAACGGAACCAGCGTGTAGTGGACCCCGTTGTCAATGCCGCGTGAGCTGCTCCTCCGCATCTCCGAGAGCGGTGGACCACCCTCTCCGAACGCCTCCCGGAGGCCCCTCCGAAGCACCGTCCTGAACACGTTCAAAGGGCAGTTGAACCCCCAAAAGGGTCAACCGGCGCGCTTTCGTCGTCCGACAGGGCCCAATTCCTTGTGAAGAACTTCACGAAGTTTCCCGACGGGATGTCACTGAGGGGCCCCGAAGGACCCCTCAGCACGCGCTCAATCGTCGTACGTCCTGCTCAGACCGCGACCGCCGACGCCGCGCCCGCCCTCTACGCCACCGACCACGCGATGCCGTCGAGGATGTCGTGCTCGCTCACGACGACCTCCTCCGCGCCCGTCCGCTCCATGATCGAGAGCAGGACGAGCGCACCCGCTGCGATCACGTCGACGCGGCCCGGATGCATGGAGGGAACGGCCGCGCGCTCGGCGTGCGTGGAGCGCAGCAGCCAGTCGGTGATCTCCCTGACCCGGTCGCGTGAGACGCGGGAGTGGTGGATGGCGGCCGAGTCGTACTCGGGCAGCTCCTGCGCGATCGCCGACACCGTCGTCACCGAGCCGGCCAGCCCGACCAGCGTGCGCGCCTCGCGCAGCGGCACCGTCTCCTCGGCGAGGTCCAGGGCCGCCTCGATGTCGGCCCGCATCGCCGCGACCTGCGCCTCGGTGGGCGGGTCGGTCACGGCGCCGGCGTTCACCAGGTGTCGCTCGGTCATCCGCACACAGCCGACGTCCACGGAGCGGGCCGCGCGCACGTGGTCGTCGCCGACGACGAACTCGGTCGAGCCGCCGCCGATGTCGACGACCAGGTAGGGCTTGTCGAGGTGGTCGCGGCCCGCCAGCTCCTTGGTGGCGCCGGTGAAGGAGAAATCCGCCTCCTGGTCGCCCGAGATGACCTCCGGCTCCACGCCGAGGATGTCCAGCACCCCGCGCACGAAGTCGTCCCGGTTCTCCGCGTCCCGGGAGGCGGAGGTCGCCACGAAGCGCAGCCGTTCGGCGCCGTGCTCCTTGATGACCTCGGCGTACTCGCGGCAGGCGGCGAAGGTCCGCTCCAGCGCCTCGGGCGCCAGCCGCCCGGTCCGGTCGACGCCCTGGCCGAGCCGCACGATGGTCATGCGGCGGTCGAGGTCGGTCAGCTCACCGGTGGCGGGGTCCGCGTCGGCGACCAGCAGGCGGATGGAGTTCGTACCGCAGTCGATGGCGGCGACACGGGTCACTTGGCGTCCTCCCCACAGGTCCCGGCGAGCGTCACGCACGGCCCCTTGCGCCACCACTCCGGCAGCATCGCGATCGCCTCGTCGCCCAGTGGGTTGACGCCGGGACCGGCCGCCAGCGAGTGGGCGACCAGCACGTGCAGGCACTTGACCCGGTCGGGCATGCCGCCCGCGCTCGGGAAGCCGGTCAGCTCCTCGATCTCGTCACGCCGCCGGATGTAGTCCTCGTGCGCGGCGCGGTAGGCGTCGGCCAGCTCCGGGTCGGCGGCGAGGCGCTCGGTCATCTCCCTCATCACGCCGTTCGCCTCCAGCGTGCCGATCGCGGAGGCCGCCTTCGGGCACGTCAGGTAGTACAGCGTGGGGAAGGGCGTGCCGTCGGGCAGCCGCGGCGCCGTCTCCACGACGTCCGGCTGTCCGCACGGACAGCGGTGCGCGATGGCGCGCAGGCCGCGCGGGGGGCGCCCGAGCTGCTGCTTGAAGGCCTCGACGTCCGCGTCGGTGGGCTCGGTGCGCGGGGTGGTCGGCGGGGGAGTCTGCATGACTGTCTTCTGCTGGTCTTCCTGTTGAGTCACTGCCGGCGCGGTCGGTTCACGGCCGGCACTGTCGGCTCACTGCCGGGGTGGCCGGTTCACGGCCGGCGGGCGGCGGCGTCGGCCTTGTCGACGCCGTCCCAGACGTTCCGGTACCAGGGGCGGTCGGCCCCGCCGGCCTCGGCGCGGGCCTGCTTGGCGGCGTCCGGGTCGACGACGACGAACCCCGTCTCCCCCGGCATCACATAGTGCAGCCTCAGCCGGACCTGCTGCTCGGCGTAGGCGTCGTCCTGCCAGCGTGCCTTGAGGTCGCGCAGGTCCTCGACCCGGTCCCGGGTCTCCTGCCGCTCCCGCTGGAGATCGGCGATCTCGGCGCGCTGGGCGACGTACTGCCGTATCGGATAGGCGAGCGCCACGACGAGCGAGCAGAGCACCATCGCGAGCAGCGCGGCCCGGCCGGTCAGCCGGGAGCGACGGGCCTGGCGCTTGGTCTGCGAGCGGTAGACCCGGGCCGCGGTCTGTTCCCCGATGATCCGGATCCTGGTCGCGGTGGAGAAACGGTCCCGGTCCTTCACCGCCATGTCTGTCCCCGCCTTAAGTCCACACGTGCGTACGTCCCCGCACACGGTACGGGACCGAGTACGGGGACGTACGTACGACGCTGCCTCTTACGGGACGGGTCAGCCCTTGAAGCGCGGGAACGCGCTGCGGCCGGCGTACACCGCGGCGTCGTCGAGGATCTCCTCGATGCGCAGCAGCTGGTTGTACTTGGCGACGCGCTCGGAGCGGGCCGGGGCGCCGGTCTTGATCTGGCCGCAGTTGGTGGCGACGGCCAGATCGGCGATGGTGACGTCCTCGGTCTCGCCGGAGCGGTGGGACATCATGCACTTGAAGCCGTTGCGCTGGGCCAGCTCGACGGCGTCCAGGGTCTCGGTCAGCGAACCGATCTGGTTGACCTTGACGAGCAGGGCGTTGGCCGAGTTCTCCTCGATGCCGCGGGCCAGGCGCTCCGGGTTGGTGACGAACAGGTCGTCGCCGACGAGCTGGACCTTGTCGCCGAGCCCCGCGGTGATGGTGTTCCAGCCGTCCCAGTCGTCCTCGAACAGCGGGTCCTCGATGGAGACCAGCGGGTACGCCTCGACCAGCTCGGCGTAGTACTCGGTCATCTCGGCGGCGGAGCGGTTCTTGCCCTCGAAGGCGTAGGAGCCGTCCTTGTAGAACTCGGACGCGGCGACGTCGAGCGCGAGGGCGATCTGCTCGCCGGGGGTGTAGCCGGCTTCCTTGATCGCCTCGAGGATGAGGTCGAGGGCCTCGCGGTTGGAGCCGAGGTTCGGGGCGAAGCCGCCCTCGTCGCCGAGGCCGGTGGCCAGGCCCTTGCTCTTCAGGACCTTCTTCAGGGTGTGGTAGACCTCGGCGCCCCAGCGCAGGGCCTCGGAGAAGGACTCCGCGCCGATCGGGGCGATCATGAACTCCTGGATGTCCACGTTCGAGTCGGCGTGCGACCCGCCGTTCAGGATGTTCATCATCGGCACCGGCAGCAGGTGCGCGTTCGGGCCGCCCAGGTAGCGGAAGAGCGGCAGGTCGCTGGCCTCGGAGGCGGCGTGGGCGACGGCGAGCGAGACGCCGAGGATGGCGTTGGCGCCCAGCGAGCCCTTGTTGTCGGTGGCGTCCAGGTCGAACATGGCCTGGTCGATCAGGCGCTGCTCGGTGGCGTCGTAGCCGACCAGCTCCGGGCCGATCTGCTCGATGACGGCGAGGACGGCCTTCTCCACGCCCTTGCCCAGGTAACGGTTGGCATCGCCGTCACGGAGTTCGATGGCCTCGAAGGCACCGGTGGAGGCGCCGGACGGGACGGCGGCACGACCCGTGCTGCCGTCGTCGAGGCCGACCTCGACCTCGACCGTGGGGTTGCCTCGGGAGTCCAGGATTTCCCGGGCTACGACGACGTCGATGGACGGCACGAGCATCTCCTTCTTCAATGTGACGCTTCGGTGTGACGCGCGGGCCCACGGGACCGCAGCGGCTCTGCGGGACCGAGCCTAACCGGCTCCGGGCGATCGGCCAGCCGATCGCCCACCCGCTGGACAGAACCGAGAGTAAATTGTTTCCGAACGGAACAAAGACGTTTCCGAAAACCCGTTCGTAATCACGGGCGGGTCCGGGCGTGAAAAACCCGCCCCGGTGCGTACGGGGGAACACGCACCGGGGCGGGAGTCTCGGGGGCCGCCGCTTACTTCAGGTGCAGCTGCTGGCCCGGGTAGATCAGGTCGGCGTCGTCGACGATGTCGTCGTTCAGCTTGAACACCTTCGCCCAGCCGCCCTTGACGTCGTGCTCCTCGGCGATCGAGCTGAGGGTGTCGCCCTTGACGACCTTGTACTCGCCGTCGCCCTTCTCGACCTTCTTGCCGGTCGGGGTGGTGACGGTCTTCTTCTCGGCCGGCTTCTCGGCCTTCGGCTCGGCGGCCGGGCGCTCGTCGGAGCGGGAGGCCTTCTGCTCGGTGGAGCGGTCGGCGGTGGAGCCGCCGCTCTCGCTCTGCGAGGAGCCGCTGTCCTGGCTCTCGCCGGAACCGCCGCCGGTGTACGCGGCGCTCGACAGGCCGGTGCCGCAGACCGGCCAGGCACCCTTGCCCTGACCCGCGAGCACCTTCTCGGCGATCTCGATCTGCTGCGCCTTGCTGGCCTGGTCGGCGGTGGCGGCGTACTGCGTGCCGCCGTAGCCGGCCCAGGTGGAGGCGGAGAACTGCAGACCGCCGTAGTAACCGTTGCCTGTGTTGATGGACCAGTTGCCGCCGGACTCGCACTGGGCGACGGCGTCCCACTCGGACGCGGTGGCGGCGGAGGCGTTGCCGGCCGCCATCAGCGGGGCGGCGACGGCGGCACCGGTGACACCGGCGACGGCGACGATGCGGGTGGCCTTGGACGGACGGCGGTGCTTGCCCTTGCCGGAAAACAGCATGGTTGATCCCCTCACCGACGCCTGCGAGGTGAGCTGTCGGGTTCGGGCCGGTTGAGTTGCCCGGCCGGGTTCCTCGCGGAACTCGGCTTAACCCCTAGCCGCTCCGGCTCAACTGCCCGGTGCGGCACTTACCTTGGGTCCCCCGCTCCTGCCTTCGGCGCTTGCGCGACGACTGTTCCCGGACGGCCGCTGGCAGGATTCGGCGTTGCGGCAGCCGGGGCCCGCGATGGCGAGCGGTCATGACCGTAGACACGCGCTCCGCGGATTTTCAAAGACGATCACGGCTTCTGAGACCTATCTCTCACGTGATCCAAAACGGGCATACAGTCTCGAACCATGACGCGAACTGCCCCTATTTTTCGCCCGATTCGCCCATGACCGTGAGCGTCTGACCGGGCAGGATGTGGTCCGGGTCGGCGCCGACGACCTCCTTGTTGCCGACGTAGAGCGAGCGCCACCCGCCGTCGAACTCAAGGGAGTCGGCGATGCCCCAGAGGCTGTCGCCGGAACGGACGGTGTACGAGCCGTCCGCGACCTCTCGCGACTCACCCTCGCCGCGCGAGGCGTGCCGCCCCGACGACTCGGCCGTACGGTCGTCCTTCGCGCCCTCGTCGGCGCTGTCGCCGCGATGACGGCCCGCGCCGGACTCCTCGGTGTCGGTGAGCGCCGAATCCTCGCCACTCTGCCCCGCCTTGTCCGTTTCGTCGATCGCCGGAGGGGCCGTGGGCGAAGCATCGGCGCCCTGGGAGCCGGCACTCTCCGTGGGCTTGGATTCGGGGGACGTGTCGGACTTGGTCGAATCGTCCCCGCTGTCCGACGTGGAGTCAGAGGTAGGGGACGAAGACGGCGAAGGGGACGAGGAGGGCGCGTCGGAGGTGGGTTCCGGCGACTCGGTCGTGCCGGACGGGTCAGGGGTGACCGACGCCTTGGGGGCTTCCGGCTCCGTCGACGTACCGTCACCCGTCGAACCGGTTCCGCTGTCCGTGGACGCCGAGTCGTTGCCCATGCCCGCGAGCAGGGCGCAGGTCGGCCAGGCGGCGATGCCCTGGTCCGCGTGCAGCCTCTCGGCGACTCTTATCTGCTGGGAGCGACTGGCCTGGTCGGCGCTCGGCGCGTACTCGGTGCCGCCGTACCGCTCCCAGGCGTCCTGGGAGAGCTGCAGGCCGCCGTAGTACCCGTTGCCGCTGTTCTGGCTCCAGGCGCCGCCGGTCTCGCACTCGGCGACGCGGTCCCAGTTCGCCCCGTCCGCCGCGTGGGCGCCGGTGGCGCCGAGAAGTGGGATCGCGATGGCGGAGCCGGTCACTCCGGCTGCGACGACCAGGGCGGGAGCCTGGCGGGGGCGGCGGTGACGACCGTTCCCGGAGAGCATGCGACGACCTTTCACGAGACAGCGGGGACCGCGCGGCGGGTGATGCTCGGCGCCACGCTGGTTCGTGAACGTATAGGCAGATGATCGCTTGTCACAAGTTCATGCCGCGCAGATCACGTGAAGATCACAGAGGTGAGCGCGTGTCACGTTTGAACGCCCCAGACGTCATTGCCTTCCTGTGTCGACACTCGCAGCATCAGTGCCGCTCGAACGGCGCGCATCGGCGTCTGCCCTTGGTTGGCCGCGGGCGCGGCCATGGCGATAGCTTTGAACACGTCAGCCCCTTCACGGCTGGCAAGGCCCCGGAGCTCTGGCCAGCTCTGGGGCCCCTTGCGTTTAGCAGGAATCTAACGCCCCACGGTGAGAGGACACCGACAAACAGGAGAATCTCCTACTCATCACCTATGTCACGATGTATCGGTTCTTCTCTCTGCCGCCACGGGCACAGGAGCCGTCCGATCCCGTTACGGTCGTACCGTGAACGTCCCGAGCTCCGCCCCCGAACTCTTCACCTGGGAGTTCGCCACCGACCCGTATCCGGCTTACGCCTGGCTGCGTCGACACTCCCCCGTCCACTGGACGAAACTGCCCAGCGGGGTCGAGGCATGGCTGGTGACCCGCTACAGCGACGCGCGCGAGGCTCTCGCCGACGGTCGGCTCTCGAAGAATCCCGAGCATCACGCCGAAGACGCCAAAGGGAAGAGCAAGACCGGCATTCCAGGTGAGCGCAGCGCCAATCTCATGACGCACCTGCTCAACATCGACCCGCCGGACCACACGCGCCTGCGCCGTCTCGTCTCCAAGGCGTTCACGCCGCGGCGCATCGCGGAATTCGCCCCCCGGGTACAGGAGCTGACGGACGACCTCATCGACGGTTTCGCCTCACGGGGCGAGGCAGATCTCATTCACGACTTCGCCTTCCCTCTCCCCATCTACGCGATCTGCGACCTGCTGGGCGTTCCCCGCGAGGATCAGCACGACCTGCGCGACTGGGCAGGCATGATGATCCGCCATGGCGGAGGACAGCGTGGCGGCGTGGCGCGCTCCGTCAAGAAGATTCGCGCCTACCTCGCCGAGCTCATCCACCGCAAGCGCGACGACCTCGGCGATGATCTGATCTCGGGCCTGATCCGGGCCTCCGACCACGGCGAACATCTCACCGAGAACGAGGCCGCCGCGATGTGCTTCGTGCTTCTGTTCGCAGGTTTCGAGACCACCATCAACCTCATCGGCAATGGCGTGTACACGCTAATGCACCACCCTCGGGAACGGGCTCGACTGCAGGAATCGATCAAGCGGGGTGAGACGGCGTTGCTGGACAGCGGCGTCGAGGAACTGCTCCGCTACGACGGGCCCGTGGAACTGGCCACCTGGCGCTTCGCCACCGCACCACTCGTCATCGGGCAGCAGCGCATCGCCCCGGGGGACCCCGTACTCGTAGTCCTCGCTGCCGCGAACCGCGATCCGGCGCGCTTCGGCGAACCGGACACCCTCGACCTGAACCGTCGTGACAACCAGCACCTCGGATACGGACACGGCATCCACTACTGTCTCGGCGCGCCTCTCGCCCGCCTCGAAGGCCGTACGGCTCTGGAGACCCTGCTACGGCGCCTTCCCGATCTTGAGCTGGCGACCGATCCTGATGACCTGCGCTGGCGGGGCGGGCTCATCATGCGAGGGCTGCGTGACCTCCCGGTGCGGTTCACTGCTGTCTGACCGGCTCAGCCCTCGGCTGCCTCGACCTCCCTGATCGCGTCCCGGTACGCCCGTGCCGCCGCTCTCAGTGCCGCCTCCGGGTCCGTGCCGTCGGCCTCGGCGCGGGCCGCCAGGGCCAGCAGTTCGTAGCCGATGCCCTCGCCTGCGGGCAGCGGGACCGGGAGGCCCGCCGTGCGCACCCGGGAGGCGAGCTTGGCGGCGAGGGCGAGGCCTGGCTGGCCGAGGGGGACGCCTTCGGTGACCGAGGTGCGCTGCTTCTCGGCCGCCTTGGTGCGCAGCCAGTGCTCCCTGACCTCCTCGGGGGTGGACGCCGTCTCCTCGCCGAAGACGTGCGGGTGGCGGTGGATCAGCTTGGCGACGATCGTGCCGGCCACGTCGTCGACGGAGAACGGCGCGTCGGGGTCCTCCTCCGCGATGCGGGCGTGGAAGACGACTTGGAGGAGTACGTCGCCCAGTTCCTCGCGGAGTTCGTCGCGGTCGCCGTCCTCGATCGCCTCGACGAGTTCGTACGCCTCCTCGATGGCGTACTTGGCCAGGCCCTTGTGGGTGCGCTGCGAGGACCAGGGGCATTCGGCGCGGATGCGGTCCATGACCTGGACGAGGTCGAGGAGGCGGGCGCCCGGGAGGTCGTAGGAGGCGGGGAGCAGCTCCAGGTCCGGCATGTGGACGCGGCCGGATCCGGCGAGGCGGGCAAGGCCGTCGGTGAGGGCGGGGTCGCCCTCGCCGGTCGCCACGACGACCACGGTGTGGCCGCCGGTGCAGGCGGCGACCAGTTCCTCGGCGGTCGGGGCCGTCTCGTCGACCCGTATGCCCGCCTCGCGCAGATACGGCAGCTGCGGGTGCGCGCCGTCGGCGCACAGCACGCGGTCGGCGGTGCGCAGGGCCTGCCAGGCGGGCCAGGACAGCAGGCCGGGGGCGACGCGGTGGCTGGTGGTGAGCAGGACGACGCGGCCGGGGTCGGGGGCGGTGCCGGGGGTGGTGTCGGCGGTGGTTGCGTTCACGATCAGAACGTAACGCACGCGGCCGACAGCCCCGTGAGTTGTCCACAGGGGGCGGCGGAGCGCCCCCCGCAGGACCGTTACGCCGTCTGCTGGGTCCGCGCCGCCGTGACCTCCCGCACCCACGGCACCTTGGTGTCGACGCGGCTGCTCTTCTGTACGTCCCAGGCGCCGTAGCGCGGGTTGAGGTCGACGTCGAGCTTCTCGGAGGCCTTGGACAGGGCCTCCCAGAACTCGGGGCGGCTGGTGTCGGTGCCGAGGCTCTCGGCGAGCTTCTGGGCCTCCAGCTGGAGGCGGAGGTTGTCGTCGAGGCGCTCGGGCGGGACGCCGTACTGCTGCAGCCAGACGGTCTCCAGCTCCTTGGCGCCGCCCGCCTGCTCCTCCAGGCCGCCGCGCATCTCCTGCACTTCCCTGCGGCTGACGCTCACGCCCGCGTCCTGGGCGGCGCGGTGCAGGACCCGGTCGAGGACCATGCCGTGCAGGGTGTCGCGGGTGAGGGTGCCGGTGCGGGCGACGACCTGCTGGTACTGGTCGTCGTCCGGGACGGCGGCCCGCTGGGCGTCGCGTACCTCGTCGACGCGGTTCTCCAGCTGGGCGACGGTGATCCGCTGGTCGCCGACCACGGCCGCGGCCCCCGGGTGCGCGTCGTTGCCGCACGCGGTGAGCAGGGGCGCCGCGGCGGCGATCGCGGCGGTGAACAGGAGCGCGGTGCGACGGCGGCGGTGCAAGTGAACCTCCCGTTGGAGATTGTGCGACGGTGCACAAAGTCTTGCGATGATCGATGGTAGGCAGTGGCCCGGCTCTGGCCAACCCATTCGACCAACGATTCACCAGGACTTCGGGCACCGCCGCGCCCCGGCCGGGGTGGTGGTCGTCAGCCGCGTACCTGGCCGAGCCACTGCAGGGTGCGCCGGATCTCGGCCGCGAGCGGGTGGCCGGGGCCGTGCAGGCGCTCCACGTCGTGCAGCAGCCGGGCCAGTGTCTCGTGGGCGGCGGCGCGGTCGCCGAGGGCGAGGAGCAGGTGGCCGATGCGGCGGCGGACGTCGTGGGCGAGGTCGGGGTCGCCGGCGACGTACTGGTTCTCGTAGTACGGCAGCAGCGCGCGGTACTCGGCGAGGGCGGCGGCCGGTTCGCCGAGCTGTTCCAGGCACTGGGCGGCGTCGTAGCGGTGGCGCAGGGACTGCGGGTCGGCCTGGCCCGCCTCGGCGGCGCGTTCGTCGGCCAGGCGGCGCAGCTCGGGCAGGGCGCGCCGGTACTGGCCGTCGTCCATGAGGGTGGCGGCGTACTGCCTGCGCAGGGTGCGGACGACCGGGGAGCGTTCGCCGTGCTGTTCGGCGGCGGCGGGCAGGATGGCGCCGAGGATGTCGACGGCCTGGGTGATGCGGCCCTCGCCGAGGAGGCGCTTGACGTCGTCGACGGCGCGTGCGACGTCCGGCTTCTCGGCCTCGGCGGCGGGCGGTACGGGGGCCGGCTGGGGCGCGGGGGTGCGTGCGCGGTCGGGCCAGGGGGCGTGCGGGCGGACGAAGGGGCGGGTGGGGTCGAGGGGCCCGCCCGTGGGCATGCCGCGCGCGGGCAGCAGCAGCGCCAGGTGCTCGTAGACCTCCTGGGCGGAGGCGGGGCGGTGCTGGGGGTCCTTGGCGAGCAGGCGCAGGACCAGGGCTTCGAGCGCCTCGGGGACCTCGGGGCGGATGCGGCGCACGGGCAGCGGCGGTTCGTACAGGTGCCGGTGGAGCACGCCGAGGGCGGTGGAACCGGCGAACGGGACGTCTCCGCTGAGCAGTTCGTGCAGCAGTACGCCGAGTGCGTACAGGTCGGTGTACGGGCCGACCGCGCCGCCCATCGCCTGCTCGGGCGCCATGTAGGCGGGCGAGCCTATGGGGGTGCCGGTGTGAGTGAGGCGGGTGGTGTCGGCGTCCATGACGGAGGCGACACCGAGGTCGAGGACGGTGACGGTGCCGTCCTGCTTCACCATCACGTTGCGCGGCTTGAGGTCGCGGTGGACGATCGGCACGGCGTGCACGGCGCTCAGGACGGCGCACAGCTGGGCCGCCACCGCGACGGCCCACTGCCAGGGGTACGGGTCCTGTTCGGCGAGGTGGTCGGAGAGGTCGGCGCCGTCGACGTACTGCATGACGAGGAACAGCTCCTCGCCCTCGCTGCCCGCGTCGTGCACGGTGACGAGGCCGGGGTGGTCGACCTGTGCGGTCACCCGGCACTCGCGCACGAACCGGCGGCGCAGTTCGTCGGCCTCCTGGCCGGCCACCTTGTCGGGGCGCAGCAGTTTCACCGCCACACGCCGGTCGAGGCGCCGGTCGTACGCCGTCCAGACCTGGCCCATGCCGCCCTGGCCGATGAGGGTGGACAGCTCGTACCGGTCGGCGACGACACGTCCTGTCGCCACGGTCACCGTCCGCCCTCGTGGTTGCCGTTGCCGTTGCCATTGCCATTGCCATTGCCGTCGTGCTTGCGCAGGTAGTCGCTGAGCTCGTCGAGCTCGGCGCGGACCTGGTCGATGCGGGCGGGGGTGGGGTGCTGGGGCGGCGGGGTGGGAGCGGGGCCCTGGGGCACGGGCGTCTGGGGCACGGGTGTCTGGGTCACCGGTGCCTGGGAGAGCGGTGCTTGGGAGACCGGTGCCTGGTGCATCGGTGTCCGGGGCGTCTGGAAGCCGGGGTGCGCGGGCTGCGGGGCCGGGGTGTGCGGGGGCTGCGGGACGAGCGTGGGTGCGTACGGTCCCGCGGGGTGCGTCGGGCCGTAGTGGGCGACAGGGGCCCCCGGCGGCGGGGCGTAGCCGGTGAACTGCCTCGGTGCGGCGTGCAGGCGTATGTCGAACACGAGGAAGTACGCGCTGGCCGCCGCTCCGATCAGCAGCAGGGCGGCCATGGCGACGTCCGTCCGGCGGTCGCCCTCCGGCAGCGAACCGACCACGGCGAGGCAGCCGATGGACGCCGGCAGGCTCAGCCAGGCCACGGTCCAGTCGAGCCCTCGGCCGCGCAGCACGGCGATCCGGAACAGCGGGACGCAGGCGAGCAGACCGCACGTCAGGAAGCCCGCGGCGGCGAACAGCACGCGCAGGGTGATGACGGTGGCCGCCCCGCGGGAGGGCGGCCGCCCGGCGGCGCTGTTGCCGTACATGACTGCTCCTGGACGATGATGCCGACGTGCCGAACGGACGAACGGGCGAACGGGGCCGTTCGGCGTGAAAGTCCGAGCGTATAGGCCGGGGCCGACAGTGGTCCCCGGTTGTACCGAACCGTTGCCGTACCGATCACCGGCAGGTCATCGACCGGGTGTCACCGTGCCGTCCGTGAGTCCGTCGTACATCCCGCGTACGAGCTGCTCGCCGAGGCGGCCCGCGAGCCTGAGCGCCTGTTCGAACTCGTCGAGGGCGCGGAAGCGGGTGCCGTAGCGGTGCTGGGCGTCGAGCGGGAGCCGGGGGAGCTGGAGGCGGCGGACGTCGAGGCGGGTGGCGGTGGAGGCGTAGCTGCTGGCCTGCCGGTTGTTGGCGGTGCCGCGCAGGAACCCGGCGAGGAACCAGGGGTCGAGCGCGGTGGGGTCGGGCCGCAGGAGGACGAGGCTGCGCCCCAGGGCGGCGCCCGCGGTGGCGTCGTCGATCACCCGCGCGACGGAGCCGCCGCCGAGTACCGGGACGACGACGTCGCCCGGTTCGGTCAGTACGGCTTCCTCTTCGCTCTCGGGGAGGGTGCCGGAGGGGGCGGTGCCGGCGAGTACGTCGTGGTCGGTGAGTACCGGCACGCGCGCGTGGCCGCCGTTTCCGCCGGTGCGCAGTACCAGGGCGCCGCCGCGGGCGAGTTCTCCGACCGTGGTGAGCGGCCAGCGGGGCGCGGGCTGCGTGGTGTCGGCGGCCGCGGGGGTGAGGTCGGCGGTCAGGCGCAGGGTCCGGCCGAGGCGCTCGCGTACGTCCGTGAGCCGTCCGGCGCCGTCGGCGGGCGCGGGGGGCGGCAGGTGGCGGGCGGGGGCGAGGTCGACGTCGTCGTCGAGGAGCTCGATGACGGGCAGGGAGCGGGCCAGGCCCGGCCGGTCGTCGAGGCGGCCGGCGCGGTCGAAGTCCCGCCAGGCGTCGAGTACGGCGTCCCGCACGGCCCGCCAGTCCGGTCCGCCGCGCCCCTCGCCGGCGAACCGCCCCACGTCGGCGAGCAGCACCTCGGGCTGCGCGGGTGCCTTCTCGGGCCGGCGCAGCACCCACAGGTGGAGCGGGATGTTGTACGGCGGTGCCGCGCCGACGGGCAGCGCGACCACGGCCCGCAGCGCGCCCCGGCGCAGCAGGTCGGCGCGGATGCGGCGGCCGGAACGGCGGGAGGCGGCGGCGGGCGGCATGAGGAGGACGGCCGTGCCGCCGTCCCGCAGGCGGGCGAGCGCGTGCTGCACCCAGGCCAGCTCGGACTCGGTGCGGGCCGGGAAGCCGTACTCCCAGCGGGCGTCGTAGGCGAGTTCGTCGTGGCCCCAGTTGCGTTCGTTGAACGGCGGGTGGCACAGGACGGCGTCGGCGCGCAGCTCGGGGAAGGCGTCGGCGCGCAGGGTGTCGCCGGCGGCGGCGCGGACGCCGGCCCGGGTGTGCAGGGCGAGCCGGAGTCCGGTGAGCGCGGCGAGGTCGGTGGCGCCGTCCTGCGCGTACAGCCGCTGGTCGGTCTGCTCGGGGCGGGGCGCGGGGCCGTCCGGCGCGGCGGCGCGCAGGAGGGCGCCGGTGCCGCAGGCGGGGTCGAGGACGGTGCGGGCGGGGCCGGCGAGGTCCGCCATGAGGCCGGCCAGGTCGGCGGGGGTGAGCGTGTACTGGCGGGGGTTGGCGTCGAGGTGCCGGCCGAGCAGGAACTCGAAGGTCTGCCGGGCCCCGAGCTCGGCGGCCAGTTCGGCCGTGCCACGGAGGAGGGGGGCCGAGGGGAGGACGGCGGGGCCGGTGGGGGTGTCGAGGGCGGGGGTGTGAACGGCGGTGGCCGCGCGGCCGTCGGGGGCGGTGTTCACAGGGGCCGACGCCCCTGCGGCCGAACCGGTGGCGGCGCTCCCCGCGCTCCCGCGGCGCGCCGCGGCCCCGAAGCGCGGCGTGAGTACCTGGTCCAGCGCCTCCGGCAGCATCGCGGCGAGCCGTTCGTCGGAACCGTCGCTCACTTCCAGCCAGAGCGTGGGGCGGTCGTGGATCAGCAGCAGGACGCAGCCGGCGTGTGTGAGCGCGGTGACCGGGCCCTCGGGGTGGCCGACGAGTTGCTGCCAGACCCGTTCCCGCAGGGGGACCTCGGCGAGTTTGCTGTGCTCGCGCAGCCAGCCCTCTACTTCGGCGAGGGCGAAGGAGGGGCTGGTCTCGGTGCCGCCGACCGGCTTGGGGAAGTCGGCGTGCCGACGGCGCCAGTTGCTCACGGCGGCCCGGCCGACACCGGCGAGCCTCGCGATCCCGGCGGCGGTCACTTCTGTCGCGTTGTCCTGCACCGCGCGGCTCCCCTCGTCCCTTTGTGTGACGGCGAGCATACCGACGTAAGCAGGTTCAGATCGATTCACGCGCGTGTACACATTCTTCCCTGTGAATCTGGTTGACTCGGTTCACACTGTCTGTTCTTATTGACCTCGCGAACGAGCGACCGCCTGATGTGGCGGTCGCCGCATTGGGAGGGGACACAGTCATGGGTATGAAGACCAAGGTCGCGCTGGGCGCCGTGGTGGGTCTCGTCGTCATCGGCGCGGTGTCGGCGAACTCCGGTGACGGGGGCGGCGACGGCAAGAGCGACAGCCGGACCTCCGCCGGCGCGAACGAGAAGCCCGGCGACGCGAAGGCGGACGGCGAGTCCGACGCGAAGGCGGACGCCAAGCCCGCCGAGGACAAGGCCGTCGAGAAGGCCTCCCAGGCCGAGCAGTTCAAGGCGTTCGTGCAGAAGAACGGAACGGCCGCGGAGCAGGACGCCGTCTCGCACGTCACCAAGGTCCAGGGCGCCGAGGAGCAGAACGACATCCTCGACGCGGCCGATGTCTACACCGACTTCACCGGCGGCATCATGGGCGAGGGCACCGGCCCCGCCAACCTCATCGCCTCCGCGTTCGCCGACTGGAAGCAGAGTGAGAACGGCCTCGTCACCGTGTACGACGCCGACGGCGAACTGCTCGGCAACGGCAACTTCTGACCGCCGCCCTCACCCGGCGCGGGTCACAGCGGGTGCCGCATCCACACGTTCGGCTCGACGTACACCGCGTATCCGCGCTCCGGCTCGCAGCGCACCGGCACCAGGGCGCCGGGGACCTCGACGTCCCCGGCGGTGTCGAAGGGCAGTCCCGTCCAGCGCCGCCACTCGTCCAGCGAGCCGGAGACGGTCATGGAGGCCGGAGCCACGGAGTCGAGGGTGGCGCCGGCCCGGGCGTGGACGCGCAGCCAGGGGTCGTGGGGCAGACCGTCGGGGCGCAGCCGCCGGGCGTACTCCTCGATGGGGGCGTGCGGTTCGAGATGCTTGGCGCTGGGGCGGACGGGGGCGACGACCTCGCGGAAGCCGCGGGCGCGGGCGTTGTCGCGCATGGCGGCGAGCATCCGGCCGGACAGGCCGAGCCCCTGGGCATGCGGGGCGACGGTGACGGAGATGGCGCTGACGGTGTCGGTGGGGACACCGCGGCGCAGGTCGCCGAAGGCCCAGACGAGCACCTCGCCCCAGCCCCGCGCGGGCAGCGTGCCGCGTTCCTCGGTGTGCAGGGCGAACGGCACGCTGTGGCCGTGGGCGACGACCTCGCCGTGCTCGTCCTCGGCGAACTGCACGTACTCGGGCAGTTCGACGGCGATGCGCGGGTAGTGGGCGTTGCCCGACAGGTCCTCGACCGCGAACGCGGGCCAGGTGTCCGCCATTTCACGGACCCGGTCCAGCATCTCCGGGCGCTCGGCGAGGCTCGATACCTTCAGCTCCATGGGGTCACCGTAGGCAGGAGGCCCGACGGACCGACAGCGGATTTCGCCGGCGCTCCCCGGGGCCGCTTCAGCCGCCGCACTGCCGCAGCATCGTCTCCCGGTCCGGTGCGGTGACCGCCAGTTCGTACTTGGCGGCGACCTGCGCGAAGCGGACGGCGTACGCGCACCGGATCGGCTTGGCGGGCGGAAGCCAGGAGGCCGGACCCGAATCCCGCTTGGCGGAGTTGGCGCGGCCCTGGACGGGGAGCAGGTTGAGCGGGTCGTTCGCGAGTTGTTCGCGTTTGCTCTCCGCCCACCGCGAGGAGCCCATCTGCCAGCTGTACGACAGCGGGACGACGTGGTCGACCTGGACCTCGCTCGCCTCCTGTTTGCGCCACTCGATGGTCGTGCCGGTGTACGGATCGTCCAGCGTCATGGCGACGACCACGCAGTCGGAGCCGGAGCGGAAGCGCAGGTCCTGGCCGTCGCGCCGGAGGAGGTCGTTGCGCGTGTCACAACCGTTCCGGGCGAGCGGCACGCCGTCGGCGGAGTCCATCCAGGCGTAGCCGAACTCGTCGCGGTCGTACCCCGTCCTGGGGCCGCGTCCCTTGGTCTTCAGGCCCTCGATGAGCCCCCGGGCCGTCGCCTCGTTCGGGTCGCCCGTGACCGGGGCGAGGCCGGGGTCGGTTCCGTCCGGGTTGCGCAGCGGGCTGACGGCCTGTCCCGCGGTCGGCGCCTCGGCGCCGCCGCCCGCGGACGAGGTGCCGTCGCCCTCGCCCCCGAGGCCCTCGCATCCGGTGACCAGGGTCAGGGCAAGGGCCGCGACCGCGGCCCAACCGGTACGGATCCTGCTGTGCCGCCTCATGCGTGCCCTCCCCTTGCCGTTCGCCGGTATCACCGTAGCGACGCAGAGGTCCAGACCATATTGGGCTTTATTGGGCATGTGGGGCATATCTGTCGTACGGTCGACAGTGAGTCACGCCTCGGAAGGAGCTCTGCATGGGCATCCTCGACAAGATGAAGAGCATGGCCGGCAAGGACAAGGACAGGTCAAGGAAGATGTCCGACGCCGCCGAGCAACAGGTCAACAAGAGGACCGGTGGCAAGCACGAGAAGCAGGTCGACGCCGCGCAGCAGCAGGCCGAGGGCAAACTCGGCTTCGGGCGCGAGCGGGGCGGCCCCGACCAGCAGTAGCGCACTCCCGCACCTCGAAGCCGTCCATGGGCCTGTCCCCGTGGACGGCTTCTTGGACGGCTCCGTGGACGGCTCCCTGGACGGCTTCCTGGACGGCTTCTCGGACGGCTTCTCGGACGGCTTCTTCAGCGGGCGAGCGGGTGGCTACGCACCCGGGATCGAGGTCAGGAACTCCCCCACCCAGCCGAGCAGCTCGCGCCCGACCAGCGGCTTGCCGCCCACCTTCGCGGTCTTCGGGCGGGGTACGAGGACCTGGTGGGCGCCCGCCTTGATGACGCTGCCGGGGTAGAGCCGCTTGAGCCTCAGTTCCTGGGACTCGCGCAACTCCACGGGCGCGAAGCGGATGTTGTTGCCCTGAAGCACGATGTCGCCGACGGCGCACGCCCGCGCGAGCATGCGCAGGCCCGCGACCAGCAGCAGGTTCTCCACCGGTTCCGGCAACTTGCCGTAGCGGTCGACGAGTTCCTCGCGTACGGCCTTGATGTCCTCCTCGCTGTTGGCGGAGGCGATGGACCGGTACGCCTGGAGCCGCAGCCGCTCGCCGGGGGCGTAGTCGTGCGGGACGTGCGCGTCGACCGGCAGCTCGATCTTGACCTCCAGCGGCGGCTCCTCCTCCACACCGCCCTCCAGGGAGGCCCGGTAGTCGGCGACGGCCTCGCCGACCATCCGCACGTACAGGTCGAAGCCGACGCCCGCGATGTGGCCGGACTGCTCGCCGCCGAGCAGGTTGCCGGCGCCGCGGATCTCCAGGTCCTTCATCGCCACGTACATGCCCGCGCCCATCTCGGTGTGCTGGGCGATGGTCGCGAGCCGCTCGTGCGCGGTCTCGGTCAGCGGCTTCTCCGGCGGGTAGAGGAAGTACGCGTAGCCTCGCTCCCGGCCTCGGCCGACCCGGCCGCGCAACTGGTGCAGCTGGCTGAGACCGAAGTTGTCGCCGCGCTCGACGATGAGGGTGTTGGCGTTGGAGATGTCGATGCCGGACTCGACGATGGTCGTGGAGACCAGCACGTCGAACTTCTTCTCCCAGAAGTCGACGACGACCTGTTCGAGGGCCTGTTCCGACATCTGGCCGTGGGCGGTGGCGATGCGCGCCTCGGGGACGATCTCGCGCAGCCGGGCCGCCGCGCGGTCGATGGACTCGACGCGGTTGTGGATGTAGAAGACCTGGCCCTCGCGCAGCAGCTCGCGGCGGATGGCGGCGCCGATCTGCTTCTGCTCGTAGGGGCCGACGAAGGTCAGCACCGGGTGGCGTTCCTCGGGCGGGGTGGTGATCGTCGACATCTCGCGGATGCCGGTGACCGCCATCTCCAGGGTGCGCGGGATGGGTGTGGCGGACATGGTCAGGACGTCGACGTTGGCCCGGAGCTTCTTCAGCTGCTCCTTGTGCTCGACGCCGAAGCGCTGCTCCTCGTCGACGATGACCAGACCGAGGTCCTTGAACTTGGTCTCGGAGGAGAAGAGGCGGTGGGTGCCGATGACGATGTCCACCGAGCCCTCGCGCAGACCCTCCAGGGTCGCCTTCGACTCGGTGTCGGTCTGGAAGCGGGACAGCGCCCGCACGTTCACCGGGAACTGGGCGTACCGCTCGCCGAACGTCCCGAAGTGCTGCTGCACCAGCAGGGTCGTCGGCACGAGTACGGCCACCTGCTTGCCGTCCTGGACGGCCTTGAAGGCGGCGCGGACCGCGATCTCGGTCTTGCCGTAGCCGACGTCGCCGCAGATCAGGCGGTCCATGGGGACGGTCTTCTCCATGTCCTCCTTGACCTCGGCGATGGTGGTGAGCTGGTCCGGGGTCTCCGCGTAGGGGAAGGCGTCCTCCAGCTCGCGCTGCCAGGGGGTGTCCGCGCCGAACGCGTGCCCGGGTGCCGCCATCCGCGCGCTGTAGAGCTTGATCAGGTCGGCGGCGATCTCCTTGACCGCCTTCTTCGCACGGGCCTTGGTCTTGGTCCAGTCGGCGCCGCCCAGGCGGTGCAGGGTGGGGGCCTCGCCGCCGACGTACTTGGTGATCTGCTCCAGCTGGTCGGTGGGGATGTAGAGGCGGTCGCCGGGCTGGCCGCGCTTGGCGGGGGCGTACTCCACGACCAGGTACTCGCGGGTGGCGCCCTGCACGGTGCGCTGGACCATCTCGATGTAGCGGCCCACACCGTGCTGCTCGTGGACGATGTAGTCGCCCGCCTCCAGGGTGAGCGGGTCGATGGTCTTGCGGCGCCGGGCCGGCATCCGGGCACCCTCGCGGCCGGCGGCCTTCTGCCCGGTCAGATCCGTCTCGGTGAGCACGGCGAGCTTGAGCGCCTGGTCGACGAAGCCGTAGTCGATCGAGCCGCAGGAGACGTGCACGACGGAAGGGCTGAGGGTGCCGAGGTCGTTGTCGAGGCGGGCCGCGATGCCCTCGCCGCCGAGGACCTCGACGGTGCGGGCGGCCGGGCCGTGGCCCTCGGTGACGTAGACCGCGCGCCAGCCGTCGGCGAGCCAGCCCTTGGTGTCGGCCAGCGCCTTGGCGGTGTCGCCGCGGTAGGTCTCGGGGGCGTGCATGCCGAGCTTGAGGGTGTCGGCGTCGTCCAGCGCGTCGTCGGCGGCGAACGGCGAGACCGACCACCACATCATGTCCAGCTCGCGGGCCCGCTCCCGGACGTCCGCGATGGACCACAGGGAGGCCGCGTCCACGTCGATCGGCGCCTCGCCGCCGCCCGCAGTGGCCGCCCAGGACGCCTGAAGGAACTCCTGGCTCGTCGCCACGAGGTCGGCGGCGCGCGTCCGCACTCGCTCCGGGTCGCAGACGAGCGCCATGGAGCCCTTGGGCAGCACGTCCAGCAGCAGTTCCATGTCGTCCACGAGGACGGGGGCCAGGGACTCCATGCCCTCGACGGCGATGCCCTCGGCGATCTTGCCGAGCAGTTCGCCCAGCTCGGGGTGGTCCTCGGCGAGGACCCGGGCGCGCTCCCGCACGTCGTCCGTGAGCAGCAGCTCGCGGCAGGGCGGGGCCCACACGCCGTGCTCGGCGACCTCCAGGGAGCGCTGGTCGGCGACCTTGAAGTAGCGGATCTCCTCGACGTCGTCGCCCCAGAACTCGACGCGGAGGGGGTGCTCCTCGGTCGGCGGGAAGACGTCCAGGATGCCGCCGCGCACGGCGAACTCGCCGCGCTTCTCCACCAGCTCCACGCGCGCGTACGCGGCGGCTGCCAGGGCCTTGACGATCTCGTTCAGGTCGGTGCTCTGGCCGGAGCGCAGGGCGACCGGCTCCAGGTCGCCGAGGCCCTTGACCTGGGGCTGGAGCACGGAGCGTACGGGGGCGACGACGACGGAGACCGGGCCGGTCTCGGGGTCGTCGGGGCGGGGGTGGGCCAGGCGGCGCAGGACGGCCAGGCGGCGGCCGACGGTGTCGCTGCGGGGGCTGAGGCGCTCGTGCGGGAGGGTCTCCCAGGAGGGGTACTCCACGACGCCCTCCGGGGGCAGCAGGGAGCGCAGGGCGGCGGCCAGGTCCTCCGCCTCGCGTCCCGTCGCGGTCACCGCCAGTACGGTGCGGCTCGTCTCGCGGGCCAGCGCGGCGACCGAGAAGGCGCGGGCCGCGGGCGGGCCGACCAGGTCGACGTGCATGCGGTTGCCGTCTGCGGCCGCCGAGATCGCTTCCGCGAGGGCGGTGTCCTTGACTACGGCGTCGAGCAGACCGTGCAGGCTCATGGAGGGGGCGCTTCCGTCCTGGGGTGCGGGGTGCGGGGTGCGGGGTGCGGGGTGCGGGGTGCGGGTGCTGGGGTGGACAACACGAGTGCCCCGGCGGTGTGAGGGCCGGGGGTGTCCAGCGTACGACGCTGCGCGGGCCGGTGTCGGAGCCTGTGGATGACGCCGGGTGCGTGGTGGCCGGCGCCACGGTGGCCGTACCAGGGGGCTCCGCCCCCTGGACCCCCGGCCTTTGCCCACCCCACCACCCGACTCGGTCGGCCGAAAGGGGACCCTCGGGGCGACGGCCGCCTCGGACGGCCGGAAAGGACCCGGCGCGGAGCGCCCGGACGGACGGAAACAACCCGGCGCGGAGCCTGCGGGACGGACGGAGAGGGCCAGCGCGGACACCCGGACGGAGGGATGAGGCCAGCGGCGCGGAACCCTCGAACGGACGGAAAAGGCCGGCGGGCGCGGAACCCCTCGAACGGACGGAAAAGGCCGGCGGGCGCGGAACCCCCGGCGCGGACGGAAAAGTGCCCGGCGCCGGAAGTCCCGTAGGACTTTCGGTGCCGGGCGTTCCCCCGCAACCCCCGTGTGCGGTGGCTGTCGGGTGCTACTCCGTCGCGATGGCGTTCAGGACGTTCATGCGGCCCGCCCGGAACGCCGGGACCAGGGCGGCGAACAGGCCCACGAAGGCCGAGCCGATGAAGACGCCGATGATCGTCGGCCAGGGGATGTCGAGGACGTTCAGGCCCTCCAGGGCGAGCAGCTTCTGCGCCGTGGCGCCCCAGCCCATGCCCAGCCCCAGGCCGAGCAGGGCACCGAAGAGGGCGATGACGACGGACTCCATGCGGATCATGCGACGCAGCTGGCGGCGGGAGAGACCGATCGCCCGCATCAGACCGATCTCGCGGGTCCGCTCGACCACCGACAGCGCCAGCGTGTTCACCACACCGAGGATCGCGACGATGATCGCCAGGGCGAGCAGGCCGTAGACCATGTTCAGCAGCTGGCCGACCTGGTCCTTCAGCTCCTGCTTGTAGTCGGTCTGGTCGGCCACCTGGTACTGCGGGTACGCGTCCAGCGACTTCTTCAGCGCCGCGTACGCCTGGTCGCTCCTGCCGTCCTCGGCCTTGGCGAACATGATCGTGTTCGGCGGGATACTCTCCGCCGGCAGGTACTTCCGCATCGTCTCGATGCTGATGTACCGCGCGCCCTGGTCGATGGCCACGTCGTCGTCCGTGATCGCGGCGACCTTGAGCTCGGCGGTCTCGCCGCCCTTGAAGGCGACGGAGATCGTGTCGCCGACGTGCACGCCGTGCTTCTTCGCGTAGTCCGCGCCGACCGACATGGCGTCGGTGCCGTAGGCGGCGGAGAGCTTGCCCTCGGTCGTCGCGCGGTTCACGTCCTCGGCGTAGGTCGGATCGGCGGCCGTTACGCCGTCGTCGTCCTTCTTGCCGTCGGGCGAGGTCAGCGTGGCGTCGAGCATCTTGTAGCGGGTGACGTGCTCCAGGTGGGGCGTGTCCTGCATCGCCTTCTCGGCCTGCGGCACGATCCGCTGGTTGCCCTGGACGATGAAGTCCGCGCCGACGGTCTTGTCCAGCTCGCTGGTGGCCGAGGCGACCATGGAGGAGCCGACGACGGACAGGCACGCGACCAGCGCGAGGCCGATCATCAGGGCGGCCCCGGTGGCGCCGGTGCGGCGCGGGTTGCGCAGGGCGTTGCGCTCGGCCAGGCGGCCGACCGGGCCGAAGGCCCGCAGCAGGACCGCGCTGATCACCCGGACCACGAAGCCCGCGAGCAGCGGGCCGATGACGACGAAGCCGATGAGGGACAGCACGATGCCCGCGCCGAGCATCAGCGAACCCTCGCTCGCCTTGTCGGCGGCGGCCGCCGTGAACAGGGCCGCGGCGCCGGCGCCGGTGAGGACCAGGCCGATCAGGCCGCGTATCCAGCCGGCCTTGCCGTCGGCCGGCGTACCGGCGTCGCGCAGGGCTGCCATCGGGGAGATCTTGCCGGCGCGGCGGGCCGGCAGGTAGGCGGCCAGGACGGTGACCACGATGCCGAGGACCAGGCCGACCACGGGGGTCGCCGTCTTGACGGTCAGGTCGTCGGTGGAGAGGTTCATCCCCGCCGCCGACATCAGCTTCATCAGACCGACGGCGATTCCGACACCGGCCGCGACGCCGAGGATCGAGCCGACGATGCCGAGGAGGAGGGCCTCGACCAGCACCGAGCGGTTGACCTGTCGGCGGGAGGAGCCTATGGCCCGCATGAGGCCGATCTCGCGGGTGCGCTGGGCGACCAGCATGGAGAAGGTGTTGATGATCAGGAAGATGCCGACCAGGAACGCGATTCCGGCGAAGCCGAGCATGGCGTACTTGATGACGTTCAGGAACTCGCCGAGTTCCTTGCGGTTCTCGTCGGAGTTCTCCTTCGCCGTCTGCACCTTGTAGGTGCCGTCCATGACCTGGGTGACGCTCTGCTTGAGCTGTGCGTCGGAGACACCGGCCGCGGCGGCGACGTTGAGCTGCGTGAACTTACCGGTGGCGCCGAGCAGTTCGCGCTGGGCGGTGGGCGTGTCGAAGTAGACGACGGCGGCACCGGGGTTGGTCACCGTGAAGGACGCGATGCCGACGATCTCGGCCTTGAAGTCGCCGGTCTGCGAGATGGTGCGCAGTTCGTCACCGAGCTTCAGGTCGTGCTTGTCGGCGGTGTCGGCGTCGACCATCAGCTCGGTGGGCCCGCGCGGGGCGTGCCCGGAGGTGATCTCCATCGACCGGAGGTCGTTCTTCGTCCAGTTGCCGGCGATCGTCGGGGCGCCGCTGGTCGCGCCCACGTTGTCGTTGTCACTGTCGACGACGGTCACGTTCATCAAACTGACCATGCCCTCGGCCGACTTGACGCCCTCGGCCGCCCGGACCCGCTCCAGTGCGGACGCCGGCAGCGATTCGGGCACGCCGTTCTGCGGGGCGTCGTCGCTCTTGGCCTCCTTCGGCATGACCGTCACGTCCGATGAGGTGACCGCGAAGAGCTTGTCGAAGGTGGTGTTCATGGTGTCCGTGAACACCAGGGTGCCGCAGACGAACGCCACCGACAGCAGCACCGCCACCGCCGAGAGCGCCATACGGCCCTTGTGCGCGAGGAAGTTGCGCATCGAGGTCTTGACGACGGTCATGACGTGCGCCCCCGGGCGTCGAAGTTGGGGGTCTGGGGGTGTCCCCCAGAAAAGCGCAGCATGCGGTCCAGGACCGCGTCCGCGGTCGGCTTGTGCATCTCGTCCACGATCCGGCCGTCGGCGAGGTACAGCACCCGGTCCGCGTAACTGGCGGCCACCGGGTCGTGGGTGACCATCACGATGGTCTGGCCCAGTTCGGTGACCGACCGGCGCAGGAAGCCCAGTACCTCGGCGCCGGCGCGCGAGTCGAGGTTTCCGGTCGGCTCGTCACCGAAGATGATCTCGGGCCGCGCGGCCAGTGCCCGCGCCACCGCGACCCGCTGCTGCTGGCCGCCGGAGAGCTGGGTCGGCCGGTGCTTCAGCCGCCCGGCGAGTCCCACGGTCTCCACGACCCGGTCCAGCCACGCGCGGTCGCACTTGCGCCCGGCGATGTCCATGGGCAGCGTGATGTTCTCCAGCGCGTTCAGCGTCGGGAGCAGGTTGAACGCCTGGAAGATGAAGCCGATCCGGTCCCGGCGCAGCTGGGTGAGCTTCTTGTCCTTCAGGCCGGTGATCTCGGTCTCGTCGAGGTATATCTGCCCGCCGGAGACGGTGTCCAGGCCGGCCAGGCAGTGCATCAGCGTGGACTTGCCGGACCCCGACGGCCCCATGATCGCGGTGAACTGGCCGCGGGCGATGTCCACGTCCACGTGGTCGAGGGCGACCACCCGGGTCTCGCCCGATCCGTACGCCTTCACGACCTGTCGAGCTCGCGCGGCAACGGCCGTACGCCCTCCGGTGCCCCCGTGCGTGGGAATACTTACGGCCGATGTCATGTCAAGTCTCCTATGTCGGTCATCAGATGCGCCACCGGTGTCGCCGGCGGGCGCTGAGCGGTACCGGTAGACCAGGTGAACGTGGTGCCGTCGTGCGTGCGTCGTCCTGCTACGTCGAAGAGTCTGGCCGGAACCGGAGGTCGACCGCGCTGGTGTTCAGCGCACTCTTTTGCTGGGGAAAACCCCACCCCCGCGGGTCCGGTTCGCCGCCCCCCAGCGGCGTAAGGCCAGATTAAGGACGCCACCGGGCCCGTCTCGTCCTCCGTCGGTACGAACCCTCCCCAGGCCGTAGTACGGAGGTACCCCTAGGGGCAATGCCGTTCGGTTAGGGGTTCGATCGGCAGTGCAACTTGCGGCGTTTCGGCTGGTGATATGGGTGCAGCCCTTGTAGTGGTTCTCGGGTCC
>NZ_JBHJRX010000082.1:0-28329 GCF_042268605.1 Streptomyces sp. NPDC056296 | reverse complement strand
GCGTAGGGGAAACGCCCGGTTACATTTCGAACCCGGAAGCTAAGCCTTACAGCGCCGATGGTACTGCAGGGGGGACCCTGTGGGAGAGTAGGACGTCGCCGAACTCCTCTTAGAGCTCTGGCTCTTGGGCATGCAGCCCGAGAGCCAGAGCTTTTTTGCGTTGAGGTAAGGTCAGGGAGCATCATTGGCTCGTTTCACCCCAGGAGGCCCCCGCGTGGAGGTCCAGGAGACCCGCGTGCAGACCGACCGGGTCCTCACCATCCCGAACATCCTGAGCATGGCGCGCCTCGCCGGCGTACCGCTCTTCCTGTGGCTGATCCTCCGCCCCGAGTTCGGCGGCCCGCAGAGTGACGGCTGGGCGCTGTTGGTCCTGGCCCTGAGCGGAGTCAGCGACTACCTGGACGGGAAGCTCGCGCGGCGCTGGAACCAGATCAGCAGCCTCGGCCGGTTCCTGGACCCCGCCGCCGACCGGCTTTACATTCTGTCCACCCTGGTGGGCCTCACCTGGCGGGAGATTCTCCCGCTCTGGTTGACCCTTGTACTGCTTGCCCGGGAAGCGGTGCTGCTCGTGATGGTGGGCATCCTGCGACGCCATGGCTATCCGCCGCCGCAGGTGAACTTCCTGGGGAAGGCCGCCACCTTCAACCTCATGTACGCCTTCCCTCTGCTTCTGCTCAGTGACGGAAGCGGATGGATCGCGTCACTCGCCGCTGTTTTCGGATGGGCGTTCGCCGGATGGGGTACAACCCTGTACTGGTGGGCAGGTGTTCTCTACGTGGTGCAGGTCCGCCGTTTGGTCCGTGCGGACACCATGGCCGACTGAACTCGCCGATTGTGCGGCCCCAGTGGCCGGATGGCCCCCACGGCAAAAGTGCGGGACTCTGGTCGGGTGAAGTCGGTCAATCCGTCGTCTCTTAGAGGAGGACGCTTCCGACATGAAGGCCGTCGTGATGGCTGGAGGCGAAGGCACGCGCCTTCGTCCCATGACCTCAAGCATGCCCAAGCCGCTCCTGCCGGTGGTCAACCGGCCGATCATGGAGCACGTTCTGAGGCTGCTCAAAAGGCATGGGCTCAACGAGACCGTCGTCACCGTCCAGTTCCTGGCCTCGCTGGTCAAGAACTACTTCGGTGACGGCGAGGAGCTCGGAATGGAGCTCACCTATGCCAATGAGGAGAAGCCACTCGGTACCGCCGGAAGCGTCAAGAACGCCGAGGAGGCGTTGAAGGATGATGCGTTCCTCGTTATTTCCGGCGATGCCCTGACCGACTTCGACCTCACCGACCTGATCAATTTCCACAAGGAAAAGGGTGCGCTCGTCACCGTGTGTCTGACACGCGTGCCCAATCCCCTGGAATTCGGCATCACCATCGTCGACGAAGAGGGCAAGGTCGAACGCTTCCTGGAGAAGCCGACCTGGGGCCAGGTCTTCTCGGACACCGTGAACACCGGTATCTACGTCATGGAGCCCGAGGTGTTCGACTACGTCGACCCCGATGTGCCCGTGGACTGGTCCGGTGACGTCTTCCCGCAGCTGATGAAGGAAGGCAAGCCCGTCTACGGCTACATCGCCGAGGGCTACTGGGAGGACGTCGGCACCCACGAGAGCTATGTGAAGGCCCAGGCCGACGTACTGGAGCGCAAGGTCGACGTCGACATCGACGGCTTCGAGATCTCGCCCGGCGTCTGGGTGGCCGAGGGCGCCGAGGTGCATCCCGACGCCGTACTCCGCGGGCCCCTCTACATCGGTGACTACGCCAAGGTCGAAGCCGGCGCCGAAATCCGGGAACACACGGTCGTCGGCTCCAACGTGGTCGTCAAGAGTGGCGCCTTCCTGCACAAGGCCGTCGTTGCCGACAACGTGTACGTCGGGCCGCACAGCAACCTGCGGGGCTGCGTCGTCGGGAAGAACACCGACATCATGCGCGCCGCGCGGATCGAGGACGGCGCTGTCATCGGGGACGAGTGCCTGGTCGGTGAAGAATCGATCATCCAGGGCAACGTCCGGGTCTACCCGTTCAAGACCATCGAGGCCGGTGCCTTCGTCAACACCTCGGTCATCTGGGAGTCCCGGGGCCAGGCGCACCTCTTCGGTGCACGCGGGGTGTCCGGCATCCTGAACGTGGAGATCACGCCGGAACTGGCGGTACGACTGGCCGGCGCCTACGCGACCACGTTGAAGAAGGGCTCCACCGTCACCACGGCCCGCGACCACTCGCGTGGTGCCCGCGCGCTGAAGCGGGCGGTGATCTCCGCCCTGCAGGCCAGCGCCATCGACGTACGGGACCTGGAGAACGTACCGCTGCCCGTGGCACGGCAGCAGACCGCCCGGGGCAGCGCAGGCGGGATCATGATCAGGACCACGCCCGGGGTGCCGGACTCCGTCGACATCATGTTCTTCGACGGACAGGGTGCCGACCTGTCGCAGGGCAGTCAGCGGAAGCTGGACCGGGTGTTCGCGCGGCAGGAGTACCGGCGGGCGTTCCCGGGAGAGATCGGGGACCTGCACTTCCCGTCCAGCGTCTTCGACTCGTACACCGGGTCGCTGCTGCGGAACATCGACATCACGGGGATCGCGGAGTCCGGGCTCAAGGTGGTCGTGGACGCGTCCAACGGCAGTTCGGGGCTGGTCCTGCCCAGTCTGCTCGGGAAGCTCGGAGTCGACTCGCTGACGATCAATCCCGGTCTCGACGAGTCCAGGCCGACCGAGTCGGCCGACGTGCGGCGGTCGGGGCTGGTGCGCCTCGGGGAGATCGTGGCGTCCTCGCGGGCGGCGTTCGGTGTGCGGTTCGACCCGGTCGGTGAGCGGCTGTCGCTCGTCGACGAGAAGGGCCGCATCATCGAGGACGACCGTGCGCTGCTGGTGCTGCTCGACCTGATCGCGGCCGAGCGGCGCAGCGGCCGGGTGGCGCTGCCGGTGACGACCACCAGGATCGCCGAGCAGGTGGCGGCCTATCACGGCACCCAGGTCGAGTGGACGACCACCTCTCCCGACGACCTGACGCGGGTCGGCGGCGAGGAAGGAGCGATCTTCGGCGGTGACGGGAAGGGCGGCTTCATCGTCCCGGAGTTCAGCAGCGTCTACGACGGTACGGCCGCCTTCGTGCGGCTGATCGGACTGGTGGCGCGGACGCAGCTCACGCTGAGCCAGATCGACGCGCGGATCCCGCGGGCGCACGTTCTGAAGCGTGATCTGGCCACTCCGTGGGCGGTCAAGGGCCTGGTGATGCGGCGGGTCGTCGAGGCGGCCGGAGACCGCTTCGTGGACACCACGGACGGCGTGCGCGTGGTGGAGACCGACGGGCGCTGGGTGATGGTGCTGCCCGACCCGGCCGAGGCGGTCACCCATCTGTGGGCAGAGGGCCCCGACGACGCGTCCGCGCAGGCGCTGCTCGACGAGTGGTCCGCAGTGGTGGACAGCGCGGGCCGTTAAGAACACACCGCACGCGTGCGTGCCGGACAAGTGTCCCCAAGGGGGCCTGTCCGGCACGCCGGTGGGGCCATTCGGAGGTAGTGGCCGTGGCGTGCGACGATGTGCGGCATGCCGCAGCAACCCCCCGTTCGGAGCACATTCACGCGGCCCGCGCGCCCGGACGCGTCCATGTCCTTGCTCACCAACGTCATGGACCACAGCCTCGACGACGGCTACGCCGAGGCCGCCGCGCGGAAGAAAGCCGAGGGCACCGGCGGAATGCCCAAGACCCTCCGCGCCAAGCTCGGACTGGCCGCCGGGCTGGTGATGGCCGCCCTGGTCGTCACGGTCGGCGCGGCCCAGGCACGGGTCGCGGCTCCGGCCGTCGCCAAGGAGCGCGAAGAGCTCATCGACCGCATAGAGGGCGAGACCTCCACGGCCGACAAGCTCGAGGAGAGCGTCGACAAGCTGCGCGAGGACGTGAGCGCGCGGCAGCGCGAGGCGCTCGAGAAGAACGGCGACAGTGACCGCTCCGACCTGATGGGCGTCCTGTCGGGCGCGGTCGAGGTGCACGGCCCGGGTGTGAAGCTCGTGGTGAACGACGCCAAGGACACGGGCACGGGCAGCGACGGTCAGCCGCGTGGCACCTCCGGGTTCTCCGACACGGGCCGGGTACGGGACCGGGACATGCAGCGCGTGGTCAACGGGCTGTGGGAGTCGGGGGCCGAGGCGATCTCCATCAACGGGCAGCGGTTGACGGCGCTGTCCGCGATCAGGGCCGCGGGGGACGCGATACTGGTCGACAACAGGCCGCTGGTGCCGCCGTACACGGTGCTCGCGGTGGGGGACGGCGAGGGGCTCAGCTCCCGGTTCCAGGACAGTGCCGACGGGCTGTACCTGCATGCCCTCCAGGAGAACTACGGCATCCGGACCGCCATCTCCGTCGCGGACGACCTCGAACTGCCGGCCGCGACGAGCGTGATCGTACGTACAGCACAGCCGATAACCGAGAAGGGCACATCGTGATCGCCGTACTGGGCCTCGTCGTGGGAGTCGTGGCCGGCCTGTTGGTCCGGCCCGAGGTGCCGGCGGCCGTCGAGCCTTATCTGCCGATCGCCGTCGTGGCGGCGCTCGACGCCGTCTTCGGTGGTCTGCGGGCCATGCTCGACGGAATCTTCGACGACAAGGTCTTCGTGGTGTCGTTCCTGTCGAACGTGGTCGTGGCCGCACTGATCGTGTTCCTGGGCGACAAGTTGGGCGTCGGGGCCCAGCTGTCCACCGGCGTGGTGGTCGTGCTCGGTATCCGGATCTTCTCCAACGCCGCGGCGATCCGACGCCACGTCTTCCGGGCGTGAGGCCGATGAGCGACCACGAAGAGCAGAACGCGAACAGGCTGAGCAAGGAGCTGCCCGACGAGGTGCCGCCGGCGGCGTCCCCGACGGCGTCTCTGACGGCGGAGGCACCGGACGCCGACGCGCCGGTCGAGGAGCAGCCGGAGCGGCAGACCGATCCGGGGCCGGGACTGACCGGTAGGCAGCGGCTCTTCAAGGGGCTGTGGCCGCCGCGCCTCACCCGAGCCCAACTCATCGTCGCCCTGCTCCTGTTCGGTCTCGGTTTCGGCCTGGCGGTCCAGGTGGCGTCGAACAGCGACAGTGATGGAGCGCTGCGCGGCGCCCGGCAGGAGGATCTGGTCCGCATCCTCGATGAACTGGACGACCGTACTCAGCGTCTTGAAGACGAGAAGCAGGGCCTGGAGAAGCAGCGCGACGAGCTGGAGAACAGCTCCGACCAGGCAGAAGAGGCCCGCAAGCAGACGCTCGAGAAGGAGCGGCAACTGGGCATTCTCGCGGGCACCGTGGCGGCGCAGGGGCCCGGCATCACGGTGACGATCGAGGACACGAAGGGGGCGGTCGAGGCGGACATGCTGCTCGACGCGATACAGGAGCTGCGCGCGGCGGGCGCGGAGGCGATCCAGGTGAACGGCGTACGGGTCGTCGCCGGCACGTACCTCACGGACTCGGACAAGACCGTGAGCGTCGACGGGAACAAGATCAACGCGCCCTATCGTTTCCAGGTCATCGGCAAGCCGCAGGACCTCGAACCGGCTCTCAACATTCCTGGAGGCGTGGTGCAGACTCTGGAGAAGGAACAGGCCACCGTTACGGTTGAGCGGTCGAGCAAGATCGTCGTGGACGCCTTGCGAGCGGTGAAGCGGCCTGACTACGCTCGGTCGTCCTCCCAGTGAACCGGCGGTGCATGGGGGGCGACCGGCGAGGGCATGAGGTTGCGGGGGGTCGGCGCACCGATTGGGTGGTGCGTGGTGGAAACTGTCTGGTGGAGACGGACGTTGTGAAGATGTCCGGGTCGGTCAGTACGGTCAGTCAGGGTTCGTCCTGCCCCACGGGCGGGTCTGTTTCGGTCAAGGGGAATCGCCCGTGAAGTTGTTTGCGAAGTTGTTCGGCAAGAGCACGCGAGAGGGTCGCGAGAACGCGACCGCTCGCCATCGGGCACAGCCTGATGCGGAGGGCGGGCGCCCGATGTTCCGGGACCAGGTGGCTGGTCCGGGCGGTGGCATTTCCGGTGGTCAGGGCGCGCCGTCTGTTGACCCTGCGCAGTCCGGCGACATAGGTTTCGGGCAACCGTCAACCTCAGGTACGGGTGGAGGGTTTGCCCCCGGCCCGTATGCGTCGAACGCCCCGGCGGGGCAGCCGCGGCAGGAGGATCCGTCCATGTCGGCCCTGGTCTGTACGAGGTGCGGTAACCGCAACGCGGAGAACAGCCGCTTCTGCTCCAACTGCGGCGCGCCGCTGCGTGCCGGGGCGGTTCCGGAGCGTGCGTCCGAGACGACCTCCACGATCTCCATCTCCGGCCTCGAGGCGTACGACGCCGAGGTCACCGGCCAGACGGCGATGCCGGCGCTTTCTCCCGAGGCGCAGGCGGCCGTCGACGCGCTGCCGCTCGGCTCGGCGCTCCTGGTCGTGCGCCGTGGTCCGAACTCCGGCAGCCGCTTCCTGTTGGACGGTGAGCTGACCACCGCGGGACGTCATCCGCAGAGCGATATCTTCCTGGACGACGTGACGGTCTCGCGCCGGCACGTGGAGTTCCGCCGCAGTCCGGACGGCTCGTTCACGGTGGCCGACGTCGGCAGCCTGAACGGCACGTACGTCAACCGCGAGCGCATCGACCAGGTCGCCCTGTCGAACGGTGACGAGGTGCAGATCGGCAAGTACCGGCTGGTCTTCTACGCGAGCCAGCGGGGTTACTGACCCGCCCCCGGGCACCGCCCGGGGAACCTCCAGGGAAGGTCCATGCTTCAAACACCGAGCGGCGGTGCCGGCCACGGCACCGTCGCCACGGACAGTGGGCTGATGAGCATCGGCGCCGTGCTGAACGCGCTGCGTGACGAGTTCCCCGACGTCACCATCTCCAAGATCCGCTTTCTGGAGTCGGAGGGCCTTGTCGAGCCGCGGCGGACCCCGGCCGGGTACCGCAAGTTCAGCGCGCACGACGTCGAGCGCCTCGGCCAGGTGCTGCGCATGCAGCGGGACCACTATCTGCCGCTGAAGGTGATCCGCGAACACCTGGACGCGATGGAACGCGGCGAGGCCGTGCCGTTGCCGACACTGGGCCGGCAGCGGGACGGGGAGGCCGTACCGGAGCCCGCCGAGGGACCCACGGCGGCCCGGATCGGGCGGGACGAGCTGCTCGCCGCGGCCCGGATCGGCGACCAGGAGCTGAAGGAGTGGGAGTCGTACGGGCTCCTCGCTCCGCTGCCCGACGGGGCGTACGACGCCGAGGCGGTCACCGTGGCCTCCCTGGTGGTTGAGCTGGGGCGGTTCGGTATCGAGCCGCGGCACCTGCGGGTGATGAAGGCCGCCGCCGACCGGGAGGCCGGGCTCGTGGACCAGGTGGTGGCGCCGCTGAAGCGGCACCGCAACCCCCAGACCAGGGCACACGCGGAAGCCCGCACCAAGGAGCTGGCGGGGCTGGCGGTGAAGCTGCACGCGGCGCTGGTGCAGACCGCCCTCGGCGTGCGGCTGCCCTGAAACGGGCGCGCCCGGAGCTCCGAACGCTCACCCAGACCCCGGCCCGACTACCCAAATGTCACGGGCACGGCCTAGGGTTGCTGTGTGAACGAGCTCGATGTCGTAGGTGTCCGGGTCGAGATGCCCTCCAACCAACCGATCGTGCTGCTGCGCGAGGTGGGAGGCGACCGTTACCTCCCCATCTGGATCGGGCCGGGGGAGGCGACGGCGATCGCCTTCGCCCAGCAGGGCATGGCTCCCGCGCGGCCGCTGACCCACGACCTGTTCAAGGACGTGCTGGAAGCCGTCGGCCAGGAGCTCACGGAAGTACGCATCACGGACCTGCGTGACGGGGTCTTCTACGCCGAGCTGGTCTTCGCGAGCGGTGTCGAGGTGAGTGCCAGGCCGTCCGACGCCATAGCGCTGGCCCTGCGCACCGGAACGCCGATCTACGGCAGCGACACGGTGCTCGACGACGCCGGCATCGCCATCCCGGACGAGCAGGAGGACGAGGTGGAGAAGTTCCGCGAGTTCCTCGACCAGATCTCGCCGGAGGACTTCGGGACCAGCAACCAGTGAGGTGCGGGGGACCGGAGCGCCACAGGCGCCGCACGGCCCCTCCGGGCACATTCGGCTAGCCTTTCCCCGCGGTCGGGTACGCGAAACCACTCGTAGGGTGATTATCACTCGGCGTGCCGAGTGTGGCGATCGTTGACGCACCCTTGGTGACTGCCTACCGTCGAGGAGGCAGGTCAAGGACGGAGGTCGGCGTGAGAATCAGCGGCGACGGTACGGCTGGGGGTGGCCCCGGGCAGAGCCTCGGGGCAAGCGGCCCGTACCCTCCCACGAACTCTCGGCTCCGCGCCGGCGGGGGGCATCCCCAGCCCGGTGTGGCGGCCGACCCTGTTCCGCAGCGACCGGCTGCCGTCCCGAGCAGCGGAGGGGCGACGTCCATGACGTCCGAGCAGATCGGCTATCGCGGGCCGACGGCCTGCGCGGCCGCCGGTATCACCTACCGGCAGCTCGACTACTGGGCTCGTACGGGCCTGGTCGAACCCAGTGTGAGACCCGCACACGGTTCCGGGACCCAGCGCCTGTACAGCTTCCGCGACGTGGTCGTGCTGAAGATCGTCAAGCGCTTCCTCGACACCGGGGTGTCACTGCAGAACATCCGCACCGCCGTCCAGCATCTCAGGGAGCGCGGCTTCCGTGACCTGGAGCGGATGACGCTGATGAGTGACGGAGCCACGGTCTACGAGTGCACCTCGCCCGACGAGGTGCACGCCCTGCTCCAGGGCGGTCAGGGCATCTTCGGGATCGCGATCGGCGTGGTCTGGCGGGATGTGGAGAGCGCGCTGTCGCAGCTGCACGGGGAGCGGATCGACACGGGGGAGACCCTGGTCGGGCACAATCCGGCGGACGAGCTGGCGCGGCGGCGCAACCGGGCGGTCTGAACGCCGCCGCACCCGGCACATCCCGTGCTCGGGCGGAGCATTGTCAGTGGCGTAGGGCAGCATCGGAGATGTGAGAACCGCGCCCACGATCCTGCATCTCGACATGGATGCCTTCTTCGCCTCGGTGGAGCAGGCGTCCAAGCCGAGTCTGCGCGGGAAGGCCGTCGTCGTGGGCGGCCTCGGACCGCGCGGTGTGGTCGCCACCTGCTCGTACGAGGCACGGGTCTTCGGCGTCCACTCGGCGATGCCCATGGGGCAGGCCCGGCGGCTGGCCCCCCACGCCGCGTACCTGGTCCCGCGCTTCGAGCTCTACCGGTCGATCAGCGAGCAGGTGATGCGGCTGCTGCGTGGGCTGTCGCCGCTGGTGGAGCCGCTGAGCCTGGACGAGGCATTCGTGGACCTGGAGGCCGGCGGGGCGGCTTGGGACGCGGATTCGGCGAGGCTGGCAGGCACGAAGCTGCGTACGGACATCCGCGCCGTCACCGGCATCACCGGTTCCGTGGGGCTGGCCGCCTCCAAGATGCTCGCCAAGATCGCCTCGGAGGAGGCCAAACCCGACGGGCTGGTCCTGATCCCGCCGGGGACGGAGCGGGCCATGCTGGAGCCGATGACCGTGCGGACGCTGCCCGGCGTGGGACCGACCACGGGAGACCATCTGCGGCGGGCCGGGATCACCACGGTGGGCGACATCGCCGAGGCGGGCGAGGACGAGCTCGTACGGCTGCTGGGCAAGGCGCACGGGCACGCCCTGTATGCCATGGCACTGGCCCGTGACGAGCGACCCGTGGTGGCCGAGCGGGAGACCAAGTCGGTGTCGGTCGAGGACACCTACGACGTGGACATCCACGACCGGGTGCGGGTCGGTGTGGAGGTGGGGCGGCTGGCCGACCGGTGCGTGCGGCGGCTGCGCGGCTCCGGGCTGTCCGGGCGGACCATCGTGCTCAAGGTGCGCAGGTACGACTTCTCCACGCTGACGCGCTCCGAGACGCTGCGTGGGCCCACGGACGACCCGGCGGTGGTGCGGGAGGCCGCGGCCCGGCTGCTGGACTCCGTGGACACCACCGGCGGCGTGCGGCTGCTCGGGGTCGGCGTCAGCGGGCTCGCCGACTACACGCAGGAGGACCTGTTCGCGCAGGCGGCGGGGGAGCGGGTCGACGAAGTCGCCGAGGAGCCCGACGCCGCGCCCGTCCAGGAGGACCGGCCGGCCCTCGCCCCCGAGCGCCGGTGGCCGTCGGGACACGACGTGCGGCACGCCGAGTACGGACATGGATGGGTGCAGGGCAGCGGGCTGGGGCGGGTGACCGTGCGGTTCGAGACGCCGTACTCGGAGACCGGCCGGGTGCGGACCTTTCCGGTGGACGACCCGGACCTGACACCGGCGGAACCGCTGCCGCTGGTCCCGACCGAGCCGCGAAGACCCGGGGAGGGCGGGCCGGCGACCACGGAGGCCGGCCCGGGCCTCGGCGGGGGCACCGACGCGGAGACCGGCCCGGCGGGGCCCGCGCATCTGGCACCCGGCTAGGGCTGGCCGCCGGCTAGGACTGGCCCGGCTGCGGCCTTGTCCCTGTCCGGCGGATGTCCTTCTCCGGCGGATCGGGTCGCAGGAAGTCGGCGGTGGCGGATCAGCGTGGCCGGGGCGGTCGCGGCATGCTCCGCCTGGACTGGCTGGCCGGGCGGCAGGGGCCGTAGGGCCGGATCGTCAGCCCTCCTCCTTGCCCTGGCCCGCCAGCTTGCCGAAGTCGTGGTCGGGGAGCGAGGCAGGGGCGGCGACGTCGAGACCGTAGTGGTGGTAGAGCTGGAGTTCCTGTTCCGGCGAGAGGTGGCGGCCGACGCCGAAGTCGGGGGCCTCCTTGATCAGGGCCCGGTCGAAGGGCACGCGCAAGGTGCCGTCGAGCAGTTCGCTCGGCTCCAGGGGCACGAAGGCGTCCCGGCTGAACAGGCCGGTGCGTATGGCCGCCCACTCGGGGACGCCGGTGGCGTCGTCGAGATAGACCTCGTCGACGGTGCCGATCCGGGTGCCGTTGCGGTCGAAGGCCTTGCGGCCGATCAGGTTGCGCGGGTCGATGTCGGTACGCACGGGGCCCTCCACTTGGTCGCACTGGGGTCGCGCACCAGCCGACCCACCAGCCGCCGAAATCATCCGTAGTACTACAAAAGAGCACATATGGCCGGTCGGCCACTCGAAGGTCCGTGCGTCGACCTCGCTGGTACGCTGGCAAACGGCTGCTGACCCCGCGCGGGAGAGTCCTCCGGACACCACCGGAGGCGCCGAAGGAGCAAATCCTCCCCGGAATCTCTCAGGCTCACGTACCGCACGGACGAGGTCACTCTGGAAAGCAGGGCGGGTGTCGACGGCTTCCGCTCTCACCGACGGTGAAAGCCGGGAGCGCCCTCGGGCCCGCCCGGTGAAGCTCTCAGGTTGAGATGACAGAGGGGGAGGCCGTACGGGTACCCGCGCCGTGGTGCCCCTCGAAGGTCGTCAGACCAGGAGGCCTCCGCAATGACCGCCCATCGCACCCCGCTCTCCGAGCTCGAACAGGCAATGCCGTTCGAGCAGCGCCACATCGGCCCCGACCACGAGGCACGGGCCAAGATGCTCGCGCAGGTCGGTTATGGTTCGCTCGACGAGCTGACGGCCGCCGCGGTGCCGGATGTGATCAAGAACGCCGACGCGCTGGACCTGCCCGGCGCCCGCTCCGAGGCCGAGGTGCTGGCCGAGCTGCGCTCGCTGGCCGACCGCAATCAGGTCCTCGACTCCATGATCGGCCTCGGCTACTACGGCACCTTCACCCCGCCGGTCATCCTGCGCAACGTCATGGAGAACCCGGCCTGGTACACGGCGTACACGCCGTACCAGCCGGAGATCTCGCAGGGCCGCCTGGAGGCCCTGCTGAACTTCCAGACGATGGTCGCCGAGCTGACCGGCCTGCCCACCTCGGGTGCCTCGCTGCTCGACGAGGGCACCGCCGCCGCCGAGGCGATGGCCCTTTCCCGGCGCATGGGCAAGAACAAGAAGGGTCTGTTCCTGGTCGACGCGGACGTCCTGCCGCAGACCATCGCGGTGATCCAGACCCGCGCGGAGCCGACCGGCGTCGAGGTCGTCGTCGCCGACCTGAGTGACGGCATCCCGGCCGAGGTCGCCGAGCGGGAGATCAACGGCGTCCTGATCCAGTACCCGGGCGCCTCCGGTGCCGTCCGCGACATCAAGCCGGTCGTCGACCGGGCGCACGAGCTCGGCGCCCTGGTCACCGTCGCCGCCGACCTGCTCGCCCTGACGCTGCTCACCTCGCCCGGCGAGCTGGGCGCGGACATCGCCATCGGCACGACGCAGCGCTTCGGTGTGCCGATGGGCTTCGGCGGGCCGCACGCCGGCTACATGGCGGTGCACGAGAAGTTCGCCCGCAGCCTGCCCGGCCGCCTGGTCGGCGTCTCCGTGGACGCCGACGGAAACAAGGCCTACCGCCTCGCCCTGCAGACCCGCGAGCAGCACATCCGCCGCGAGAAGGCCACCAGCAACATCTGCACCGCGCAGGTGCTGCTCGCCGTCATGGCCGGCATGTACGCCGTGTACCACGGGCCCGAGGGGCTGCGGGCCATCGCGCGGCGCACCCACCGGTACGCCTCGATCACCGCCGCGGGCCTCGCGGCCGGTGGCGTCGAGGTCGTGCACGGCGCCTACTTCGACACGGTCACCGCGCGGGTGCCCGGCCGGGCCGACGCGATCGTCCACGCCGCCCGCGAGAACGGCATCAACCTGCGGCTCGTCGACGCCGACCACCTGTCGTTCGCCTGCGACGAGACCACCACGCGCGCCCAGGTCGGCGGCGTGTGGAACGCCTTCGGCGTCGAGGGCGACATCGAGGCGCTGGACGCGGCGACCGAGGAGACGCTCCCCGAGGCGCTGCTGCGCACCGACGACTTCCTCACCCACCCCGTCTTCCACCAGCACCGCTCCGAGACCGCGATGCTGCGCTACCTGCGCCGCCTCGCCGACCGCGACTACGCGCTGGACCGCGGCATGATCCCGCTGGGCTCCTGCACCATGAAGCTCAACGCGACGACCGAGATGGAGCCGGTCACCTGGTCCGAGTTCGGGCAGCTGCACCCCTTCGCGCCCGCCGAGCAGGCGCAGGGCTACCTCACCCTCATCCGTGAGCTGGAGGAGCGGCTCGCCGAGGTCACCGGGTACGACAAGGTCTCGCTCCAGCCCAACGCCGGGTCGCAGGGCGAGTTCGCCGGCCTGCTCGCCGTACGCGCCTACCACCGCGCCAACGGCGACGACCAGCGCACCGTCTGCCTCATCCCGTCCTCCGCCCACGGCACCAACGCGGCGAGCGCGGTCATGGCCGGCATGAAGGTCGTCGTAGTCAAGACCGCCGACGACGGCGAGATCGACGTCGAGGACCTGCGCGCCAAGATCGAGAAGCACCGCGACGAGCTGTCCGTGCTGATGATCACCTACCCCTCCACGCACGGCGTCTTCGAGGAGCACGTCGCCGACATCTGCGCCCGGGTGCACGACGCCGGCGGCCAGGTCTACGTGGACGGCGCCAACCTCAACGCCCTGGTCGGACTCGCCAAGCCCGGTCACTTCGGCGGCGACGTCTCGCACCTGAACCTGCACAAGACCTTCTGCATCCCGCACGGCGGCGGCGGTCCCGGCGTCGGCCCCGTGGCCGTACGGTCGCACCTGGCGCCGTACCTGCCCAACCACCCGCTGCAGCCCGCGGCCGGTCCGCAGACGGGCGTCGGCCCGATCTCGGCGGCGCCGTGGGGCTCGGCCGGCATCCTGCCGATCTCGTGGTCGTACGTCCGGCTGATGGGCGGCGAGGGGCTCAAGCGCGCCACGCAGGTGGCCGTGCTGTCCGCCAACTACATCGCCAAGCGCCTGGAGCCGCACTTCCCGGTGCTCTACAACGGCCCCGGCGGGCTGGTCGCGCACGAGTGCATCATCGACCTGCGCCCGCTGACCAAGGCGACCGGCGTCAGCGTCGACGACGTCGCCAAGCGGCTGATCGACTACGGCTTCCACGCGCCGACGATGTCGTTCCCGGTGGCCGGCACGCTGATGATCGAGCCGACCGAGTCCGAGGACCTGGCCGAGCTGGACCGCTTCTGCGAGGCGATGATCGCCATCCGCGCGGAGATCGAGAAGGTCGGTTCCGGCGCCTGGTCCGCGGACGACAACCCGCTGCGGGGCGCGCCGCACACCGCCGGTGCGCTGGGCGGTGAGTGGGACCACGCGTACACGCGCGAGGAGGCCGTCTTCCCGGCCGGGGTTTCCGCCGCCGAGAAGTACTGGCCGCCGGTGCGCCGCGTCGACCAGGCCTTCGGTGACCGGAACCTGGTCTGCTCCTGCCCGCCGCTGGACGCCTACGAGGACTGAGCCGCCGGTACACGAGAGGCTCCGTGCAGGCCCGGAACGGCCTTGCGCGGAGCCTCTCGCCGTGTCTCGTGCCGTGTCTCGTGCCGTGCCTCTCGCCGTGTCTCACGCGGTGGCGAGCGACACCTCCGTCGACTTGACCAGCGCGACGACGGGAACGCCGACGGACAGACCCAGGTCGTCGGCGGCCTCCCTGGTGATCGCCGCGGTCACTTCGGCGCCCTCGACGGCGATCCTGACGGAGGCCATGGCGTCGCCGGTGGTGAGGGCGGTGACCGTACCGGGCAGCCGGTTGCGGATGGACAGGCCCTCGACGCGGCCGGTCGCCACGGACACCTCCGTGGACTTCACCAGGGCGCGGACCTCGGCCCCGGCGGTGAGGGAGAGGTCGTCGGCGGCGTCCCGGGTGATCGCCGCGGTGAGGTCCTGGCCGCCGGAGAGGCGGACCCTGACCGTCGCCATGGCCTCGCCCGGGGTGACGGAGGTGACGGTGCCGGGGAGCTGGTTGCGGATGCTCAGGCTCATGAGGGCACCGTAGCCCGATGCGGGTGTTATGCCGGGTATGCGTGTGTCTGCGTCGCCTTGACCGTCGCCCACACCGGGGCGCCCGGGTGGAGGCCGAGCTCGGCCGCCGCGACCGTGGTGAGGTCGGCGGCGAGCGGGAGTTCGCCGGTGAGGTCCACGCGGATCTGGTCGCCGTGGGTCTCCAGGCCGGCGACCTCGCAGCGCCACAGGTTGCGGGCGCTGGAGCCCGTGGGGCGCTCCCCGTACAGCGTCACGGCGCCCGGCGGGAACGCCACGAAGACCGGACCGGAGATTTCCTCGGTGGTGGTGATGGCGGGACCGGCGTCGAGCCGCACGGTGTGGCCGTCGGCCCGCCCGCGGTAGAGGTTGAGGCCGACCAACTGCGCGATGTAGTCCGTGCGGGGCCGACGGGCGATCTCGGCGGGGCCGCCCTCCTGGACGACCCTGCCGTTCTCGACGACGACCAGCCGGTCGGCCAGCACCATGGCGTCCAGCGGGTCGTGCGTGACCAGTACCGCTACGGCCTCGAACTCGGCGAGATGGCGGCGGAGCTGGGCCCGTACCTCGAGCCGCGTCCGGGCGTCCAGCGCCGCGAGGGGCTCGTCCAGGAGCAGCAGCCGGGGGTTGGTGGCCAGGGCGCGGGCGAGTGCGACGCGCTGGGCCTGGCCGCCGGAGAGGCGGCGCGGCTTGGCGCCCGCGTGGTCGGCGAGGCCCATGCGGTCCAGCCACGCGGCGGCCCGCGCCCGGGCCTCGGCCTTGCTCGCGCCCCGGCAGCGCGGCCCGAAGGCGACGTTGTCGAGCGCGGTGAGGTGCGGGAAGAGCAGGTAGTCCTGGAAGACCACACCGACCGGGCGGGACTCGGGCGGCGTACGGTCGAGCGCGGTGCCGTCGAGGCGCAGCCGGCCGGCCGTGAGCGGTACCAGGCCGGCGAGCGCGCGCAGGGCGGTGGTCTTGCCGGCGCCGTTGGGGCCGAGCAGGGCGACGACGTCGCCGGGCGCGGCGGTCAGCGCGACGTCCAGGTGGAAGGTGCCGCGGTCCACGACGAGCCGGGCGTCGAGGCCGCCGTCGGGCGCGTGACCGTCGGTGGGGTCCATGGCTGTGGTCGGTTCGTCGGTGTGGGTCATGTCGTCCTCGTCCGGCCGGTCGGGCGCCTCGTCCCGGCCGGTCATGATGCCCTCATCCAGCGGTCCCGGAGGCCGGCCAGTACGGCGATGGAGACGGCCAGCAGTACGAGGCTGAGGGCGATCGCCGCCGCCGGGTCGTTCTGCAGGGCGAGATAGACCGCCAGCGGCATGGTCTGGGTCCGGCCCGGGAAGTTGCCCGCGAACGTGATCGTCGCCCCGAACTCGCCCAGCGCACGGGCCCACGCGAGGACGGCGCCCGCCGCGATACCCGGCGCGATCAGGGGCAGCGTGACCCGGCGGAACGCGGTGAAGCGGGAGGCGCCCAGCGTCGTGGCGGCCTCCTCGAAGCGCGGGTCGGCGGCACGCAGGGTGCCCTCCACGCTGATGACCAGGAACGGCATCGCCACGAACGTCTCCGCGAGGACGACGCCCGTCGTCGTGAACGGCAGAGTGATCCCGAACCACGCGTCCAGCCACTGCCCGATGACGCCGTTGCGCCCGAACGCCAGCAGCAGCGCCACGCCGCCCACCACCGGGGGGAGCACGAGCGGCAGCGTCACCAGCGCGCGGACGAAGCCGCGGCCGGGGAACTCCGTGCGGGCCAGCAGCCAGGCCAGCGGCACGCCGACGACCAGGCTCAGCGCGGTCGCCGACGTGGCGCACAGCAGCGACAGCCGCAGGGCCTGCCACACCTCCGGGCTGGCCAGCTGGTCGGGCAGGTCGCGCCACGGTGCCCGCACCAGCAGGGCGATCAGGGGCAGCAGCAGGAAGGCCAGGCCGACGAGGGCGGGCACCAACAGGGGGACCGGCACCATGCGGGCGCGGGTCCTGGGCGCGTCGGTCTTCCTCATGGCGTGCGGAACCCGGCCGCGGTCAGCACCCGCTGTCCCTCGGCGGACTTCACCAGCTCGATGAAGGCCTTCGCCGCGTCGGGGTTGGGAGCCTCCTTGAGGAGGGCGATCGGGTAGTCGTTGACGGCCTTGGCCGACTCGGGGAAGTCGACGCCGGTCACCTTGCCACCGGCCGCCTTCACGTCGGTCTTGTAGACGACGGCGGCGTCGGCCTCGTTCAGTTCGACCTTGGTCAGGGCGGCCTTGACGTCCTGCTCGTACGAGACCGGGGTGAGCCGGAGACCGCCGGCCTCCAGCGCCTTCTGTGCCGCGGCGCCGCAGGGCACCGACTTGTCGCACAGCACGACCTTGAGGCCGGAGTCCGTGAGGTCCTTCAGGGAGGAGATCTCGTCGGGGTTGCCCGGGAGGGTGGCGATCTCCAGCTGGTTGCGCACGAAGGTGGACGGGTTGCCGTCCGTGGCCCCGGCGTCGGTGACGGTGGCCATCGTCCTGGGGCTGGCGGAGGCGAACACGTCCGCCGGGGCGCCGCTGGTGACGCTGGCGGCGAGGGAGTCGCTGCCGGCGAAGTTGAAGGTGACCTCGGTTCCCGGGTGCCGCTTCTCGAACTGCTCGCCGAGCGTCGTGAAGCTCTCCTTGAGCGAGGCGGCGGCGAACACGGTGACCTGGCCGGAGACCTTCGCCGAGGAGGACGACGAGGAACCGGCGGAGTCCGAGTCCGCATCCGAGCCGGGGGACGACGAGCACGCGCTCAGGGCCAGCAGCGCGGCGGCCCCCGCACCGCTCACCCGCAGGCTCCGGCGGATGCGGCGGGTCCTGCACACGGAACGGGTCATCACGGGCCACTCCCTCGGCGTCTGGGCTCTCCCTTGCGCCGATCATACTTCCGCATCTGCGAGGGGTAAGTCTCCTGTCACATCGCATGAGCGAGCCAGTGATGAGAAATAGCTGGCATGTGCGTTCGTACGGGACTGGCGGGGGAGGTGGTGGGTCAGGCCCTGTCGATATGGACGTTCGTCGACTTCACGCGGGCGGTGGCCTCCATGCCGACCTCCAGGCCGAGCTCCTCGACCGCTTCCCGGGTCAGCAGGGAGACGAGCCGGTGCGGGCCGGCCTGGATCTCGACCTGGGCCGCTACGTCGCCGAGCTTGATCGCGGTCACGATGCCGGGGAAGGCGTTGCGGACCGAGGTGTACGGGGTCTCCTCGTCGGCGCCGCCGGACCGGGCCAGGTCGACCGAGAACGCGGCCAGATCGCGCCCGTCGACGAGCCGCCGCCCGCCCTCGTCGCGGTGGGTGGTGATCCGGCCCGCGTCGGCCCAGCGGCGGGCGGTGTCCGGGCTGACGCCGAGCAGCCGCGCCGCCTGGCCGATCGTGTAGGACTGCATGCCGGTCACGATAGGGCGCCGGGAGGAGGTGGTGGTGACGCGGGGCGGACCGTTGGGTATAACGCGATATAGCGTTAGTCTGTGCGGTGACGATGGGGTGTTCGCTCGGGCGCCCCGGGGAGATCGGGGTGGAGCGATGACGGTGCAGCCCTCGCGAGTCGGTGAGTCGCCCGGACTACGGGCCTCGCACGCGGACCGGGACCAGGTCGTGGACGTGCTGAGCGGCGCCGCCGGGGACGGCCGGTTGACCGCCGAGGAACTGGACGAGCGGGTGGGCGCGGCGCTCACCGCGCGGACGCTGGGAGAGCTGGCGGCCCTGACCGCCGACCTGCCGGTGGTGCCGGGCGGGGGCCCGGCCGTCGAGGTGAAGGACGTCGTCCGCATCGAGCAGGAGGGGGCGTCCACCCGGCGTGGCGACGGCTGGGTGGTGCCGCGGCGGATGGAGATCCGGTCGAGCTGGGGCGAGGTGACGCTCGATCTCGACCGTGCCGTGATCACCCACGACACCCTCCACATCGACCTCGACATGCGCGCCGGTGCGCTGAAGCTCGTGACCCGGCCCGGCATCGTGGTGGACACCGACTCGCTGGTGGCGAGCTATGCCGAGGTGAAGACGGCGCGCGCCGTCGACACCGGCGCGCCCGTGGTGCTGCGGGTACGGGTCACGGGAGAGATCAGTTGGGGGAAGGTCGTGGTGCGTTCGGCGCGTCGCAGGTTCGGGAGAAAGGCGTAGGCACGGCTCACCCGGCGGGTCCGCGTACAGGTCACCCGCCCAGCGGCGGTCGTACGGCGTGTCGTGGGGCTGTGCCATGGAGGCGACCGTAGGGACCGCGCGGGCGGCGGGCGGCGGGCGGCGGCGGCGGGCGGAGAGCGGAGAGCGGCGGGCGGATGGTCTTGATGTGGCTCTGACGTGCGCTTCGTCGTTCTTTGCGCCTCCGCGGCGGGCCCGCGCCTCGCGGGCGGGCTGGCGGTCGCCGAGCGCCCCGCTCCGGGCGCCGTAAGAGATCCGTCAAAGGGGCACAGACCACCGTATGGGACCCGTCAACGGTGGTCGATTCCGGTCGTGGCAGGGGCTTTGCTCTAAGCGTCCTAGTCGCAACCGAACCCCACTCCAGGAGCTCACGATGGCCGATCTGGCCTTCGTCGTCACCACGATCGCGGTCTTCGCGCTGGTGGCTCTCGTCGCCAAGGGGGTGACGAAGCTGTGACCGCCGAGAACATAGTCGGCCTGCTCGTGGCCGTCGCCCTGCTGGGCTATCTCGTCCTCGCCCTGATCTTCCCGGAGAGGTTCTGAGAGTACCCATGGGTCCCGTAACCGCAGGCGTGCTCCAGCTGCTCGCCCTCATCGGCGCACTGGCTGTCGTGCACGCCCCACTGGGCAACTACATGGCCCGGATCTACTCCTCCCCCAGGCATCTGCGGGTCGAGAAGTGGATCTACAAGGGCATCGGTGCCAACCCGGACACGGAGATGCGCTGGACCGCGTACCTGCGCGGCGTGCTCGCCTTCTCCATCGCCGGTGTCCTCTTCCTCTACCTGCTCCAGCGCCTCCAGGGCGTCCTGCCGGGCTCGCTCGGCTTCGACTCGGTGGAGCCGGCGCAGGCCTTCAACACCGCCGCGTCCTTCGTGGCCAACACCAACTGGCAGTCTTACTACGGCGAACAGACGATGGGGCACGTCGTGCAGACCGCCGGTCTCGCCGTGCAGAACTTCGTCTCCGCGGCGGTCGGCATGGCCGTGGCCGTCGCGCTCGTCCGGGGCTTCGCCCGCGCGCGCACCGGGGAACTGGGCAACTTCTGGTCGGACCTGGTGCGCGGGGTCACCCGCGTGCTGGTGCCGTTGGCCGTCCTCGGCGCACTCGTGCTGGTCGCCTGCGGAGTCATCCAGAACTTCTCCGGTATCCACGAGGTCGGCCAGTTCCTGGGCGGCCCGCAGCAGTGGAACGGCGGCGCCGTCGCCTCGCAGGAGGTCATCAAGGAGCTGGGCACCAACGGCGGTGGCTACTTCAACGCCAACAGCGCCCATCCCTTCGAGAACCCGACGCCGTTCACGAACCTGTTCGAGATCTTCCTGATCCTGCTCATCCCGGTCTCCCTGACCCGGACCTTCGGCGTCATGGTCGGCTCGGTGCGCCAGGGCTACGCGATCCTCGCGACCATGGCCACCATCTGGGTCGGCTTCGTCGCCCTGATGATGTGGACCGAGTTCGCCCACCAGGGCCCCGCGCTGCAGGCGGCCGGCGGCGCGATGGAGGGCAAGGAACTGCGCTTCGGGGTCGGCGGCTCGTCGATCTTCGCGGTGACCACGACGCTCACCTCCACCGGTGCCGTCGACTCCTTCCACTCGTCGTACACCGGGTTCGGCGGCGGCATCACCATGCTGGGGATGATGCTGGGCGAGATCGCGCCCGGCGGTGTCGGCTCCGGTCTCTACGGCATGCTGATCATGGCGATCATCGCGGTGTTCATCGCGGGGCTCATGGTCGGGCGCACGCCGGAGTACCTCGGCAAGAAGATCGGCCCCCGCGAGATCAAGCTGGCGGCCGTCTACATCCTGATCACGCCGGCGCTGGTGCTGGTGTTCACCTCGCTGTCGATGGCCCTGCCGACGCCGCCGAACTCGATGCTCAACCCCGGCGCCCACGGCTTCTCCGAGGTGCTGTACGCCTTCACCTCCGCCGCGAACAACAACGGCTCGGCCTTCGCCGGCCTGAACGCGAACACCGACTGGTTCAACACCACGACCGGGCTCGCGATGCTGCTCGGCCGCTTCCTGCCGATGGTGTTCGTCCTGGCGCTGGCCGGCTCGCTGGCCGGGCAGCAGCCGGTGCCGGCGACCGCGGGCACCCTGCGCACCGAGAAGCCGATGTTCACCGGCCTGCTGGTGGGCGCGATCCTGATCATCGTCGGTCTCACCTACTTCCCGGTGCTGGCCCTGGGCCCGCTGGCCGAAGGGCTGGCGTGATGACCGCTCGTACACAGAAGCAAGAGGACTCCATGTCCACAGGCACCTCCACCACAGGCACCTCCACCACAGCCACTTCCGCCTCCGGCACAGCCACTTCCACCACAGTCACCGAGAATCGGGCGCCGCACAGCGACGTGCCCACCGGCCGGCCGTCTGCCGAGGACCGTGTCGGCGGGGGGCTCTTCCAGCCCGCGCAGCTGGTCGGATCGCTGCCCGAGGCGTTCCGCAAGCTCGATCCAAGGGCGATGGTCAAGTCGCCCGTGATGTTCGTGGTGTGGATCGGCTCGGTGCTGACCACCGCCTTCTCCTTCACGGACCCCGGGGACTGGTTCGGCTGGACCATCAGCGCCTGGCTCTGGCTGACCGTGCTCTTCGCCAACCTGGCGGAGGCCGTCGCCGAGGGCCGGGGCAAGGCCCAGGCCGACACGCTGCGCAGGGCCAAGACCGGCACGGTCGCCCGCCGGGTGGACGGGAGCACGGTCCCCGGCACCGAGCTGGGCGTCGGCGACCTGGTGGTCTGCGAGGCCGGGGACGTCATCCCGGGCGACGGCGACGTCGTCGAGGGTGTCGCCTCGGTCGACGAGTCGGCCATCACCGGCGAGTCGGCGCCCGTCATCCGCGAGTCGGGCGGCGACCGCAGCGCCGTCACCGGCGGGACGAAGGTCCTCTCCGACCGCATCGTCGTCAGGATCACCACGAAGCCGGGCGAGACCTTCATCGACCGGATGATCAACCTGGTCGAGGGCGCGGCACGGCAGAAGACGCCGAACGAGATCGCGCTGAACATCCTGCTCGCCTCGCTCACCATCGTCTTCCTGCTGGCCTGCGCCACCCTGACGCCGTTCGCGGACTACGCGGGCACCGAACTGACGATGGTCGTCCTGGTGGCGCTGCTGGTCTGCCTGATCCCCACCACGATCGGCGCCCTGCTCTCCGCGATCGGCATCGCGGGCATGGACCGCCTGGTCCAGCGGAACGTGCTGGCCATGTCGGGCCGTGCCGTCGAGGCGGCCGGTGACGTCTCCACGCTGCTGCTGGACAAGACCGGCACGATCACGCTCGGCAACCGGCAGGCGGCCGAGTTCGTGCCGGTGCGCGGTACGACGGAGGCGCAGGTGGCGGACGCCGCCCAGCTCTCCTCACTGGCCGACGAGACGCCCGAGGGCCGCTCGGTCGTCGTCCTCGCCAAGGAGAGGTACGGGCTGCGCGAGCGGCACCAGGGCGAGCTGACCGGCGCCGAATGGATCGCGTTCACCGCACAGACCCGCATGTCCGGCGTCGATGTCGACGGCCGGAGGATCCGCAAGGGAGCGGCCGGTTCGGTGACCGCCTGGGTGCGCGAGCACGGCGGCGAGGTCGCCGAGGACACCGAGCGGCTGGCCGACGGCATATCGGAGGCGGGCGGTACACCACTGCTGGTCGCCGTCGAGGACGGTGACGGGGCCCGCGTCCTCGGGGTGATCCACCTGAAGGACGTCGTCAAGCAGGGCATGCGGGAGCGGTTCGAGGAACTGCGGGGCATGGGCATCAAGACCGTCATGATCACGGGCGACAACCCGCTGACGGCCAAGGCGATCGCCGACGAGGCAGGTGTCGACGACTTCCTCGCCGAGGCCACGCCCGAGGACAAGATGGCCCTGATCAAGCGCGAGCAGGCCGGCGGCAAGCTGGTCGCGATGACCGGCGACGGCACCAACGACGCGCCCGCGCTCGCGCAGGCCGACGTCGGGGTGGCGATGAACACCGGCACGTCGGCGGCCAAGGAGGCCGGCAACATGGTCGACCTCGACTCCAACCCGACCAAGCTCATCGAGATCGTCGAGATCGGCAAGCAGCTCCTCATCACGCGGGGCGCGCTCACCACGTTCTCCATCGCCAACGACGTCGCCAAGTACTTCGCGATCATCCCGGCGCTGTTCGCGGCGGTCTACCCAGGCCTGGACAAGCTCAACATCATGCGCCTGTCCTCGCCGGACTCGGCGATCCTGTCGGCGGTCGCCTTCAACGCGCTGATCATCGTCGTGCTGGTGCCGCTCGCCCTGCGCGGCGTGCGCTACAAGCCGATGAGCGCGGACCGGATGCTCCGGCGCAACCTCGCGGTCTACGGCCTCGGCGGACTGGTCGCCCCCTTCGTCGGCATCAAGATCATCGACATGCTCCTCTCCCTCATCCCCGGAATCGGTTGACCGCCATGAACAACTCGGTATCGAACACCGCCCGGTTGCTCGGAGCCGGCCTGCGCGCCCTCCTCGTGCTGACCCTGGTCACGGGCGTCGCCCAGGCGCTGTTCAACGGCAAGGCGAACGGCTCGGAAGTCTCGGCGGACGGCCGCGTCGTGGGATCCTCGCTGATCGGGCAGTCGTACAACCTGCCGCTGGAACCGGGGCAGGAGACTCCGGAACCCGACCTGAAGTGGTTCCAGGGCCGCCCGGCCAACGGTCTGGGGGAGAACACCCTCAACACCCAGTACCGCCTGATCCTGTCCGGTGCCACCAACCTGGCCGCCGACAACCCGGAGCTCGTCGAGCAGGTGAGGGCGGCGCAGGCCGCCGTCATCAAGGACAACTCGGTCCCCGGCCACCCCGTCGAGCGGTCCGACATCCCCGCCGACGCGGTGACCTCCTCCGGCTCGGGGCTGGACCCGGACATCTCGCCGGACTACGCCGGGCTGCAGGTTCCCCGGGTCGCCGAGGAGAACGGCCTGGCCGTCGCGAAGGTACGGGAGCTCGTCGACCGGCACACCGAGGGCCGCACCCTCGGTTTCATCGGCGAGCCGCGGCTCAACGTCCTCGAACTGAACATCGCCCTCAAGGAGCTCGTGACGAAGAGCTGAGTGCTCCCGCTCGCACGCCCCGGAACACGCGTCGGGGCCGGTTCGCAGATGACGCCTGCGGGCCGGCCCCGTGGATCACCGGGCGGAATGGGGTCACCCCGCCCGGCCTGTGCTCAGGCGGCGGACATCAAACCCGCACCGACAGGGCGGTGCGGGGCGATGACCTGGCCGTCCGGCAGGAGCTCACCGGTGTCCTCGAAGAGGACGACGCCGTTGCACAGCAGGCTCCAACCCTGCTCCGGGTGGTGCGCCACGAGGCGGGCGGATTCCCGGTCGGCGGAGTCGACTGAAGGGCACGGTGGCTGGTGCTGGCACATGAGTGGGGTCTCTCGGTCTGTTGAGTCGGGTGAGATCGCTGTCTTGTCTGTCCCGCGGCGTGAAGCTTCGTTCATGGCCGCCCCCCGTTGTTAAGTCGGTCCGAACCCAGTGTTGCCCCACGGGCCTCGATCCGCAGGTATTTCGCAGCACCGCTTCTCACAGGTTGATGACGCGTCACCCACGCGGACGGTTCATCTCAACTGCACTGTCACTTCGGATGGTTCGGCATGGCCCTATGGGGCTAGTCCGCTCGGGTCGGGAGGCGGCCGGCCGGCGAGGGGCGGTCAGGCGGGGGAGCGCAGCAGACGTGTCGGCGTCACCCGGAGTGTGAGGACCGGCAGCAGCTCGGCGACCCGGTGCGGCCGGTGGGCCGCGATGCCGGGAGGGGCCGGCGCCAGCGGCACCAGCAGGTCGGTGGCCGCGGGGTGTCCGGCGGCGGCGTCCGCGGTGCGGTCGCCGTGCAGCCACAGGGTGAGCATGTAGAGCCCGGGGACCGACAGCAGACGCGGCTGGTAGGCCTGGGGCACCGACTCGGCCTGGCGCAGCGCGAGCTCGGTCGAGGCGACGTAGGGGCCCTCGAAGAAGTGCGAGAACGCCCATCCGTCGGGGGTCAGCATGGTCTCCGCCGCCGCCACCGCGCGGTCGCCGCAGCGGATCAGGAACCGCCACCCGGTCAGCCGCGTCACCGCCACGCCTTCCGCCGTGATGCGCTCCAGTACGTGCACGGGCAGCGGCAGTTCGGGCGTGGCGGGTCCCTGGGCGCCGAGCAGGGACGGGGTCCGGGCCTCGCGGACCGCGGTAGGAGACGAGAGGGCGGTGAGGACGGAGCGCAGGGCGGGCGCGGGAGCCGGGGGGACATGCAGGGGCATGATGGGTCGCCTCTCATTCGAAGGCACGGTGGCGCGAGGGCGGAGCGGGGGCGGACGACGCTGTCAGCTCACGGGGCTGGGGAGGCAGAGGCCGGGGTCCGGGAACCGAGAAGGGGGTGAGGCCTGCCGCGCGTCAGCTCGACGGCAGGATCCATCGACCGTGGGCGCCGGTCATCTGCCTTGTCCGCGGAGTTTATACGACATGTGTTCAGACTGTGTTTCGACTAGCCGATTCCGGCAACCAGTACAAGGTTGCATTCGGCCGTCGATATGCGGGAATCATCCGGATTTCGCGCCGGGTGTGCGACGGTGACCTCGGGGAATGTTCACCGAGCGGTCGGCCAATTGTCGTCGGCGATTTTCACGACTTCCCGGCCTGGAAACTGCTCGACGCGACATGCCCGCTGAATGTGCCACCGGTCACATCGGCACAGCGTAGCGGGTGCCGGGCCGGTGCGGGGACGTTATCGATCGCTTCGGCTGGGCATCATCCCACCTGACCGGTCCCCGGCGGCCGGATCTTCGAATCACCGCTCCGAGAAGGGACTCTTCCATGGGGGAGAAGGTCGTGGCAGGTCAGTTCGACCTGTCCGATCGCCAGCGCTACCGCGAGAAGCTCCAGCGGTGCCTGACGGGCCTGGAGCGACTTCTGGCGGAGAAGCGGTTCGACCGCCCGAAGAACCTGATGGGGCTGGAGATCGAATTGAATCTCGTCGGTGCCGACGGGATGCCGAAAATGTTGAATGCGCAAGTCCTTGAGCGCATCGCGAGTCGCGACTTCCAAACAGAACTCGCCATGTTCAACCTGGAAGTCAACATCGCTCCACACCGGTTGGGCGGTCGGGTATTCGACCGTCTGGCGGAGGAGATCCGTACGTCACTGGCATATGCGGACCGCAAGGCCGGCGAGGTCGACGCGGGGATCGCGATGATCGGCATTCTGCCGACGCTGGACCGGGACGATCTGGTCTCGTCCAATCTCTCCGCCGTCGACCGCTACGCCCTCCTCAACGAGCAGATCGTGGCCGCCCGCGGCGAGGACTTCACCCTCGACATCGAGGGTGTCGAGCGCCTGACCTGCACCTCCAAGTCCATCGCTCCCGAGGCCGCCTGCACCTCGGTGCAGTTGCACCTCCAGGTCACCCCGGACCGCTTCGCGGACGTGTGGAACGCGGCTCAGGCGGTCACCGCCGCGCAGATCGCCGTCGGCGCCAACGCGCCCTTCCTCTTCGGCCGCGAGCTGTGGCGCGAGTCGCGGCCCCCGCTGTTCCAGCAGTCCACCGACACCCGCCCGCCCGAGCTGCAGGCCCAGGGCGTCCGGCCGCGCACCTGGTTCGGTGAGCGGTGGGTGACCTCGGCGTACGACCTGTTCGAGGAGAACCGGCGCTATTTCCCGGCGCTGCTGCCGATCTGCGACGACGAGGACCCGCTGGAGGTCCTGGACGCGGGCGGCGTGCCCTCGCTCTCCGAACTCGTCCTGCACAACGGCACGATCTACCGCTGGAACCGCCCGGTCTACGACATCGCCGACGGCGTCCCGCACCTGCGCGTGGAGAACCGCGTCCTGCCCGCCGGGCCCACCGTCACCGATGTCATCGCCAACGCGGCCTTCTACTACGGCGTCGTGCGCGCGCTCGCCGAGGAGCCGAGGCCGCTGTGGACCCGGCTGCCGTTCGAGGCCGCCGCCGCCAACTTCGAGGCGGCGTGCCGCCATGGCATCGACGCCCGCTTCGAGTGGCCCAGGCGCGGCCGGCTGGGCGGCACCACCGAGGTCGACGCCGCCGTCCTCGTACGCGACGAACTGCTGCCGCTCGCCGAGGCCGGTCTCGACGCGTGGGGCGTGGAGCCCGCCGACCGGGACCTGTACCTCGGTGTGATCGAGGAGCGGTGCCGGCGCCGGGTCAACGGCGCGTCCTGGCAGGCGGCCACGTTCCACCGGGCGCTGGAGGCCGGGCTGTCCCGGGAGGCCGCGCTGGCCGCAACGACCCGCCGCTACGTCGAGCTCATGAACGAGGGCGATCCCGTGCACCTGTGGCCGGTGGGCCTGCCGGAGCCGGCGCCGCTGGGCTGAGACCCATCGGGACCGGGGAAGGGCCGGGCGGGCGTCGGGCGTCGGCGAGTACCGGCGTCGGACAGTGCCGGCGCCGGACCGCGCCGGGGCCGCCCCCGCCGCGCGTCGCCTCATACTGATCGGGCAAGCTGTGACGTCCAGCTGGAGGCAGGTGTGCATGGCGGAGGCGGGCCCGGTGGACGATTCGTTCCCTCAGATGCGTCAGGAGCGGCTTCCGCGAAGGGTCCTGCGTGACGAGACGCTGCTCGTCCTGGCGTTGTCGCTCGGCGCCAGCGGGGTGTCCGCCCTCATCAGCTTCATCGGCTCGGTCACCCGGCCCGGCGGGCTCAAGGACCAGGCGGCCACCCTCAACGCCTCCGCCGCGCCCGGCCGTCCCTGGCTGGACCTGGCCTGGCAGCTCTTCGGGATCACCACGGCGCTCGTCCCGGTCGCCATGGTCGCGCACTTCCTGCTGCGGGAGGGGCGCGGCCTGCGCACCCTCGGCTTCGACCGCACCCGTCCATGGCCGGACCTGGGCCGCGGTGCCGCCCTGGCCGCCGTCATCGGCAGCACCGGCATCGCCTTCTACCTGGCCGCCCGCGGCCTCGGCTTCAACCTCACCGTGGTGCCCGAGGCACTGCCGGAGGTGTGGTGGAAGTACCCCGTACTGATCCTCTCGGCGGTGCAGAACTCCGTCCTGGAGGAGGTCATCGTCGTCGGCTACCTGCTGCGCCGGCTCGACCAGCTCGGCTGGAGCCCGGGCGCGTCGCTCGCCGCCAGTTCGGTACTGCGCGGGTCGTACCACCTCTACCAGGGCATCGGCGGCTTCATCGGCAACATGGTGATGGGCGTCGTGTTCGTGTACCTGTACCGCCGGTGGGGGCGCGTGGGCCCGCTGGTGGTGGCGCACTCGCTGCTCGACATCGGTGCCTTCGTGGGCTACGCGCTGCTGGCGGGGAAGGTCGACTGGCTGCCGACGGCGTGACGGGGAGGGAACGGTGGGGAGCCTTTCGCCGCGCCCTCTCCACCCGGACGACGCCCCCTAGGTGTACTGCCCAGGGACGTTGGTCAACCTGGTGACGGGTGGTTTGCCGCCGGTTGCGGTGTGGGGGCGGTGGTGATTGTAGTGATGGAGC
>NZ_JBHJRX010000081.1:0-28569 GCF_042268605.1 Streptomyces sp. NPDC056296 | reverse complement strand
CGAGAACCACTACAAGGGCTGCACCCATATCACCAGCCGAAACGCCGCAAGTTGCACTGCCGATCGAACCCCTAACCGAACGGCATTGCCCCTAGCCCCCCACCAGCGCGGCCACCAGCCGGTTCATGGCCGGCCGCGGGTCGGGGGCGCCTGGCCAGCTGGTCATCAGCAGGTGGTGGGCGGTGCCGACGACGGCGAGGGCCACGGTGTGCGGGTCGGTCGTGAGCGGCAGCCGTCCGAGTTCTCGCTCGGCCTCCAGGTAGCCGGCTATCGCCTCCTGGATGGCGCCGAAGCCGGGGCCGCCGTCCTTCATGGCCTCGCGCACGCGCGCCGCGGCGGTCGGGCGTGTCATGGCCAGGCCCGACAGAGCGGGGCCGCCGCGGTCGAAGAGCGAGAGGGCGACGGCGTCGAGGTTCCCGGCCACCGTGCCCTGCCCCGCGAGCCCCGCCATCGCCCGCGCCTTCGCCGCCGTCCTGGCGAAGCGGTCGAGGCAGAGTTCGGCCACGAACTCGTCCAGCCCCGCGAAGTGCGTGTGCAGCAGCCCCTTGGCGCAGCCCGCCTCGGTGGTGACGGACCGGCTCGTGAGCGCGCCAGGTCCATCCCTCTCCACGATCCGTTCGGCGGCCGCGAACAGCCGCTCGCGCACGTCCGGCGTCGCCACTCCACGGGGTGACATGGGCCTCTCATCCTTCCGGCGTTCGGCGCCGCGGGCGGCGCGACCTCTCGGATCGTATGGGCATTGCCAGTTTGGGCGCACGCCCATACAGTTTGGGCGGACGCCCATTCTCCCTTCCGTCATCAGGAGACACTCGTGTCGGAGATCGTCAACACCGAGCAGGCACAGGCGTGGAACGGCCCCGAGGGCGCCCACTGGGCGCGCAACCAGGACCGGTGGAACGCCGTGAACGAAGGTTTCAACGAGCCGCTGCTCGACGCCGCCGGACTCACCGAGGGCCACCGGATGCTCGACCTCGGCTGCGGTTCCGGGCAGACCACGCGCCTCGCCGCCCTCCGGGCACCCCGGGGCGGCGCCCACGGCCTCGACCTGTCCGGCCCCATGCTGGCCGAGGCACGGTCCCGGGCGGCGCGGGAGGGCATCACCAACGCCACCTTCACGCAGGGCGACGCCCAGGCGCACCCCTTCGAGCCGGGCGCGTTCGACGCGGCGATCAGCCGCTACGGGGTGATGTTCTTCTCCGACCCCGAAGCGGCCTTCCGCAACATCGGCCGCGCGCTGCGACCCGGCGGCCGCCTGGCGTTCGTCTGCCCGGCCGAGCCCTCGCTCAACGGCTGGGTGACGGCCATGGCGGCCCTGCGCGAGACCCTCCCGCTCGGTGACTTCGACACCCCGGGGCTGCCCGGCATGTTCTCCCTGGCGTCCCCGGACCGGATCCGCGCCGTCCTCGCCGCGGCCGGATTCTCCGGCGTGGCCGTCGACCGGGTCGAGGCGTACGGGGCATGGGGGCACGGAGCTGACGACGCGGCGGAGTTCCTGCTGAACACCGGGCCCGGCCGGCATTTCCTGAGCCAGGTCGGCACACCGGAGCAGGTCCGCGCCCGCCACGCGCTCACCGACCATCTGCGCGCCCACGAGGCGGCCGACGGCACGGTCCGGCTGCGCAGCACCTCCTGGCTGGTCACGGCGGACCGCCCGACAGCCACCGCCTAGGAGCCGGGGGCCGTCCCGGCCGACCGGGAGAGCAGGTCCCGCAGCGTCGCGCAGGACCGGTCCCAGGTCCATTCCGTACGCACCCAGTCCCGCCCCTTCTCGCCCATCTCGCGGGCGAGCCCGGGGTTGCGCAGGAGCCGGATCAAGCGGTCCGCCGTCGCCGCCACCGAGCGGCCGTCGACGACATGCCCCGTCTCGCCGTCGCGCACGGCGTCCGGCGCGCCGCCCGAGTCGCCCGCCACGACCGGGAGTCCGGACGCGGCGGCCTCCAGGTAGACGATGCCCAGCCCTTCCACCTCCAGGCCGCGCCTGCGGGTACGGCAGGGCATCGCGAAGACATCGGCGGCGGCGTAGAACGGCGGGAGCGCGTGGTGGGGGTGGCCGCCGGCGAAGGCGACCGAGTCCAGTACCCCCTCGCGCAGGGCCAGTTGACGCAGTTCGGACGCGTACGGGCCGTCGCCGACCAGGAGCAGTACGGCGTCGGGGACCGCCCTGCGGACCCAGGGCAGCGCCCTGATCAAGGTGTCCTGGCCCTTGCGCGGGACCAGCCGGGCCGCGCAAAGGATCACCGGGCGGTGGCCGAGACCGTACCTGGTCCTGACCGGAGCGCCGTCCACGGCGGGATGGAACGCCGTGGTGTCGACGCCGGGGACCAGGCGAGCGGACCGGGTCCCCGGCGCGAGGGCCGCCTCGATGGGGCCCCGGGTGCTCGCGCCCAGCCAGGTCAGCGTGTCCACCTCCGTGCCGATGCGGCGCAGCAGGCCCCGTGCGCCGGGCGTACGGGCCCACCACACCTCGTGGCCGTGGGTGGTGGCGACGGCGGTACGGATGCCCGCCGTGCGCCGGAGCCGGCCCGCCATCAGTCCGAGGGGTGCCGCCGCGCCGAACCACACCCGGTCGCAGCGGTATCGGCGGGCCACGGACGCGGCGTGTGCGGCGACGCGGGGCGTGGGCAGGAGGGTGCGGGCCCGGTGGCGGATCAACCGGGTACGGGAACGGCTCGCCGGGTTCCGCGGAGGCCGCCGGTGCCTTCGGTGGTGCGGGTGCCGTCGGTGCCGAGGTGAACACGACCACCTCGTCGGGCGGGAAACGGTCGGCCAGTTCCCGGACGAAGGTCTCGATGCCGCCCTGCCCGGGCGGGAAGTCGTTCGTGACGATCAGGGTGCGGGCAGGGGAGTTACTCGTCATGCGAGGGCCTTCTGGACGGAGGGAACGGCAGTGGCGGCGTGGTGCGGTGCCCGGTAGGCCAATGCGCCCAGCACCAGCGGACAGACCAGGTAGCCGAAGCGCGTCGCCGGCATCAGCGCCGTCGCAAGGCCCAGGCCGAGCGCGAGTCGCCCGGCCGCCGCCCGTACCGTCGACGGAGGGCGCACCACCAGCGAGAGGGCGATCAGCAGCGCGCCGACCGAGAGGAGCACGACGGCGATCACCGTGCCGCCGGGGACGTACTCCGCGAGCAACCGCCCGGGCAGCGGACTCGCGGCGGGGGAGGCGGTGGCGGTCATGCCGAGCGGGAAGGCGACGACGTTTTGGTAGAAGCCGGCGGGGTCGGCGAGGGCGAAGGGCAGTACCGCCGCCGTCGCGGTGCACAGGCCCACGGCCGCGCACCGCAGCGCGGGCCGGCCACCCCGGCGTACGGCGATCAGGGCGAGCGCCACGGGAAGCGCGGGCCAGGCGGTCCACTTGAGGGCGGCGGCGGCCCCGAGTGCCAGGCCTGCCCGGCCCGGGCGCCCCTGCCCGGCGAGTGAGACGCCGAGGCACATCAGGCCGACCACCGGCAGATCGATCCCGCCCACCGCGAGGGGCAGCGCGATCAGCGGACAGGCGAGCAGCCAGGCGCGGTGCAGTCCGGCGGCGGCGAGAGACGCGACGAACGCGCCGCCCAGCCACCAGCGGGCATCCCCGGGCAGCACGCCGAAGAGCGCCGTCCCCGGCAGGTAGGGATTGAAGTCGGCCACGGCCACGGGGTCAGTGACGTACGGACCGCCGGTCGTGAGCAGCAACTGCCCCGACCGCTCGACGACGGCGACCTCCGACTGCCCGAGCCCCGCCGCCACCAGGCCGACGAGCGGCACCACGACGGCCCCGAGCACCGCGACCGCCCGGGCCGCGCGGAGCGGGACGGAGCCGTGTGTCAGGAGCGCCGCGACCGCGTATCCCGCACCCGCCGCCCATCCCCACGCCCGGTGCGGCCCCAGGTCGGACGCCATCGCGAACGCCGGCGCGACGACCGCGCACCCGGCCCACGCATACCGTTCGATGCGCCTGGCGGCGTACTTCGCGGCATGCTCCTCAAGGGTCTTCCTCATGTCCGTCGACGCTAGGAATCCGCAGACCGGAAGGCGTCAACCGAGGCTCCGCACCTGGGACTCAACCCGTGGTACGACATCCGCCCGCGGACTCGACCCGTGCGGTGACGCGCGCCTTCGCCCCGGCCGGGATCATGGGCGCATGAGTACGTCGCTTCAGCGGCGGTTCCGCGCCTGGATCGCCGCACCCGCCTACCCCTGGGCCACCGGCGGTGTCCTGACCGTCGGAGCGGTCACGGAGCTGATCGTCATCCCCGGGTCCGTGACGACCACGGTCGGGGTGCTGGTGTCCGCCGCCTCGCTGATGTGGCGGCGGTCCTTCCCGCCCGTCGCGGTGCTCACGGTCGCGGCGGGTCTCCTCGGGTTCGCCGGAGACGTCAACCTGTACCTCTCGATCATGGCGAGCGGACTGGTCGGTTGCTACTCGCTCGGCCGGCACCGGGTGCTGCACCCCGCCATGACCGTCGCGGGCGGCGCGCTCGGCGCCCTGTGCGTGAACCTGGTGCACATCAACACCTGGTCGCGGATGGAGCTGCCGGTGCCCGCGCTCTGGCAGAAGGGCTCACTCAGCCTGTTCGCCGAGTCGTTCCTGCTGACCGTGGTCATCTTCGGGGCCGTGATGATGGGCGACGCGGTCCGCTCCCGGGAGGAGACCCGCACCGAACGGCACCTGGCACAGGCTCAGTTGATCGCGATGGAGCGGCAGCAGGCCGCCGAGGCCGAGCGGGCCGCCATCGCCCGCGAACTGCACGACATCGTCTCGCACTCGGTGTCGATGATCGCCGTCCAGGCCGAAAGCGCCACGTACACCACCCCCGGACTCACTCCCGAAGGCCGCGAGGGCTTCCAGCAGATCGCCGCCACGGCCCGCTCCTCGATGGCGGAACTGCGCCGTCTCCTCGGCGTCCTGCGCACCTCCCAGGCCGACACGGCCCTCACCGCCCCGCAGCCGACCCTCGGCCACCTCGCCGAACTCGTGGAGCAGCACCGGGCGGTGGGCGGCGTGGCCGAACTGAAGGTCACCGGGGAGCGGGTGGCGCTGCCCGCCGCATGGGAGCTGTCCGCCTACCGGATCACCCAGGAGGCGCTGACCAACGCACGCAAGCACGCGCCCGGCGCCCGTACGGTGGTGGAGCTCGACTACGGCGCCGACCGGCTGCTCACGCTGCGCATCCGCGACGACGGACCCGCGCCGGGCGCCCGTCCGGACATGGGCTCCGACACGGGCACGGGCGCGGGCCACGGCCTGACCGGCATGCGGGAGCGGGCCGCGCTGGTCGGGGGCCGGCTCAGCGCGGGCGCGGGCCCGGACGGCGGATTCCTGGTGGAGGCGGAGCTCCCCTGGGGGACCGGGTGACACCCATGGAGCGGAAGAGGGAGACACACGTGATCAGGGCACTGGTCGCCGACGATCAGGCGGTCGTACGCACCGGCTTCGTGAACCTCCTGGGCACTCAGGAGGACATCGAGGTCGTCGGCGAGGCGGAGGACGGTGCACAGGCGGTGCGGATCGCCGGTGAGACCCGGCCCGACCTCGCGCTCCTCGACATCCGGATGCCGCACAAGAACGGTATCGAGGCGGCCCGCGAGATCCTGGCCGAGTCCGGCGGCGCGACGAAGGTCCTGATGCTGACGACCTTCGGGCTCGACGAGTACGTGTACGACGCGCTCGCGGCCGGGGCGGGCGGCTTCCTGCTCAAGGACGCCACCTTCCCCGAGCTGCTGCACGCGGTCCGGGTGGTGGCGGACGGCAATGCCCTGCTCTCGCCGGAGATCACCAAGCGGCTGATCGCCGAGTTCGTCCACGCGCGTGCGTCACGGCTGCCCGTCCACTCGGCGGCCGACCTCACGGCCCGGGAGACGGAGGTGCTGACGCTGATCGCGCGGGGTCTGTCCAACGCGGAGATCGCGGGCCGCCTCACCATCACCGATCACACGGTGAAGACCCACATCAACCGGCTGTTCGCCAAGCTGGAACTGCGTGACCGGGCCCAGGCCGTGATCGCCGCCTACGAACTGGGCCTGGTCCGGGCGGGCGGCGAGTCGGGGGCCCGGCACCGGTAGACGCGCGCCGGTACCGGGCCCCGTCCTCAGGCCGGCTTCCTCCGGACCCTCAGCCGGAGAAGCCGACGTGCGCGAGCCGCAGAGAGCCGCGCAGCCTGATGCGGAGATCGTGTACGCCCTCGGCGGTCATCTCGGCGCCGATCTCCACGTAGTCGTACGGTCCCGGCGTGGGCGCGTCCGGTGACAGCACCGCCGGCGCCGGGCCGCCGTCGAGGGCGATCTCCACGGTGCCCTCGACCCCCGCCACCGTCACGGTCACCCGGGTGATGCCGGGGCCGAAGTCGCAGTCTCGGTAGAGCAGTTCGCCTTCGCCGGCTGCCACCGGCGTCACCGCGTCACCCGTGGTCTTCGTCCGGTCGACGATCTCCGTGCCGCTCTGCTCGTCGAAGTCGGCGGCCGCCAGGCCGCGTTCGCGGACCGGGCGCGGGGCGTCGGGCTCGCCGTCGAGGGACACGGTCGTCGACAGGCGGACGTCCTCGCTGGAGGCACCCACCAGCAGGGCGTACGGGCCCGGCTCCAGCCGCCAACGGTCGTGCGCCACGTCCCAGAACGCGAAGGCGGACAGCGGGAGTGCGAAGGACACCTCCGCCGTGGCTCCCGGGGCCAGGGTGACGCGGCGGTGGGCCAGCAGCTCGCGGCGCGGGCGCGGGACCGACGGGGCCTCGGCGCGGACGTAGAGCTGGGCGACCTCGTCGGCGGTGACGTCTCCCGTGTTGGTGACCGTGAAGGACACGGACACCTCCCCGTCCGCCACCCGCGCCGCCAGGTCCGCGTACGAGAAGGACGCGTACGACAGGCCGTGCCCGAACGGGAACAGCGGCGTCCCCTCGAAGTACAGGTAGGTCTGGCGGCCGCCGATCACGTCGTAGTCGAGCAGGTCCGGCAGATCGGCGTCGTCCGCGTACCAGGTCTGCGGGAGCCGCCCGGCGGGGGAGACGTCCCCGGCGAGGACCCGGGCCAGCGCGGTGCCGGCCGCCTGGCCGCCGTGCGCGGTCCACAGCACCGCCGGGAGCGCGTCGGCGTCGACCGCGTACGGGTAGGCGGACACCAGCGTCAGCACCGTGTCCGGGTTGGCGGCGCGCGCCGCGCGCAGCAGGCGTTCCTGGTGGGCGGGCAGCCACAGCGTCGTACGGTCCTCGGTCTCCCGGCCGTTGATGTGCGGGTCGTTGCCCGCCATCACCACGACCACGTCCGCCTCCGCCGCCACCCGCGTCACCGCGTCCTCGCCGCGCTCGGTGACGACCACGTCGAAGACCTCGGGGGCCCCGTCGTCCAAGGGCGTGTCCGAGGCGGCAACCTTCACGCCGTCGGCGGCGACACGGACGTGACGACCCGTCCCCGTGTGCCGGAGGAGGTGCCCGTTCCCGTGGGGTTCCAGTCGGAACGTCTCCTGTACGACCCAGCCGCCGGGCTGGTCGGCGGAGGCGCGCAGGTAGCCGTCCTCGGCGACCGAGAGGTAGCGGCCGTCGGGTGCGCGCAGGGTGAGGACGCCCTCGCCCCAGTCGACGAGCGCGAGTTCGGTGCCGACGGCGTCGGTGGTGAGGGGCGGCAGGTCGGTGCGGCCGGCCAGCAGGGCCGGGTCGAGGGCGCCCTCGGTGCCGCGCGCTTCGTCGGGGGAGTCGTCCGACGGGAGCACGTGCAGGAACGTACCGGCGGCGGTCCTCAGCCGGACCCGGTCCACGCCCTCCGCGAAGCTCACGCGCTCGGCGCCGAACCGCTCGTACAGGCCCTCCAGAGGGGTGGAACGGTGGATGAGCGTGCCGCTGTACCAGTCGAGCTTGCACTCGTCGGCGAGCAGCCCGACGACCGCGACCCGGGTGCCGGGGGCCAGCGGCAGTACGCCGTCGTTCTTGAGCAGGACGACCGCCTGCTCGGCCGTCTCCAGCGCCAGCGCGCGGTGCTCCGGCGTGTCGAAGCCGGTGGCCGCGCTCTCCGGGGTGACGGCGTACGGGTCGTGCTCCGGGTCGAACTCGCCGAGCCGGAAACGGACCGACAGCTGCCGGCGCACGGCCGCGTCGATGTCGGCCTCGGTCAGCAGGCCCTGTTCGAGGGCGCCCCGGACACGGGCGACGATCTTCGAGGAGTCCGTGCCGTGGTCGGTGAAGCTGTCCACCCCGGCCCGCAGCGCGGCGGCGGTCGCCTCCTCGTGGGTGTCGAAGTAGTGCTCGGAGTCGACCAGGTTGGAGGGGGCGCCCGCGTCCGAGCAGACCAGGAGGTCGTCCTCCGTCCAGGCGCGCAGCTGCCGGTTCAGGTACGGGGAGACGTGGTTGGGGCGGCCGTTGACCAGGTTGTACGCCGGCATCACCCCGGCCACCGCGCCCGCCTCGACCGTTTCGCGGAAGGCGCGCAGGTCGTACTCGTTGAGGACGCGGGGGCGGACGGACGCCGAGGACGTGTCCCGGTCGGTCTCGTTGTTGTGCGCGAGCCAGTGCTTGAGGACGGGCGCGGTGCGCCAGTACGTCGGATGTTCGCCGCGCAGGCCGCGGGTGTAGGCGGTGGCGATGGCCGAGGTGAGCTTCGGGTCCTCGGAGTAGCCCTCCTCGTTCCGGCCCCACAGGGGGTGGCGGAGCAGGTTCACGGTCGGGGACCAGACGTTGAGGCCGACGCGGTCGTCGCGGGCGCGCATCGCCCGCGCCTCCCTGGACACCGCCTCGCCGACCCGGCGCACCAGGTCCTCGTTCCAGGTGGCGCCGAGCCCCACGGCCTGCGGGAACACGGTCGCCGGGCCCATCCAGGCCACGCCGTGCAGCGCCTCCTGGCCGGTGCGGAAGGCGGCGATGCCGAGCCGTTCGACGGCGGGCGCGAACTGGTGCAGGAACCCGGTCCTCTCGTCGAGCGTGAGCCGCGACATCAGGTCGTCGACGCGCTTCGCGAACGGCAGACGCGGATCACGGAAAGGTGGCGTGGGCGGCGTGGGTGCGGTCACGTGGAGTTCCCCTTGCGATGGAGCGGCCAGGCGCTTTCGAAGCGCTTCGATGCTCAGTCGGTCCGGGGACGGGTGTCAAGCCACTTCCGCGCATCACCTCAGACTTCTCGACGCAACCCAAGTGTCACATGAGCTGGTTCGGGCGGCCCCGCCCTCCCCATACCTCGGAGGAATTCTGGAAACGACTCTTGTGCACCCCCAGGCGTTCACTTAACCTCGCAGCAACATCGAAGCGCTTCGACTACGAGGCTCCACCCGGAAGTGCACCCGAGGTACCTGAGGCACCTGGCTCACCTGGTGCAACCTGGTGCACTTTGCGGTGCGACGGAAACCGGGCCTTCCTCCGACGACCGCTTCAGCTCAGCCAGTTCCACTCGAGACACCGCAGCCGACGGCCACCGCCGGGTGTCCTGGTGCGCCACGAAGGGTTGACGCAATGACGCCGAACGCCGCCTCCGGCCCCAGCCGGAGAAAGTTCCTCGCCTCCACGGCGGTCGCCACCGCAGCGGTGGCGGGAGGGATGCCGCTGCTCTCCGCGTGCGGCGGTGGGTCGGACGGAGGTTCGCGGGACGGCACCACGTCGGGCAAGGACGCCAAGAAGCTGCTGCCGACGTACGTGGCCGGCAACGTGGTCACCCCCGACATCCCCAGCAAGAACGGCTCCGCGGTCGGCTTCACCAGCAAGCTCGACCTCTCCGACCTGAAGACCTCGGTGCCGAGGAAGCTCGGCAAGGGCGGCAAGGTCACCATCATGTCGCCGTTCTGGGGGTCCCCGCCGAAGGAGGACAACGCCTACTACAAGGCGATGAACGACCTCATCGGCGTCGACGTGGTCTGGCAGAACCAGGACGGCAACACCTACGACCAGAAGCTCGGCGCCGTCCTCGCCTCCAGCGAGGTGCCCGACGTGATGGTCGTGCCCGGCTGGAACATGACCGGCAAGATCCCCAGCGCCATCATCGGCAAGTTCGCCGACCTGGGCCCCTACCTCTCCGGCGACGCCGTCAAGGACTTCCCCAACCTCGCGGCGATACCCACCGACGCCTGGCAGCGGTCCATCTTCGGCGGCAAGCTGCGCGGTCTGCCGATGCCGTCCTCGTACGTGACCGGCATCGTGCCGCTGTACCGCCAGGACATCTTCGAGAAGGAGGGCTACGAAGTCCCCCGGTCCTGCGACGAGTTCATGGCGCTGGCCAAGGAGGCCACCAACGCGAAGGCCAAGCGCTGGGCCTGCCTGGACATGAAGTGGACCGCCTTCAACGCCTTCGGCGTGCTCTCCGGCAACGAGAAGTCGCTCGGCTGGAACCAGGTCGACGGCAAGCTGATCTACCGCATCGAGACCGACGAGTACCTCGAGGCCCTGGAGTGGACGCGCATGCTGTTCGCCGCCGGCGTCGTGCACCCCGACGCGAAGCTGGGCAAGAGCAACGCCGCCGACCCCGGGCCCAAGTTCGCCGCCGGCGAGTTCCTCATCTACAACCAGGACTCCTCGCAGTGGTGGAGCCGCACCGCGGAACAGGCCACCCAGAACCCGGAGTTCAAGATCTGGGGCATGGACATCTTCGGGCACGACGGCGGTGACCCCACGCTGTGGGCGCAGAACCCGGCCGGCATCTTCGCCTTCGTCAACAAGAAGGCGTCCGAGTCCGTGATCCGCGACGTGCTGGCCATCGCCAACGTCACCGCCGCGCCGTACGGCACCAAGGAGTACATGGCCACCAACTACGGCGTGGAGGGCACCCACTACGCCGTCAGGGACGGCGTGCCCACCAAGACCGACCAGGGCAACATCGACGTGATGAACGCCTACGTGATGGTGGCGAGCCCCGCCGCGACCATCGCCCACCCCGACTTCCCCGAGGTCGCCAAGGGGCAGGTCGAGTGGCAGCAGCGGATGGGGGCCGTCACCAGGAAGCCCACCTTCTACGGCATGCAGGTCACCGAGCCCGCCCGCTACACCAACCTCTCCAACGACTTCGAGCAGCTGGAGGACGACGTCGTCCGCGGCCGCAAGAAGATCAGCGACGTGCAGCAGGCCGTCTCCGACTGGAAGAGCAAGGGCGGCGACAAGCTGCGCGACTGGTACAAGAAGCTGCTCGACGAGAACGGCACGGCGGCGAGCTGACCGGTACCGAGGCAAGGAGAACGGCCGTGTCCCACAACACGGTGCCTCGGACCAGAGCCGAGGCCGAAGCGACGAAGAAGACCCCGGTGGCGTCCGACGACGCTGTCGGCTCCCGCGAGGACAAGCCGCACACAGGGAAGCACGCAGGGAAACTGAGCCTCAGGCTGAGGTTCCGGCGTGACCGCGTGCTGGTGCTGATGACACTGCCGGCCGTCCTGCTGGTGCTGCTCTTCAACTACGTACCGATCCTCGGCAACGTCGTCGCCTTCCAGGAGTACGACCCCTACATCAGCGACAACGGGATCGTCTCCATCCTGCACAGCCCGTGGGTGGGTCTGGAGAACTTCCAGCGGATCTTCGAGGACTCGGCCTTCTGGAACTCCGTGCGGAACACCCTGCTGCTGTTCGTCCTCCAACTGGTGCTGTACTTCCCGATCCCGATCCTGCTCGCGCTGCTCATCAACAGTGTGGTCCGGCCCCGGGTGCGGGCGATCTCGCAGGCCATCCTCTACCTGCCGCACTTCTTCTCCTGGGTGCTGGTCATCGCCGTCTTCCAGCAGCTGTTCGGCGGTGCCGGGCTGCTGTCCCAGCTGCTGCGCGACCACGGGTACGACGGGCTCAGCCTCATGACCGACCCGGACACCTTCAAGTTCCTGGTCACCGCGCAGAGCGTGTGGAAGGACGCGGGGTGGGGGATCATCGTCTTCCTCGCCGCGCTCGCCTCGGTCAGTCCCGACCTGTACGAGGCCGCCGCGATGGACGGTGCCAACCGCTGGCGCCGCATGTGGCACGTCACGCTGCCCGCGCTGCGTCCGGTCATCGCCCTGCTGCTGGTGCTGCGCGTGGGTGACGCCCTGACGGTCGGCTTCGAACAGATCCTGTTGCAACGCGACGCCGTCGGGCCGGGCGCCGCGGAAGTCCTGGACACCTTCGTGTGGTGGAACGGCGTACGCAACCAGGACTTCGGCTACGCGGCCGCCGCCGGTCTCGTCAAGGGCGTCATCAGCCTCGGCCTGGTCCTGATAGCGAACAAGGTGGCCCACCTCATGGGCGAGCAGGGGGTGTACAAGAAGTGACCGCCGTTCACGAAGTGACCGCCGCGATCGACGAGCCCGCGCGGGGGCCCGGCCGGTGGGCGGCCCCGCCCCGCCCGGTGTGGGAGGAGAAACCCAGCCGGGCCGGCCTGGCCGGCAAGGGGCTGGTCCTGCTGCTGGCCTGCCTGGCCATCCTGTTCCCGCTGTGGATCGTCGTCGTCACCAGCCTCTCCTCGCGCAAGTCCATCGACGAGGCCGGCGGGCTGGTGATGATCCCGACGGACATCACCTTCGTCGCCTACCAGGAACTGCTCAGCGGCGGCCAGGTCACCCGCGCCGCGCTCGTCAGTATCGGTATCACTCTCGTCGGCACCCTGTTCTCGATGGCGGTGTCGGTGCTGTGCGCCTACGGGCTGTCCCGCAGCGGCTCTCTCGGCCACCGCGGGATCCTCATGACGCTGCTGGCCACGATGTTCTTCAGCGCGGGCCTCATCCCCACCTACCTGCTGGTGCAGTCCCTGGGGCTGATGGACAGCTACCTCGCGCTGATCCTGCCCAGCGCGATCAGTGTCTTCAACATCCTCGTGCTGCGCGGCTTCTTCATGGGCATCTCGCAGGAGCTGATCGACAGCGCCCGCATCGACGGCGCCGGTGACCTGCGCATCCTGTGGCAGATCGTCCTGCCGCTCTCCCGCGCGGTCGTCGCGGTGATCACGCTGTTCTACGCCGTCGGCTACTGGAGCGCCTGGTTCAACGCCTCCCTGTACCTGAACGACCAGGACATGCTGCCCCTGCAGAACGTGATGATCCAGCTCGTGCAGAAGCAGGAGGCGCCGGTCGGCCTCGGCCAGGCGATCAAGACCGGTGAACTCTCCGGCCTCGCCGTGCAGATGGCGGTGATGGTCATGGCCCTGCTGCCGGTGGCCGTGCTGTCGCCGTTCGTCCAGCGTCACTTCAAGAAGGGGATGCTGACCGGCGCCGTGAAGGGCTGACGCCCTCACCCCCAGCCCCGTCGTGGCCGGTCTCACCTGTCCGGCGCCCGGCCACGACGGACCCGCTCGCCCCGCCCACCTCCGCTCGCCCCGCCTACCTCCGCTCGCCCCGCCTACCTCCGCTCGCCCCGCCCACCTTCGCTCGCCCCGCCCACCTCCGCTCGCCCCGCCCACCTCCGCCCCGAGCCGCACAGAACGAGGTATGTCATGCATGCGTCCGTGTCACGCAGCCCGAGCCGGCGCGCCGTACTCGCCGGGACCGCGGCCGCCGCCGCGCTCACCGCCGTTCCGTTCGCCCCCGGGCGCGCGCACGCCGCCGAGGACACGGCGGACGCCCCCGCCGCCCCGGCGTACCGCTGGCGCAACGTCGTCATCGGCGGCACCGGGTTCATCACCGGCGTCCTCTTCCACCCCCGCGTCCGCGGGCTCGCCTACGCCCGTACCGACATCGGCGGCGCCTACCGCTGGGACGACCGCGCCGACCGCTGGATCCCGCTCCTGGACCACCTCGGCTGGGACGACTGGAACCTCCTCGGCGTCGAGGCGATGGCCGTCGACCCCGCCCACCCGAACCGGCTCTATCTGGCCTGCGGCACCTACTCCCAGGCATGGTCGGCCAACGGCGCGATCCTGCGCTCCGAGGACCGGGGCAGGACCTGGCAGCGCACCGACCTCACCGTGAAGCTCGGTGCCAACGAGGACGGCCGGGGCACCGGCGAGCGGCTCCTGGTCGACCCGCGCGACAGCGACACCCTGTGGCTGGGCACCCGGCACGACGGCCTCTGGAAGTCGACGGACCGCGGCGCCACCTGGACCCCCGTCACCGGCTTCCCGGCCACCCCGAACGCCACCGGCCAGGGCGTCACCCTCCTCGTCGCCGCCCGCCGCACCGTCTACGCCGGCTGGGGCGACGCCGACGGCACCGCACCGAACCTCTTCCGCACGCCCGACGGCACCACCTGGCAGCCCGTCCCCGGTCAGCCCTCCGGTACCGCGGCCAAGGTCCCGATACGCGCCGCGTACGACCGGCACACCCGCGAGCTGTACGTGACGTACGCCGACGCACCGGGCCCGAACGGCCAGTCCACCGGCAGCGTGCACAAACTGCGCACGACGAACGCCCGTTGGACCGAGGTCACGCCCGTACGGCCGGGCGGTACCACGGGCGACGGCGCGACCGACAGCTTCGGCTACGGCGGCGTCGCCGTCGACGCCCGCCGCCCCGGTACCGTCGTCGTCTCCACCAACAACCGCTGGGCGGCCGTCGACACCCTGTACCGGACCACCGACGGCGGCCGCACCTGGACGTCCCTGAAGGACTCCGCTGTCTTCGACGTGTCCGAGACTCCTTTCCTCAAGTGGGGCGAGGACGCCCCGAAGTTCGGCTGGTGGATCCAGGCCGTCGCCCTCGACCCGTACGACTCGAAGCACCTCGTGTACGGCACCGGCGCCACCCTCTACGGCACCCGCGATCTGCGCCACTGGGCCCCGCAGATCCGCGGCCTGGAGGAGACGTCCGTGACCCAGCTGATCTCGCCCCCGGTCGGGGGAGCGCACCTGCTCAGCGGGTCACGGGACATCGGCGTGATGTACCACGAACGGCTCACGGCGTCTCCGGCGCGCGGCATGGCGACGAACCCCGTGTCCGGGTCGGCGACGGGACTCGCGCAGGCGGCGGGCAGACCGGCGTACGTCGTCCGGGCGGGCTGGGGCGATCACGGCAACGGCGCGTACTCCCACGACGGCGGACGGACCTGGGCGCCCTTCGCGGCCCAGCCCGACATCGCCAAGAACGCACCGGGGCCGATCGCCACCAACGCCGACGGCAGCGTGCTCCTGTGGTCCTTCGTGCACTGGGACGGCACGAAGTACGCGGCTCACCGCTCGGCGGACAACGGCACGACCTGGTCCGAGATCCCCTCCTTCCCGAAGGGCGCCACGCCGGTCGCCGACCCGGCCGACCCGACGCTCTTCTACGCATACGACACCGACACAGGAACGCTACTCGCCAGCACTGACAGTGGCCGTTCCTTCACCCGCCGTGCGACCGGACTGCCCGCCGGAGACGCCCAGTTCAAGCTGGTCGCGGCGCCCGGCCGGTCCGGCGACCTGTGGCTGAGCACCAAGTGGAACGGCCTCCACCGCTCCACCGACGGCGGCGTCACCTTCACCAAGCTCACCAGCTGCTGGGCCTCCCACACCCTCGGCTTCGGCAAGGCCGCCGACGGCGCCGACTACCCGGCGATCTACCAGGTCGGCTCCACCGAGGCCATCACCGCCGTCTACCGCTCCGACGACGAGGCGAAGAGCTGGACGCGGATCAACGACGACCGGCACCAGTGGGGGTGGACCGGCGAGACGATCACCGGCGACCCCCGCGTGTACGGCCGCGTCTACCTCGCCACCAACGGACGCGGCATCCAGTACGGAGACCCCCGCTGATGCCCAGCCTGTCGGACACCACCCGCCACCGCATCCTCTACGGCGGCGACTACAACCCCGAGCAGTGGCCCGAGGAGACCTGGCACGAGGACGTCCGCCTGATGAAGGACGCCGGCGTCAACTCCGTCACCCTCGGCGTCTTCTCCTGGTCGAAACTCGAACCACGCCCCGGCGTCCACGACTTCGCCTGGCTGGACCGCCTGATGGACCTGATGCACGCAGGCGGCATCGGCGTCGTCCTCGCCACCCCCACCGCCTCGCCCCCGCCCTGGCTCGGGCACCTCCACCCGGACACCCTGCCCCACGACGAGGACGGCCGCACCGAGTGGTGGGGCGGCCGGCAGCACTTCTCGCACTCCAGCGCCACCTACCGCCGCCACGCCGCCGCCATCACCGAGGCCCTGGCCGCCCGCTACGCCGGCCACCCCGCCCTCACCATGTGGCACATCAACAACGAGTACTGCACCTACGACCACGGCGACGAGGCCGCCACCCGCTTCCGCCGCTGGCTCCAGGACCGGTACGGCACTCTCGACGCCCTCAACACCGCCTGGGGCACCGCCTTCTGGAGCCAGGGCTACGGCGACTGGGCGGAGATCCTGCCGGCCCGCCGCACCCACTACCTGAAGAACCCGACCCAGGTCCTCGACTTCCGGCGCTTCACCTCCGACATGCTCCTGGAGTGCTACGTCGCCGAACGCGACATCGTCCGCCGCCACACCCCGCACCTGCCGGTGACCACCAACTTCATGCCGCTCTGGTCCGGCCAGGACGCCTGGCGCTGGGCCCAGGGGGAGGACGTCGTCTCCGTCGACCTCTACCCCGACCCGCGCGACCCCCTCGGCGCCCAGGAAGGCGCCCTGGTCCAGGACATGACCCGCTCGCAGGCACGCGGCCCGTGGATGCTCATGGAACAGGCGGCCGGACCCGTCAACTGGCGCGGCGCGAACCACCCCAAGCCGCGCGGCCTCAACCGCCTGTGGTCCCTGCAGGCCGTCGCCCGCGGCGCCGACGCCGTCTGCTACTTCCAGTGGCGCCAGTCGAGGCAGGGCGCCGAGAGGTTCCACTCCGGGATGGTCTCCCACGCGGGGGCGGAAGGCCGTACGTACCAGGAGGTCAAGCAGCTCGGCGCCGACCTCGCGAAGCTCGGCCCGCACGCGGCGGACACCACGGTCACCGCCGACGTCGCCGTCCTGCACGACTGGCACTCCTGGTGGGCCGGTGCCCAGGACGGCCGCCCCTCCACCCGCTTCGAGTACCCCGACGTCCTGCGCGCCTGGCATCGCGCGCTGTGGGAAGCCCACCTCACCACCGACTTCGCCCACCCGGAACACGACCTGACCCCCTACACGACGGTCGTCGTACCCCAGCTCTACGCGCTCACGGACGCGGCCGTCGACAACCTCCTCGCCTTCGTCCACGGCGGCGGCACCCTCGTCTGCGGCTTCCTCACCGGCGTCGCCGACGAGGACGACCGGGTCAGGCCCGGCGGCATGGACGCCCGGCTGCGCGAGCTGTTCGGCATCCGCGTCCTGCACGAGTGGTGGCCCCTGGAGGCGGACGAGACGGCCGCCTGCGACGGCTTCCGGGGCACCCTGTGGTCGGAGGAGATCGAGCCCGACGGCACCGCCACCGAGACCGTCCGCTACAAGGGCGGCGAGCTGGACGGACTCCCGGCCGTGCTGCGCAAGGGCCGCGCCTGGTACCTCTCGACCCTCCCGGAGCCGGACGCGCTGCGCGACCTGCTCGCCCGCATCGCCGCCGACGCGGGCGCCCGACCGGTGCTCGACGGACTCCCGGCCGGCGTCGAGGCCGTACGCCGCGGCGACCTGCTGTTCCTCCTCCACCACGGCCGCGACCCGGTCACCGTCGACGTCCCGGGCACCCACCGTGACCTGCTGACCGACGCGACCGTCACCGACCGCGTCACCCTCGGCCGCCACGGCGTGGCCGTCCTCACGGAGCCGGCCTCATGACCGGTACGCCGGTACACGGCACCTGGGAGCCCGAGCCCGCCGCCCGCTGGGAGGACGCCTTCCTGAGCGGCAACGGCCATCACGGCGCCCTCGTGTTCGGCGATCCGAACGCCGACCGGGTCATCGTCACCCACCACACGCTCGTCCGCCCGAACGGCGACGACGAGAACCGCCGCCCGCCCCGGCTCGCCGCCGAACTCCCCGCCCTCCAGGACCGCCTGTTGGCAGGTGTCACGACGGCCGCCGAGGGCTTCACCGACGGCCGCCCGCTGCGATGGGTACGCCCCTTCCACCCGGCCTTCCAGCTCCGCCTGAACAGACCACCCGGCGACACCCACGCCGCCTACCGCCGCTCCGTCGACTTCACCACCGGCGAGACGACCGCCACCTGCTCCGACTGGACCAGCCGTGTCTTCGTCTCCCGAGCCGACGACGTGATCGTCCAGCACGTCACCGCCCCGCACCTCACCCTCGACCTGTCCCTCGACGCCCGTCTCCCCGGCGCCCCCGCCGGGCTGGGCGTCGGCCACGGCGCCGTCCTCACCCCCGAGGGCGCCCAGCTCAGCCTGCGCGCCCGCTACCCCGGCAGCGGCCTGACGTACACCGGCGTCACCCTGGTCGCGGTCACCGGCGGCACCACGAAGCTGGTCCCGCCCGGCGTACTCGTCGAGGGCGCCACGGAGGTACTGCTCCTGACCCGGGTGCGCCGGCACACCGGCGAGCTGGACGTGGTCACCGAGGGCCGGACCCTGCGCGACCTGCCGGACGGGACGTCGTACGACCGTCTCCTCGACCGCCACCTCGCCCTCCATCGCACCGCCTACGACCGCGTCACCCTCGACCTCGCCGCAGACCCCGCCGAACGCGCGCTGCCGGGCTCCGCGCTGCTCGAACGCCCCGGCGGCACGGCCCTCCTGGAGCGTCTGTTCGCCGCCGGCCGCTACCACCTCCTGTCGGCGAGCGGCCTCCTCCCGCCCCGCCTGACCGGCCTGTGGACCGGCGACTGGAACACCGCCTGGTCGGGGGCGTTCACCACCAACGCCAACCTCAACCTGCAGACCGCCTCCGCCGTGGCCGCCGCCCTCCCCGAGGTCACCGAGGCTCATGCCGCCCTGGTCCACGGGCAGCTCCCGGACTGGCGGGACAACGCCCGCGCGATCTTCGGCACCCGCGGTGTCGTCGCCCCCTCGCACACGGACGGCGAGTCGGGTCACACCTACCACTTCAGCCGCGAGTACCCGCTGCACCTGTGGACGGCGGGCGCCGACTGGCTGCTCAAGCCCCTCGTCGACCACGACGAGACCCGCGGCGTCCACGACCCCCGCACCACCGCCGCGCTCGCCGAGGCCGCCCTCTTCTACGAGGACTTCCTCACCCGGACCGACGACAGCGGCCACGTCCTCGTCGTCCCCTCCTACTCGCCCGAGAACCGTCCCGCGAACGCCAGTTGGGGCACCGTCAACGCGGCCATGGACCTCTCCGCCGCCCGGCACGCCCTGCTGACCGCCGCCGACCGCCACCCCGAGCACGCCGACCGCTGGCGCGCCCTCGCCGACCGCCTCCCACCGCACCGGACCAACGCCGACGGAGCCCTCGCCGAATGGGCCCGGCCCGGACTGCGGGACACCTACGACCACCGCCACCTCAGCCACCTCTACGGCGTCTGGCCACTCGACGAGATCAACCCGTACGACACCCCGGCCCTCGCCGAGGCCGCCCACCGGGCCCTCGCACTGCGCGGCGCCGAGAACCACTCCGCCCACGGCCACCTCCACCACGCCCTGATCGCGGCCCGCCTCCGGGACGCCGAACGGGTCGCCCACGCCCTCGGCCAGGTACTCGACGGCGACTTCTTCCACGCGTCCCTGATGAGCGCGCACTACCCCCACCGCGACGTCTACAACGCGGACGCCGCGCACGCCCTCCCGGCCGTGCTCATCGAGATGCTCGTGCAGTCCACCCCCGACCGGCTGGTCCTGCTGCCCGCGCTCCCGGAGCGCTGCCGTGAGGGCCGGCTCACGGGCGTACGCACCCGGTTCGGAGCGGAGCTGGACCTCGGCTGGGCGGCCGACGGCACGGCGACGGCCGTCCTGCGCCCGGACCGCACCCACCGCATCGAACTGAGGACTCCCTCCGGCGCCGAACCGCTCGACCTGGCCGCCGGAGAGGACCGCGTCATCAGCGTCAAGGCGCGGTAGCAGCACCGCAACTCCCCCCACCATGGAAGGAACCCCATGGCACCACGCACCCGCACCCGCACCCGCACCCTGACCGCCCTCCTCGCCCCGGCCCTCGCGCTCGGCGCCACCGTCGTTCTCGCCTCCGCACCCGCCCAGGCCGCCGTCTGGAACTCCTGCGACCAGTGGGGCAACACGCAACTGAACGGCTACACCCTCTACAACAACATCTGGGGATCCGGCGCCGGCGGCCAGTGCGTCTGGGCCAACTCCGGCACCAACTGGGGCGTCTGGGCCGACCACCCGGGCACCGGCGGTATCAAGTCCTACCCGAACGCCAAGAAAGTGATCAACAAGCCGATCACCTCCCTCGGCTCACTCAGCAGCAGCTACGACGTCACGGTCCCGTCGTCCGGCGCGTACAACACGTCGTACGACATCTGGGACACGGACTACGACTACGAGATCATGCTCTGGGTCAACCACCACGGAGCCGTCGGCCCGCTGGGCAGCCCGCAGGGGACGGTCGCCCTCGGCGGCCACACCTGGAACGTCTACAAGGGCGACAACGGCACCAACGAGGTCTTCTCGTTCCTGCGCACCTCGGACTCGAACTCGGGGAGCGTCCAGATCCTGCCGATCCTGAAGTGGATCAAGGACACCAAGGGCTGGATGGGCAACGAGACCATCGGCGATGTGCAGTTCGGCTACGAGATCACCTCGTCGCCCGGCGGCCTGGACTTCCGGACCAACAGCATGTCCGTCAGCAGCAGCTGACGCAGTCCCGGGCGGGGGCCGGCCGTGCCGTCAGGCGCGGTCAACCTCGGCCCGCAGCGCGTTGTACCCCGCGAAGGCGGATTCGACGTCGGCGCGGGTCAGGCCGTAGCGGGACAGCTCGTACCGGTGCGGGCGGGTGCCCTTGGGGCGCGCGGCGACAGCGGCGAGCCGGGCGGCCTCGTCGCCCGTCCAGCGGGCGCCGACGGCGGCGTAGAGCTTGGGCGCGCCGGCGGCCGGATCGGTGCCGAGCCAGGAGTACGGGACATCAATCAGCCTCTCCTGTGGAAGGACGGCACGGGCCGCGACACCGCGCGCCGCGGAGCGGCTCAGCAGATCCAGCCAGGTGGCGCCGATGCCGCGCGGGTCGACGGGGCGGGTGCTGACGGCCATGCCGTGCTCGACCAGGCTGCAGAACGACGCCACGACAGTCACCGGGTCGCGGTGGGTCCACACGATGGTGGCGTCCGGGAAGACGGTGTGCAGCGCGTCGAGGTTCTCCAGGTGCATGGGGGACTTGAGGATCCAGCGGCGGCGCGGACGACCGTACTGGAGCACCTGGTAGACCTGCTTGAGGTGGCGGTAGTCGGCGACGAAGTCCCGCTCGTAGTGCCAGGCCTGGTATTCGGGTATCCGTGCCGAGGAGAGCGGCATCAGCGCGTGCGGCAGGGCGAAGGTGCACTCCTCGGGGCCTTCGGCGGTCATCGGGTGGATGTCGCGGAAGCGCGGCGTGAGCAGGTTGATGCCCTCGACCATCCGGCGCGCGGGCGCCGTCGCCTTGCGTCGCCCACCGGGCGGCACCTCCAGGTCGGGGTTGAGCAGCTCCCACAGCAGGGGGCAGCGGTGCTCGTCCGACAGGGACAGCACGCCGTGCGTGAGCGTCGTCGCGGTGCGCGGCAGGCCCACCACGAACACCGGGTTCTCGACGGGTTCCCGCTCGACGTCCGGGTGCTCGGCGATCAGCCGCCGGATCCGGGCCCGGCCGGCGAGGTGTCTTCCGACGTGGCCCCGCGCGGACTGCCAGCCGACCGGCGTGAGGTTCTCGGCACCGGCCCACCAGCGCAGCAGGGAGCGGAAGTCGTCGGCGAACCGCTCGTCGCCCTCCGCCCCTCCCGCCCGCGCGAGGATCCGGTCGAAGGCCCGGTCGGGCGCGTGCCGGGAGCCGAACGCCGGCCGCAGCAACTGGTTGGCGAGCCGGAGGGCGAGAGGAGTCGAGGGCACGTTCTGCCTTTCGGTGGCGGTCAACTCTGCGACGCTCCTTTTAAGTTGACCCGCCGCCCCGCCCGGCAATCTTCTTCCCCCGGCGGAAACCGTTACTCCTGAGCCACCGGCAGCTCGGCCCCGTCCCGCAGGAACAGCGGTATACGGTCCAGCGGCGCGTCGACCGTCACGGCCGCCTCGCCCTCGTACGTCTCACCCGTCCACGCGTTCGTCCAGCGCGCGCCTGGTTCTGGGAGAGCGGGGCTGACCATCAGCTTGATGCCAGCGCGGTGGTCTACGGCCGGACGGGCGCCGGCCCCGAGCTGGCCCGGACCGTCAGCTCCGGTGCGAGCAGCACGACCTCGTCGCTCCCGCGCCCGTCGAGCTTGGCGACCAGCTGCTCGACGGCGTGCCGGCCCATCTCCTGCGCGGGCACGGCGACCGACGTGAGCCGCACCGAGGCCTGGGTGGCGACCTGCTCGGGGCAGACCGCGACCACCGACACGTCCTCGGGCACGGCCCGGCCCTGCTGGCGCAGCAGGGCGAGCAGCGGCTCGACCGCGGACTCGTTCTGGACGACGAACCCGGTGGTGTCCGGGCGTTCGTCGAAGACACGGGCGAGGGTCGCGGCCATCGCGTCGTACCCGCCCTCGCAGGGCCGGTGCAGCAGCCGCAGCTCCAGTTCCCGCGCGCGGGTGCGCAGCCCGTCGAGGGTGCGTTCGGCGAAGCCGGTGTGCCGTTCGTAGACCGCGGGCGCCTCGCCGATGACCGCGATGTCGCGGTGACCCAGCTTCGCCAGGTGCTCCACGCACAGCGCGCCGGTCGCCCGGAAGTCGAGGTCGACGCAGGTCAGCCCCGTGGTGTCGGCGGGCAGGCCGATCAGCACGGACGGCTGGTCGGTGCCGCGCAGCAGGGGCAGCCGCTCGTCGTCGAGTTCGACGTCCATGAGGATCATCGCGTCGGCGAGCCCGCTGCCGGTGACGCGGCGCACCGCGTCGGGGCCCTCCTCGCCGGTGAGCAGCAGGATGTCGTACCCGTGGGTGCGCGCACTGGTCGCGACCGCGATGGCGATCTCCATCATCACCGGTACGTACATGTCGGTGCGCAGTGGGATCATCAGGGCGATGATGTTCGACCTGCTGCTGGCCAGGGCGCGGGCACCGGCGTTCGGATGGTAGCCGAGCTTCCGGATGCTCTCCTCGACCCGCTGCCGGGTGGTGGTGGAGATGGACCGCTTGCCGCTGAGGACATAGCTCACCGTGCTCGCCGAGACTCCGGCGTGCTGGGCGACCTCGGCGAGGGTGACCATCCAGCTCTCCAAGCTTTGTGAAGCGCTTCGACAGCGCGCGGGGTGGATGTAGGCGGGTGAGGGTGGTTCGACAGTAACCCCAGTAGGGGTGGGTGTCCATAGGTTGTCGAAGCGCTTCGACACCTTCTTTCTCCGCCGCACCCTCTCCGAGGTATCGGCCGAACGGCCGCACGAAGGGTGGTGGGACCGCCCGGGATCGGGTAGATACGATCGGGTAGCACCGACTAGTAACGTACGTCCGCAGGTTCGCGAACGACGAACCGTCGCGATCTCCGTGGACGTACCTCCCCCGATGCCGATTCGCGGCGAGGTGAGCCTCATGTCCGCAGCAACCACCCCCTCCTCCCGATCCACCGTCACCGAACGTGAGGCCCGCGAGGTCGCGGAGGCGGCCCGGGAACAGGACTGGCGCAAGCCGAGCTTCGCCAAGGAGCTGTTCCTCGGCCGCTTCCGCCTCGACCTCATCCACCCCCACCCGCTCCCGGCCGGCGAGGACGTCCAGCGCGGCGAGGAGTTCCTCGCCAAGCTGCGCGACTTCTGCGAGACGAAGATCGACGGGGCCGTGATCGAGCGCGACGCACGGATCCCGGACGAGGTGATCACCGGGCTGAAGGAGCTGGGCGCCTTCGGCATGAAGATCGACACAAAGTACGGCGGTCTCGGCCTCACCCAGGTCTACTACAACAAGGCCCTCGCCCTGGTCGGATCCGCGAATCCCGCGATCGGCGCGCTGCTCTCCGCCCACCAGTCGATCGGCGTGCCGCAACCGCTGAAGATGTTCGGCACCCAGGAGCAGAAGGACACGTTCCTGCCGCGCTGTGCCCGCACCGACATCTCGGCGTTCCTGCTGACCGAGCCGGACGTCGGCTCGGACCCGGCCCGCCTGGCCACCACCGCCGTCCGGGACGGCGACGACTACGTCCTCGACGGCGTGAAGCTGTGGACGACCAACGGCGTGGTCGCCGACCTGCTCGTCGTGATGGCCCGCGTCCCGAAGTCGGAGGGTCACAAGGACGGCAAGGACGGCAAGGGCGGCATCACCGCCTTCGTCGTGGAGGCCGCCTCCGAGGGCGTCACGGTCGAGAACCGCAACGCCTTCATGGGTCTGCGCGGCCTGGAGAACGGCGTCACACGCTTCCACCGCGTCCGCGTCCCGGCCGCCAACCGCATCGGCCCCGAGGGCGCCGGGCTCAAGATCGCCCTGACCACTCTCAACACCGGCCGGCTCTCGCTCCCCGCCATGTGCGTCGGCGCCGGCAAGTGGTGCCTGAAGATCGCCCGAGAGTGGTCAGCGGTGCGCGAGCAGTGGGAAAGCCGGTCGCGCTGCACGAGGCGGTCGGCTCGAAGATCTCGTTCATCGCGGCGACGACCTTCGCGCTGGAGGCGGTTCTGGACCTGTCGTCCCAGATGGCGGACGAGGACCGCAACGACATCCGCATCGAGGCCGCCCTCGCCAAGCTCTACGGCTCCGAGATGGCCTGCCTGATGGCCGACGAGCTGGTCCAGATCCGCGGTGGCCGCGGCTTCGAGACCGCGGCCTCCCTCGCCGCCCGCGGCGAGCGAGCGGTGCCCGCCGAGCAGATCCTGCGCGACCTGCGCATCAACCGGATCTTCGAGGGCTCCACCGAGATCATGCACCTGCTGATCGCCCGCGAGGCCGTCGACGCCCACCTTTCGGTCGCCGGCGACCTGATCGACCCCGACAAGACCCTGTCGGACAAGGCGCGGGCGGGCGCGCAGGCGGGCGTCTTCTACGCCAAGTGGCTGCCGAAGCTGGTCGCCGGACCCGGTCAGCTCCCGCGCTCCTACGCCGACTTCCACCCGTCCGGCCACCCCGACCTGTCCGGACACCTGCGCTACGTCGAACGCACCGCCCGCAAGCTGGCCCGCTCCACCTTCTACGCCATGTCCCGCTGGCAGGGCCGGATGGAGACCAAGCAGGGCTTCCTGGGCCGGATCGTCGACATCGGCGCCGAGCTGTTCGCGATGAGCGCCGCGTGCGTGCGCGCCGAGCACCTGCGCGCCGAGGGCGACCACGGGCGCGAGGCCTACCAGCTCGCCGACGCCTTCTGCCGCCAGGCCCGCATCCGCGTCGAGGAACTCTTCGGCCGCCTGTGGACCAACACCGACGACCTCGACCGCAAGGTCGTCAAGGGCGTGCTGGGCGGCGCGTACGAGTGGCTGGAGCAGGGCGTCGTGGACCCGTCGGGCGACGGTCCGTGGATCGCGGACGCCACCCCGGGCGAGTCACGGCGGGCGAACGTCCACCGCCCCATCAGGTAGGACGGGCGTACGTCGGATCCCCCGCCGGGGCCGTCCAGTGCCCCGGCGGGGCGGAGCACCACCCCGCCGGAGCGACCCCCGGGCCGCTCCGGGTCGAAGGCGCACGGGCACCACGACACCCGTGCGAGGGACGCGCTGTCCTCCCGCAGGGCGGATGCGGCAACAATGGGAGGATGAGCGACAGTCCAGCCCCACTCGCCGACCCTCACCTCGTCTTCGACCCGGTGGCGGGCGACGGCCCGAAGGACGTGGTGATCCTCGGGTCCACCGGGTCGATCGGCACCCAGGCCATCGACCTCGTGCTGCGCAACCCGGACCGCTTCCGGGTCACCGCCCTGTCCGCCAACGGCGGCCGGGTCGCCCTCCTCGCCGAGCAGGCGTACCGGCTGAGGGTGCGGACCGTCGCCGTCGCCCGCGAGGACGTCGTCCCCGCGCTGCGGGAGGCGCTGAGTGACCAGTACGGCAGTGGGGAGCCGCTCCCCGAGATCCTCGCCGGACCCGACGCGGCCACCCAGGTCGCCGCCTCCGACTGCCACACCGTCCTCAACGGCATCACCGGCTCCATCGGGCTGGCGCCGACCCTGGCCGCCCTGGAGACGGGCCGCACCCTCGCGCTCGCCAACAAGGAATCGCTCATCGTCGGCGGCCCGCTGGTCAAGGCGCTCGCCAAGCCGGGCCAGATCATCCCGGTCGACTCCGAGCACGCCGCCCTCTTCCAGGCGCTGGCCGCCGGCACCCGCGCCGACGTGCGCAAGCTGGTCGTCACCGCGTCCGGCGGCCCGTTCCGGGGGCGTACGAAGGAGCAGCTGGCGAGCGTCACCGTCGAGGACGCCCTCGCCCACCCCACCTGGGCCATGGGCCCGGTGATCACGATCAACTCCGCCACCCTCGTCAACAAGGGCCTGGAGGTGATCGAGGCGCACCTCCTCTACGACATTCCCTTCGACCGCATTGAGGTGGTCGTGCACCCGCAGTCGTATGTCCACTCGATGGTTGAGTTCACGGACGGATCGACACTGGCCCAGGCGACGCCCCCCGACATGGGCGGGCCCATCGCCATCGGCCTCGGCTGGCCCGAACGCGTCCCCGACGCCGCCCCCACCTTCGACTGGAGCAGGGCCTCGACCTGGGAGTTCTTCCCGCTCGACAACGAGGCCTTCCCCTCGGTGAACCTGGCCCGGCACGTAGGGGAGCTCGCGGGCACGGCCCCGGCGGTGTTCAATGCCGCCAACGAGGAGTGCGTCGAGGCGTTCCGCTCCGGTGCGCTGCCGTATCTCGGGATCATGGAGACCGTCACGCGGGTGGTCGAGGAACACGGCACCCCCCGTTCGGGAACCTCGCTCACCGTCGCGGACGTCCTCGAAGCGGAGACCTGGGCACGCACCCGGGCCCGGCAACTGGCGGCACAGACGGCGGAGGCCCGTGCATGACGACCCTGATGTTCATCCTCGGCATAGTCGTCTTCGCGGTCGGCCTGCTGTTCTCGATCGCCTGGCACGAGCTGGGGCACCTGTCCACGGCCAAGCTCTTCGGCATCCGCGTGCCGCAGTACATGGTCGGCTTCGGGCCGACACTTTTCTCGCGGAAGAAGGGCGAGACCGAGTACGGGGTCAAGGCCATCCCGTTCGGCGGCTACATCCGCATGATCGGCATGTTCCCGCCCGGCGCCGACGGCCGGGTGGAGGCACGCTCCACCTCGCCCTGGCGCGGCATGATCGAGGACGCCCGCTCGGCCGCCTTCGAGGAACTGCAGCCGGGTGACGAGAAGCGCCTGTTCTACACGCGCAAGCCCTGGAAACGCGTCATCGTGATGTTCGCGGGCCCGTTCATGAACCTCATCCTCGCGGTGGTGCTGTTCCTCACCGTCCTGATGGGCTTCGGCATCTCGCAGCAGACCACCACCGTCAGCTCCGTCTCCCAGTGCGTCATCTCGCAGAGCGAGAACCGCGACGACTGCACCAAGTCCGACCCGGCCTCCCCGGCCGCGGCGGCCGGCCTCCGCGCGGGCGACAAGATCGTCGCCTTCGACGGCGTAAGGACCGACGACTGGGACCGGCTGTCCAACATGATCCGCGCCAACCCCGGCGAGAAGGTGCCGGTCGTCGTCGAGCGCGGCGGCCAGGAGGTCACCCTCCAGGCGACGATCGCCACCAACCAGGTCGCGAAGAAGGACGCGAACGGACAGATCGTCGAGGGCGAGTACGTCACCGCCGGCTTCCTCGGCTTCAGCGCCGCCACCGGCGTGGTGAAACAGGACTTCGGCCAGTCCGTGACCTGGATGGGCGACCGGATCGGCGACGCCGTCGACTCCCTCGCCGCCCTGCCCGCCAAGATCCCCGCCCTGTGGGACGCGGCCTTCGGCGACGGACCACGCGAGGCCGACTCCCCGATGGGCGTCGTCGGCGCCGCCCGCGTCGGCGGCGAGATCGCCACCCTGGACATCCCGCCCACCCAGCAGCTCGCCATGTTCATCATGCTCGTGGCCGGCTTCAACCTCTCCCTGTTCCTCTTCAACATGCTCCCGCTGCTGCCGCTCGACGGCGGCCACATCGCGGGCGCACTGTGGGAGTCACTGCGCCGGAACGCGGCCAAGGTGCTGCGCCGTCCGGACCCGGGGCCGTTCGACGTGGCGAAGCTGATGCCGGTGGCCTACGTGGTGGCGGGCATCTTCGTCTGCTTCACGCTGCTCGTCCTGGTGGCGGACGTCGTCAATCCGGTACGAATCAGCTGAGATGTGGACGGTCCGGCCCATTCGACTGATTCGAAAGGATCGAATCGGTACGGACCGGACAATCACCGCGATCCGAAGAGAAGCCCGATCCGGGGAGCATGTCCCTCCGGTTCGGGCTTCACGCCGGTCACCCGGCAGATGGACGCCAAAGGGTGTACTCCCGTACGCCGTGTGCCCGGCGTTCACGTCGGTGCCGTAATCTCGAAGGCCGGAGCCCGCCGCTGAACGGGACCGGACCTTGATCCACGACTTGGGGTTGCACAGCAGATGACTGCGATTTCTCTCGGCATGCCGGACGTTCCGACCAGGCTCGCGGAGCGCCGCAAGAGCCGGCAGATCCAGGTCGGGCCCGTGGCGGTGGGCGGCGACGCCCCCGTGTCGGTGCAGTCCATGACCACGACCCGCACCTCCGACATCGGCGCGACGCTCCAGCAGATCGCCGAGCTGACGGCGTCCGGCTGCCAGATCGTCCGGGTGGCCTGCCCGACGCAGGACGACGCGGACGCCCTCTCCGTGATCGCGCGGAAGTCGCAGATCCCGGTGATCGCGGACATCCAC
>NZ_JBHJRX010000080.1:0-29231 GCF_042268605.1 Streptomyces sp. NPDC056296 | reverse complement strand
GATCACCGATCGCCTTCGAGAACGCCTTCCACCTCACACCAACTACGCTTGCACCAGCCGCATAACCCGTGTTCAGGATTCGGGGTCAAGGCCCCGGTGCTTCCTGCCTCGCTTCTGCTTCGACATGAGCAGAGCCTAAAGATCCCAACCCGCCCCGCGACAGACCGCATTCACGCCGTCACCAGTACCGATCGGCCTGCCCGAACCGCTGTCCCATTGCTCCTTAAGGCCGGGACCGGATTACCGACCCTCCGGTCGTCGGCGGCACCTTCGGCAGCCTCCTGTGCAGACCTTCGGCGGGCCCGGGGCCGCTCGCCAGCTCCCGCCGCTCAGATCATCAGCCGCCCGCTCCGCTGCATCCCACAACAACCGCCGCGGCCCCCGATTCCTTGAGCGCCCTCCGAGACGCTCAAGGAATCGGGCCAGCCGGCCACCGCGCGGCGAAACCCGAGGAGGCGGCGGGAGGCCGCTCGAGCCCGGTCAGTAGGAAAGGTCGAAATAGTCGATGTCGGTGAGGGCGACTTCGAGGCCCGCGGCGCGGCGTCCGCCGTCCTTGAAGTACACCTCCTGCAGTCCTTGGGCGACGATGTCGCGCATCTGCTGGTCGGTGGCGCCTTGTTGCTGGGCGTCAAACAGGCGGCGGGCGTAGGCCGGGGGGAGGTGGACGGTCAGGCGGCGCATCCGGCCGTCGTCGGTGGTGCCGACGGGCGCGGTGTAGCCGAACCGGGCCCTGGTTTCGACGGTGATGCCAGTGGCGGTGGCGGCCTGCTTGCGGCGGCGCCCTCGGACCTTCGGCTGCCACCGGGCGCGTACGGCCGTCTCGATCCGGTCGGCGATGGGCTTGGGCGGGTGTTTGCGCTCGCCGGTGCGGTAGCGCTCCACCGAGCGCTGGGTGACGCCGAGCTCGGCGGCGACGGCCTTGGTGGTCTTCAGCTGCCCCAGCAGGAAGTTGATACGGCCTTTGAGGCCCTTGGGGGGCTCGCGGGTGAACGCCTCGAAGTCGGCCCGCTCGATAGCGTCCTCAATCTCTCCCACCGGTCAGCTCCCGTCCGTGAGCGGGCTGTGGCCGTAGCGCTGGGGGATCAGGCGGGCGTCGGCGGCCGGAGCGAGGTCCACGACCAGGCGCTCGCCCACGCCGGAGGCCGTGGTGGCGTCGGGTGTGAGGTAGCCGAGGCTGCGCAGCTCGCCGACCGCTTTACGGAAGGCGTCGCGGCCCTCGGCGGCCAGGCGCTCGGCGCGGGTGAGGGAGATCAGTTCGCTGACCGTGGGCTCCTGCCCGGGGGTGTAGCCGGTGGCGAGTTCGGCCAGGATGCCGCGGGCGCGCCAGGTCAGGCGCATGTCCCGCATCGCCCGCGCGAACAGCGCCGGGTCATGGGCAGGCGGGGTGGTGGGGACTCGCCACTGCGGGGGCGCGGCGTCGGGGGTGGTCATCGGTTACGGCTCCTTCGATGCGGTTGAGCGTGCGCGCCGGCCTTCCGTGGGGACGGCCATGCCGGTGTCGCTGGTTGCGGGCCTTACTCGCCTTCGTCGAGCACGGCGTCGTGTAGGTTCGCGACGCCATTGTCATTCCAGGCCGCGCTGACCTGCTGCTTGCTCTGCTGTCTCATCAGATGTCCCACGGGTTCCGTCTCAGCACGGTGGCATTTCCTCATGCCGCATCGTCCTGCTGGTCCTCGTCGGCCTTCCAGGTCTGGTCGAACCAGGTGATGAAGTCCATCACGGTGCCGACGCGGGCGATCCTTTCGTGGATGGCCCGCTGGTCGTGTCCGGGGAGGAAGTCGCCGCGTTCGATCGGTTTGCCGCAGCCGCAGTTGCACTTCCGGTTGTCCAGTGGGGACTTGAAGTAGGTGATGGGGTTCTGTTGGGCGCCGTTCGGTGCGGGCTTGCCGACGTAGTGGTCGTACACCGGATGCCCGGGGCCGAGGATCCGCCCTTCGAAGGCCCGCCGGCCGTCGGGGGTGTCGACGACCCGGTCGATCTCCATGGCCTGCCTGATGATGACGTCTCCGCTGACGACGGCGAACCGCTCTCGTTCGACGCGTTCGCCGGGCATCACCCAGGTTCCGCGGGCGATGTCGTGGAGTTGCTGATCGGAGAGCCCTTCGGTCCAACCGATCTGTGACCGCGCGAAGGCGTCCTCGCTCGGGTCGATCGACCTGCGTCTGCCCAGCGTGATCTGGATCAACGTGCCTCCCCTGAGACCATCATTTAACGGAGTCGATGCGTCTAAGGTAACGGAGAGCCGCTAGACCATCAATCCCCCTTGAAACGGGGTCTTGCTCTTGCTCTTGCTCTTGCTCTTGCTCTTGCTCTTGCTCTTGCTCTCAGGGATGTTCGCGGCCAAGAAACCAGGTAACCCATACTGCGAGTGCGGACGCGGTCAGAACGATGAGTAGCACGCTGAGCAGTTGCACGCGTCGGGCTGTCCGCGTTGCTTCCTTTTCCTCCGTTTCGTATGCAAAGACGCTGGCAAGCAGGAAATCCTGTTCGAGTTTGTTGAGCTCGCTGACTGGCTGGCCGTCGGCGGCGAGGAAGTGCTCGCGTGCTACCGCGAGCAGCACACCGCGGTAGAGAGCTCCAGCGTCTCTGTCCAGATCCTCCCAAGTTCTGGCGGCTTCAGTGAGTCGCCGGTGCTCGTGGAGGCGGTCTCGTTCGCTGGTGACCCACTGGCGCAGCCGCGGCCAGGCCGTAATGAGAGCCTCGTGCGCCAGCTCGACGGTATCGGCGTCCACGGCCAGCAGCCGTGCTGCGATGAGCTGCTCAAGCACTGCTGTTTGGCGTTCGTCAGCGACGAGCTCGGAGCGAGCGACGGGACGGCGGGTGTCGGCCCCGTCACGAGAAGGCGAGATCAGCCGAAGCAGCATGGTGCGGGCCAATTCAGCTTCGCTCTCGCACAGGTTGGCGAAGACCGCCTCTGCAGTGTGAGCGATGGCCCCGTGTACGCCGCTGATGGCGTCGTACGCAGCGAGGGTGAGGGTCTTGCCCGACCGGCGCCGCCACACTTCCAACAGCGCATGCGACATCAGGGGCAGCGCTCCCGGCTCCGTTGCCACGTCTGTGAGGATGCGGTCCGTCAGTGCCCGTTCTACGACGAGGCCGGCGGCAGCTGCCGGTTTGGTCACAGCGGCCCGTAATTGCTGGGGTGACATGGCCGAGGTGAGCAGGTGGGCTCGATTGACGACGCGGGCGAGGCCGGGGTGGTTGGCGCAGTGGCCGAAGAAGTCGGCTCGTACAGCGATCAGGACCCGGAGGCGGTCGGTCGTGCAGGCGGTCAGAAGGCGATCGATGAGCTGGTTCTGCAGCGTGCGATCGTCTTGGAGGGTGAAGAGTTCTTCGAACTGATCAATGATCAGGAAGGTGTCGCCGTTGGTATTGGCGGGCGCCAAGAGGGGTGTGATCGTCGAATCTGCGTTTGGTCCGGGGGTGCAGATGCGGATGGTCGCTGGGGCAGGACCCGTGGCCTCCGGATCGCGTAGGGCGGGGATCAGCCCTGCTCGGAGGATCGATGACTTTCCGCTTCCGGAAGCTCCGACCAAGGCGACAAACCTGTGTGCGGCGGTCAGCGCGTAGAGCTCCTTCACGAGCGAGTCGCGTCCGAAGAACAGGGCTTGGTCGCTCATCTCGTAGCGCCGCAGACCCTGGTAGGGCGATGCGGCAGAGTCCGCCTCGTCCACGGGCTGCCGAGCAGCATCTCCCTGGGCGGAGTGCCAACGCCGTTCCCATGCGGCGGCTTCACCTCCACATGCAACCGCGTATGCCAGAGCTACCTGGAGACTCGGCAGTCGACGTCCGGCCGCTGCCTCGGACAGAGTCGGCGCAGAGAAGCCGGCCCGTCTGGACAGTTCACGATAGGGCGGGTTACCAGCCGCCGAGCGCAGCTGACGCAGCTCGTGTGCAAAGGCCTGAACAGGACCGGCGCTGGGGTCCAGTTCCTTCTCCCGACGTCCCATACTCCCCTTCCGCCTTCAACACCTCCAGCGGTGTTAGGCCAGGTCAACCTAGCTGATGAAGAAATTGATAGGCGACCCGAACCAGAGCTGACCATCAACGTCTTCCTTGGTGAAGTGAGGAGCGTCGTTGGTCCCCCAGAGAAACGAGTCTGGTCATCGGCACCGCACCCGCCCTTCGCCGCGCCACTGTTCAGCGTGCAACGGCACAGCCTTCAGCGCCTCCGCCGCGACACCCAACGCACGCGGCATCCGGACGTCGGTACTGGCTGCCCCTCTTGCTTCCCGCTGCCACGGTGATGGCTCTGGGCCTGTGGGGCCTCGGCAGACAGGGCAGCATCTGGCAGGACGAGGCCGTCACGTACGACATGGCTCACCGGACGCCTGAAGCGTTGTGGGCAACGCTCGATGGTGCCGATGCGGTACACGGTCTCTACTACCTCTTTATGCACGGTGTCTTCGCATGCTGGGACGGCGGTTTGATCGCCCTCCGACTTCCGTCCGTTCTTGCGATGGCACTGGCAGCGTGCGGAGTCGGGCTCTTGGGACGCTGGCTGGCAGGGCCCGCAGCGGGCGGGATGGCCGGCTTGATCTTCGCGCTGTGGCCTACCATCCAGCGCTATGCCCAGGAGGGACGCTCGTACGCGCTGGTGACAGCCGCAATCGTCTGGGCGACGGTCTGTCTGGTCCGGGCGTTGGTTTCCTCAAAGCGGCGTTGGTGGGTGTCGTACGCGCTTCTTTCCACGACGGCCTGCCTGCTGCACGAGTTTGCGGTCCTCGCGCTTGTCGCCCATGGTGTGACCCTGACATGGCTGAAGGCACCACGTTCCCTGGCGCGCGGATGGGGCATCGCCTGCAGCTGTGTCCTCCTCGTCCTTGCACCGTTGGTCTGGGTGAGTCTGGGACAGACGGGGCAGGTCGCATGGATTGAGGTGAGCCTGGCAGGAGACCTTTCCGGCTACCTGCTCCTCGTCCTGGTAGGACTGCTGTGCCGCACACTCTTGCGGCGCGGGGCTGGCATAGAGCCCTGGCCATACGCAACGCCCCGCATGCCCCTGGACCAAGTCGCCTTGCCGCTCGTCGTGTTTCCCCCCGGGCTGCTCCTGCTGGCCTCGCTCGTCAAGCCGCTCTACGTCGACCGGTACGTGCTGTATTCCTTGTCTGGGGTATCCGTCCTGGCTGGAGCAGCCTGTATCAGCTTGTGGCAATCAGTGCGGCGACGGCCGGCTCGTGTCGGACTCGCGGCTGTGGCGAGCCTGGTGGCTGTAACACTTGTTGTGCCGGTCGGATCTCACTTGCGCTCCGCGAGCAGCCGCAGCGACGACGCCAAAGCGGTTGCGGCCGCAGTTCAGGAGCTGGGGGCGCCGGGGGACGGCGTGATCTTCTTGCCCCAGAGCCGTCGCGTGTGGATGCTGCGCACCTCACCCGCTTCGTTGGGCATGACCGACCTGGCCCTGGCCCGGACGCCCGCATCGTCACACACATTGTTCGGAACCGAACTGGCCAGCGACGTCATTGCGGACCGTCTGGTCGCGTCCACACGGGTCGTGGTGGTTCGCGATCGGGAACGCGAGGCCTTCGAAACAAGTGATCAGGACAGCAGAAAGCGTGCGGTGCTGTCCTCGGCATTCACCCCCTGCCGCAGCCGCACCGTCGGCTCGGCCCGGGTGACTGTCCATGCCCGCCCTGGCTTCTGCTGACCGCACTGAACGCTGCGCCCGCTGGGTGCCACGGAGAAAGGGAACGCTCTCATTTCTGCAACTGACACGACACCAGCGGAGCAGCACGCAACGAAAGCTGCCGAGGGTGAACCAACTCGAGTACGGGCTCGAGCGAGCCGAGCCGCCCCCCTGCTGGTCCCGGCCGCGGCGGCTGCAGCGTTAGGACTGTGGGGGCTCAAGCGCCAGGGAAGTATGTGGCGTGATGAGTCGGTGACCTACCAGGTGGCGCATCGATCGCTCGGTGACATCTGGTCCCTGCTCGGCAACATCGATGCTGTGCACGGCCTGTATTACTTGATCATGCATGGGGTGTTCGGGGTGTGGGACGGCGGGCTCCTGGCACTACGGGCCCCTTCCGTGATCGCCACTGTCGTGGCGGCAGCAGGTGTGGGGGCCATGGGCCGACACTTGCGAAATGGGAGGACCGGTGTCCTGGCTGGTTCGCTATACGCGGCAATTCCCATGGTGCAGCACTTCGCCCAAGAGGGCCGGTCATACGCGCTGGTCTCCGCAACGGTGGTGTGGGCCTGCTACGTCTTCGTGCGGTGCATGGGAAGGGGTTCCGCACGCTTGTGGGTCGCCTACGCCGTCCTTGTGGCCATCGCCGGCTGGCTGCACGAATTCGCCATACTGGTGCTCGTGGCTCATGGTGCTACTTTGCGCGTCGTGGGCGCCACACGCCCCGTAATTCGGTCGTGGATCGTCTCCGCTGCTGCTGCCACTGTGGCAATCACCCCGCTAGCGGTCGTAAGCGTCGGGCAGTCAGGTGAGCAACTGGGCTGGCTTGGAGGGCCCACCCTCGCAGTCTGGCTCCAGTTCTTCGCCATTTCGGCTGCTGGACTGGCCTTGGGTCTCTACGTCGCTCGAGCAGACGCCGCCAGTTGCTTCCCGGGGACGTCCGGATTGACGCTGCCCGCCGTGGCGCTACCGCTCCTCGTACTCCCGGGCGGTCTGCTCATGACGGTTTCGCTGCTCAAGCCCTGGTACGTGGAGCGCTATGTCTTGTACAGCATGGCCGGACTCGCTCTTCTCCTAGGGTGCGCGATGGACAGCCTTGTGCGTTCGATGCCCTGGTGCTCGTTGCGCGTGCGTTTCACGGCGTGCGGTCTGGCCGCCGCGAGTCTGGCCGCCCTGCTGCCATGGTCGTTGCTGATTCGTTCGCCAGAGAGCAGGAAGGACAACACAGTTGCGGTTGCCAAGGCCGTCGAGTCCTACGCACACCGGGGAGATTCGGTTCTGTTCATGCCTGCGCGACGTCGCGAATGGCTACTGTCAGCACCATCCGTCTATCACAAGATAGATGACCTGGCGCTCGACGTCACCCCAGCGACTTCAGGGACCCTGCACGGCACAGAGCTACCAGCCTCTGTCATCCGCGCCAGGATGCTCAACCAAGACAAGATCATTTCGCTCTCCGATCCTGCTGGTCAGCCACTGGACACCTTCCCGGAGGAAGTAGTCAAGCGTCAGGTACTCAAGGACCACTTCGAACGCTGTGCGCGTACGAAGGTGCGTGGTGCACAGATTTCACTCTATGTCAGAACTGGGCAGTGTGACTGATATCCGCATCGGCTCTGGACAGGTCGTCGCTGTCTCTTCATGGTGGAGGAACGGCGCCACCACTCACGTACGGTCAGCGGCTGGCCGGGGCAACGAGACAGGTCAGGAGCGGGGCAGCCAGTCAACTGCTCTGCGGGGAGGGAATGAGTTGTGCACGTAGTTTCTGCCGCCATATCGTTCTTGCTGGTGTGGGCCGCATTAGCAACCATTGCGGCATTTTCGTGGACAGCCCGACTAATGCAGCGCTACGCCGCATCAGCACCTGAAGCGCGGCATTCGGAGCCGGGGGAAGCCCGCACTGAGCGGTTCTTTCATGAACTGAGGCCAGCTGGGTGGATTCTCGCTTCAGCCCTCCTCGCGGTGGCTGCCGCACTTTCCGTATGGATCGCGTTCTGACACGGGACGCAGTACGACCTCAACCAGCACCACTCAGAACTTCTCGCGCGTTGGCCACATTTATTCCCTTGGCGCGCATAAGTGAGTCGAAGTACCTCTGATGCTCGATCACGGCCTGCTGCTGCAGCTGCTTCTCGGTCCTATACAAGACGTTGATCAACCCACTGCGCCCCTGGCATTCGACATCGGCAACAGCGGTTGCAATTTCAGCGGACGAGGCGCGATCAGTTTCTTCAGACCACCATCGTTCATCAGCTAGAGCATCAGTGGGGGCCTTGTAATTGAAATCCTGCTCCGCCATACACGAACTCCATGCACGGGACGCCTTTTTCACCTCGGGCTTACCGTGAGCTTCGTTAAAAATTTCTTCACTCAACTGTCTGAGCAGGTCGTAATCGGCTTTCCCTCCGTTGCGCAGCAAGTACCCACTCGCCTTCTTCCCACAACCGTCCTTCTCGTTGTAGACGGCTTCGAGAGCTTCAGCGCTCAGCGACTTGTCTCGTCGCTCTCGTTGTTCAACCACTTCACGCGACCCCAGCATCCCTGGAGTAGGGTGGTAGCCAAGCTTCCTGGCAACAGGCATCTCAATCACGCCGTACCGTCTGCGGTTCTTCGGATCCTGCACGCCTTTCGGGTACTCAATGGCCGGCCAGTCGTAGCCTTTTTCCTCAAGGCATCGTCGTATCAGTTCGTCACGCGCAGCGGAGTCCTGGTAGGTCTCTTCAAGAGATAGCTCATAGGCATCGAAGGGGAGGACGATCTCATAGACCTCGTCTGTAGGGGGTGGCGCTAAAAGCCTAGCTCCTTGAGGTTCCTCCTGCTCAGCGCAGCCTCCGACGAGCACGGCCAAGAAGAGAAGGGCGGTAAGCGAACGGGCAGGGCGGTACCGCATAGGGATTCCCTCAGGTGGCAGAAATGCTGAAGGTGGCGGGCACGAATGCCCGCCACCTTCAGCGACGGATCAGCGGAAGTCGACGCAGCTGGCCTTGTTGTCGAAGTTGTTGTTGCTGAAGTCCGAGTCAACGGAGTTCGGACGGGCGAAGTAGGTGGGGCCGGAACAGCCGTTGGTCTCGTACAGCACCACGTCGGAGCCGGTCTGGTTCTTCATGGAGCTGGCACCGTTGTCGACCCTGCTGGACGTGCCGTTCCAGTTGGTGTTGTTCAGGTACCGGTCGTCGCCGCCGAAGTTCTTGCTGCTGCCGCCGTAGCCGTCGTGCTGGAAGAGCCAGAAGGAGCCGGCCTGAGCCCCCGTCTCACCGGCGGTCGCCGTCTGGGTCACCCCCAGCACTGCTCCACCACACAGGGCCAGGACACCGAGTGAAGAAAGGATTCTGCGCTTCATGACGTTCCCTCCGTAGATGGCAAGTGACAGCCACACAGCAGGCCAACGGGTGGTCAGCTCGCTCACCTACCGTGCTCTCGCTGTCGCCTTGGGTCATGAAGATTCAACGGGTTGTCGGGCGCATGGTCAACGTCAGCTCGAACGGTTGTCTTGATGTTGGGGGTGTAGATCGACTCGCACTGCACCTCCCGATGCAGGTGGTGAGCAGGCATGTCTCGTCGGTAGCCATCACTGGGATGTGTTCGACGTGTGTCCAGAAGTGGTCGTTCTGTAAAGCGGCACGTCCTATCGAGATGCAGGCGCAACGCCGCAAACCGTGGCCGTCGGGTCGCTGGTGACACGAACCGGTGAGTGGGCTTCACCTGGTTTCACGGCGGAGCGGAGCCCCACTGCCGTGATATTGCATGACTGTGCTGATCGTCAGAGCGAGCGGATTCCTCGGGGGCGAGCCGGTGCATCAAGGAGCTGGACCTGGCCGGGCGTCGGCCCAGCGAGGACTTCGCGCTGGAGTCCGTGTACTGGGACGCGGGCACCGCGCGCTGCTGCCTACTCAAGGGCCGCACCCGCGGGCCAGTGTTCGTCACCCACCGCCGCCCGGCCCAGGCAAGGTCCCCAGAGCCCGCGACGTCCGCCCGGACAATGGCCTGGCGCGGCTGTCGTACGGACAGGCCCGCGCCCTGCTTTACGAGCACATCACCCGGACGTCGGCGTGTCCGTGGACAACGACCCGCTCGCCGCGTACAACAAGCGGCGCCGGCCGCCGATGGACATCTACCGTCGTCACAGTCCGGTGCACGGTGGCACCGGCCACCTCCGGCCCGACCGAGCCACGGGTCCTGGAGGAGTGAGACGACTTCACCTACCAGGTGGTCGGCACCGCACGGAACCTCACCGCCGCCCGGAACTGGGGGTGCTGAGCTGGCGCTCGACGGCGACTCCGCCGCGTGACGTGACAGGTCAGCCCTTCCGGGCGAGCCGGCGGCCGGGCAGATCATGCCGTCGGCCCAGGTAGCTGATCATTCCGAGCGAGAAGCCGGTCTCCTCGGCGAGCTCGCGGCAGGTGCGCCCGGCGGCTCGTTGATCGCGGAGCCAGTCGAGATCGATCTGGCGCCAGCGGGTCGCTTTACCCTCGCGGCTCATGCCGTACTCGCGGACCAGGACCTTGATGGCCTCCTCGTTCACGCCTACGTGCTTCGCGATCCACTTGAGCGAGCGGTACTCCTCGAGGTAAAGGCGGGCGAACGCGTCCCTGGACAGCGCGGCGCGAGCACGGCGAACGGTCGCTCCTCTCTCCCACATCGCGGATCTCTTGGGGGGTGCCGGCTGCTCCTGCAGGACGAAGCGGACAGCATCATGGCTGACGCCCAGGCGGCGGGCTGCCCCCGCTGTCGTCAGGGATTCGTCCCGGATGAGGCGGTGCAGGATGCCGAGGTCGATGTCCCCGAGGTCGCACCCTGGCAGGTCGAGACCCTCGATGATGTTCGTCGGCGGCTGCCAGGTGAGGGGCTCGTCGTGGATGCCCTGCCGGGCGAGGAACTCGCGGGCGTGCTCTTCGAGTTGGCTCGCCAGCGTGGGGGTGAGGTCCGTTTCGAAGGTTCGCAGCATGGTCCGCAGTTCCGTGGTGGCGGGCGCGTAGGCGGCCGGGGCGACGGTTGTCGGCAGGCCGCTGATCCGTTCGAACAGCAGCGCTCGGGCGAATAGGTGCCGCCGGACGCCGCCGGCTTCGAATTCGATGTCTCGACAGAGTTGTGTCCAGGTGTCCTGGGGCAGCAGGTCGCGGTAGTCCAGCGCGCGGCGGCGGTCGTAGTCGATTGGTGATCCCTCATGGTCGAGGTAGTCCGCCAGCGCGGACAGGCCGAGGCTGATGGCCTTCCAGTGCCCCTGCTTCGTGAGACGGTGCGCCAGGTGGGGACCGAGTCTGTCTTCTGCCGGGGACCGAAGGACTCGGGTTGCTGTGGTGAAGTCTCCCGTACCGCCGATGAGCAGGAGGTAGCACGACAGGGCCGGGCGGATGGTGCGCGACAGGGCCCCGTTCACAGGGCTCAGCCGCGCGGACCATGCCGGCCACAGCTGCGTAGGGATCCTGTGCGCCCGCTGTGTGGTTCGAGCTGAGGCCGAAGGGCCAGGCCTGCGAGGGAGCCGGTCGGCGGTGCGATAGCGCAGTTGATCACTGTGCCTGAGGCGAGGGGCCAGCGTCGCGAGGTGTACCGCGTCGAAGACCGGGCTGGTGTGGGCCCACCGGAGACCGACCTTGAGCGGGATGGTGCCGTCGGCATCACGGATCAGGTGGCGAAGGGCGGCTCCGGCCCGGTGGGCATCGCCTTGCTCGAGGATGTGCAGGGCCGCGCTGACAGCGAGGGCGGCGGTTGCAGCCCGCTGCGGGGCCAGACGTCCCGGTCGGGTCTCCTCGCCGACACCGGGGTTGAAGGACCGCCGCTTCTTTGGCACGGGCTGCTGGTGCAGCGCGAGGATCTCCGGCGGGACGAAGCCCGCCAGTCGTTCAGGAACGCGGCGGAGGAGAATGCAGGCCAGCGCCCGAAGGTCTCCGAACAGCGCGAGGCTGGGCTGGGGGTGGTCCTGGTAGACGCCGAAGTCGGCCCGGCCGCGGGAGATTGCCTCCTCGATGAGCTTCTGGGCCGCGATCACCGGTCCCTGCACGGCGAGCGTGAGCGCGGGAACCTCCTCGAACGGCTGGCCGCATCGAGCCAACGGAGCGTCCTTCTCTGAAGGGCTGTGGCAGCGGCCCGGGGAGAGCAAGTGCCGGGTGGTCGCCGGAAAGTGTCGCGGCATGCGGCTGCAGCGCGGGCAGGTGTCGACCAGCAGGAGGTGGTGGTCAAGACAGGCAAAGGACCAGCCGAGTCTCCATCTCAGCTTCCACCGGCCGCCGTTGTCGGCCAGGCAGGCCGGGCAGTAGCGGGAACCGCGGGCCCGTCCCCAGACATGCCGTGCCGCGACCCGGCGCCGCTCAGCGTCGACCATGTGGGCCCGGCGGTCGTAGTGGGCCAGGGTCATGGCCTGTACTTCAGCCGGGGTGACGCCGGAGGACCAGGCGGCTCTCGCCGCCTGGTCCTCATCGAGGAGGGTGACGAGGTGGCCCAGGATGCCCGAGCTCACCGGGCTGGACGGGCTGCGCGGCAGCAGACCCATCGCGGACAGAACGTCGCCGGTGTTGGTGCCCAGCCGGTGGGCGATCGCCTCCCACCAGGAGTCGATGGCCTCGCCCGGGTGCGGAACGAGGCGGATCGGCAGGGTCCGCGCATGCGTCACCGGCGAACCGCCTTCCGACGAAGCCGTCGGGAGCGCTGGCCCTTCAGGAGATTGCGTACGTCGTCCTGGGCCAGGTGGGCCGCCTGATCGATCTTGACCCGGCTGAGCAGTTCCTCGTCGAGATGCTCGGCGCCGGTGCGGACGGCGCGCTGGCAGCCGCGGTTGATGAGGGTCATCAGCGACCCGATGTGGCCACTGGAGCGGATGAAGAGGTACTCGAACAGGTCGTCGGCGAGCATGCCCTGGTGCTTCTCTCTGAGCACCAGGCGCTTCTCCAGGGCCAGCAGCAGCTGCCGCCACTCGGCGCGGCCCTGATCGCTCTTGAGCTCGAAGGACCGCATGTCCAGGCGGGTCGTGCGTCGGCCCGTCTGGGCCAGGATCGCGTTGTCGTAGGTCTCGCCCTCGGAGAACAGGCCACGCGCGGCCAGGCCGACGCCGACGAACAGCAGGGTGACCGGGAACTCGTTCGCGATGTACTTGAAGTGGTTGCTCACCTCGACACCGCCGCTCGCCCTCCAGCGAAGGAAGTGCAGATCGTCGACGATCAAGAGTTTCACATCGCACGAAAGCACGCAGTCCAGGGCGCGCTGGGCGAACTCGGCCGTTGTGCCGGTGGTGCGGCCGGGGTGGCCGAAGAACTCCAGCATCGCCCGGTTGAAGTCCTTCATCCCGGTGTTGCCGGTCAGACCCACCCGGCAGACCGGAAGCCGTTCGTGCCCGCCCTCGGTGAACGCACTGCCCTCGGCGATCTCCCGGCGATGGAAGTCCCGGGCGAAGGCCAGCACCGCGGTGGTCTTGCCAAGCCCGGGGAAGGCGTCCACCGCGACGGCGCCCTTGGCCTTGTCGCCGTCCTGCTGATTGCTGTCGACGATGTCCCACAAGTCCTCGTGCAGCTCGGCCAGCTGCGGGGTGCGCAACGGGCCGAGGTTCGCGTGCCACAGTCGCCGGGCCCGGTCGTACTCGGCCCGCGCCCGCTCACCCAGCGCCAAGTAGTCGCCGCGCGGCAGCAGCTCGGGCTGGACTCGCGGGGCCGCGTCCGCAAACGCCGCCCAACCCTCCTTGCGGGACAGCGTCAGCGCGTCCAGGCGGTGGGTATCTCCCGGCGTCCAGGTGCTCTCGCTGTTCACGCGTCCTCCAAGGCATCGGTGTAGAAGTCGCTGTCGTCTTCCAGCTCGACCGGCTCGGCGTCGTCGGCCACGTCGTCGTCGCCCGCCTCAGGTGCGGCCTCGGTCGCGGGCTGTGGCTCTGCCGCGTCGGTCAGGTCCATCAGGCGCCTCACGCTCGGCAGCGTGGCGACGCTCTCCTCGGCCTCGGGCAGGTCCAGGGCGGCCTGTTCCCGGGCGAGCCGCAGCGCCATTCGGCGTTCGACCAACGTGGTGCCCAGGCCGAGGTTCCACCGCTCGAACAGGTCCCGGACCGCGGCCTTGTCGTCTGGGAACCGGTCCCGGGCCGCGGCCAGGCGGCGCGCGAACTGCAGCGCTTCCTCGCTCACCGGCATGTCCCGGCCCGGCGCGTGCTCCCAGGCCAGCGCGTGCCACCGGCGATCGGCGGGATCCCGGAAGTAGACCGTGTTGATGTCGTCCGGGTTCACCCCGATCGGCCACTTGCCGTCCCGCTCATCGCTGAGCATGCCGCGGTAGGGGTCCAGGGCCGGGCCGTTGTAGCGGCGCGCGTCGAGATCGATGCCGTAGTGCTGGATCTTCCGCCGCTGAACCCGCAGGAACTCAAACGCCAGGTCCGGATCCCGCGGGACCTCGATATAGCCGGCCCTGTGCAGCCCGTGCTCGAACATCGCCGCCGGCGACATCCGCAGCCCCGGCACCCCCGGGTCGACCAGAGAGGTGTGTGGCCTCACGTGATACACGCAGGCCACCCACTCGCGGATGATCGCCTCAAGTTCGTGGAGGAAGAAGAACGCCTCCCCCTCCGGGCGCTCGCCGCGTGAGTGCAGATCGGGTCCTTTGTAGCCGGGCAGGCCCTGCAGCAGGTCCTCGCGCAGGGTCAGAAAGAATCTCTCCAGCGGGCCCTTGTCCCGGCCCGTCCGCAGCCGGGCCGGCTGCACCGAGATCCCCAACCGGCGGCAGACGCTGGTCAGATGCTCCGAGACGAACACCTTGCCGTGGTCGACCAGCACCGTCTCCGGCACCAGCGCCGGCGACGCCGCCGAGCGCATCGGTCCCTCCAACGCGGTCCGGTCGATCAGGACCGACTTTGGGATGCCGTGCTCGGGCCAGACCGCGTGCGCCGGCCAGTCAGCTTCCGCGGGCCGGGGACGGAACGCCTGGTAGAGGGCGACACTGGCGTCCACCGCCTTCGTCGACACCGGGGTGATCCTGATCCCGCAGATGCAGCGGGTGTACCAGTCCATCGCCACGGTCAGCTCCGCCTGCAGCCACTGCAGCGTGACCGGGTCCAGGGCGAACACGTCCAAGCGGTTGGTGTCCATCAGCAGGTACTCACCCGGCCGGGTCGGCCGCAGCTTCCCGTAGACCCCGCCGGGCCGGGCGGCGATGTCCCGGTTCCGCTTCGTACTCAGCCGGAACGTTGGATGACGCCGCTCCAGGGCCTCCAGGAGGCGGTAGGCCGTCGCCCGGCTGGGCAGGTCTTCCTCCGTAAATCCCCTGGCCAGCATGCGGGCCCGGGTCCGCTCGATGACCATCTTCCGCGACGGCTTGGACTGGCCCGTGTGCTCGACCATCACCTCCAACGCCGCCTCCGACCACGCCTCCGCGTTCCGGTGACCCGAACGCGGCCCGCTGCGGGCCGGCACCAGCCCCGCCTCACCGTCCCGGCGAAAGGCCGAGGTCCACCGCGCGACCGTGCGCGGAGCCACCCCCAGCTCGGCCGCCTTCGCCGCGTACCGGCTTTCCAACGGCTCGCCCGCCGTGTAGGCGGCGCGGGGCTCCCCGGCGGCCGCCAGTTCCTCGCTGCCGCTACGGAACCCGGTGAGCACCTCCCTCACGTGCGCGGCCCGCTCCAGCACCCGCTCGCGCTCAGCGGTATCCAGCTGGTCCAGCACCACCGCGGCCACGTCCTGCGGGTCGTCGGAGGCCGGTCCGGGCCCGTCCGGAATGATCCGGGCACGGTCAGAGAGCAGCAGTTCCTTGACCGCCAGCCGCAGCAGCCGACCCCGCCCGTCCTTGAGGACTACCTCACCGTCGGCCTGCGTGCTGGCGAGCTCCACCACCTCGACGACCTCGCCGTCATAGGAGAAGCGACTCCCCACGCCCACGCGCACTGCGGCCCGGCTCACGACGCACTCCTCAGCACGCTGCGGGCACTGAGCGGAACGCGCAGGTCAGTCCGCCACTGCTGCTTCCACAGCAGATGCAGCACCGCGGCGCGCACCAGCGGCGCCGGACGGTCCGGCAGGCAGGCGAACGCCTCCCCCAGCGTGTCCCCGGCCACGACCCCGTCGCGTACGTCGTCGAGGATCGCCGGGTCCAACAGCGGCTCCGGCGGTGGCTCCTCGTCCACCGCCTCGTCGTGTATCTCCTCGGGCGGGTCCGGCTCGAACAGCCAGTCGCGGCGGTAGCCCGCGAGGAACCGGACGTTGGCCAGCTCCGCCTCCGGCGGCTCGCTCCATACCTCGTAGCGCCACCCGCGGGACTCGACCGCCTCCCGGGTCCAGGCGAAGGTGAACGCGTGCTCCGGCCGGGCCACCCGGAGCTGCGGCTTGACGTCCACCACCAGCGGGCCCGCCGTGGTGGCCATCAGGTAGTCCGGGACGTGCCGGCGCAACGCGCCGTCCACCTCGGCTCTCAGCAAGAAGGGCTGGGCCACGATCGCCGTCACGTCCCGGTCGAAGTCGGCGTAGAGCAGGCGCGCGAGCTCCAGCCGCGACTCGTAGATCACGTGGTCCGACTGCGTACTCGACCAGTAGGAACCCGAGTAGTGCTTCTGCCCCATGTACCAACGGAACGTCCGCCACGGCTCGGCCGCGTACAGCATCTCCAACGGCACCGACTCCCAGTCGAGGCCCTCGCGCACCTCGTCCTCGGCGAGTCGAACGCACACCTCTACATCCACCATCCGCCCCCAGTGCTCATGAAACTGACCTTGATCCGCAGGACAGTTACACAGGCACTGGAGTACGAACGGTCACACGCACTTTCGATCACTCGAAAGGGTGATCATTCCGAGTGAGGGATCTCAGTGGCGCGTCATAAGTGCTATTCAGAGGTCATCACCCGCGAGAACATGACGCGGATTCTGAGTACCTACACGTCGCCGCCCTTGATGTGCCGGGCGGGGTTGAGACCCTTCTCCATCAGGTCCACGGCCCAGGCCATCTCCTGGACGCCCTCCAGCTTCGCCAGGCCCGGCGTGGGGCCCAGGCGGAAGCCGCCCGGCTGGGGCTTGCCGGACGCCGCGTAGGGCAGGAAATCGAGCGGGGAGGCGCCGGGCGAGGGGTAGACGACGCAGTCGGAGAGCACAGCGAGCGGGTACAGGCCGGTCATCTTCGCCATGTTGTTGAGCTTGCGGTGCATGTTGACCCGGGCCTTGCTGATGACGGCGGCGCGGATGTCGGGGCGCCAGGTCGGCCGCTGAAGGGCCGGCCACCGCTCCCCCTCCTTGAAGTGCTTGCCCTGCGGGCGCTCGCGGAGCTTGCCGACGCCGCCCTTCACGGTGGCCTTGATGGCGGACAGGACGGCGGCCAGGGCCGGATCGACCTGCTTGTGCTGCTCCATTGCCGCCAGGAATTCGGCGTCGGAGAGGCCCTTGGTGACGCCGAGGTCGGCGAGGATGTCGACGTACGCCGTCTTGAGCCGGTCGTGCCACGGGTCCAGGTACGCGCCGGTCTCACGGCGCAGGTACGCCTCGATCGGGTGGACGTCGGAGCCGAGCTCCTGGGCGTAGGCGACAGTGTGCGTCTGGTACCAGGCCGGGCCCGTCGGACGGCTGCCGTCCGGCGTGAACGGCGACGGCAGGCGCGGGTCCAGCTCTACGTGGGAGAGGTCGACCAGCCAGCTCCCGGGGATCTTCGGGTTGAACTTCGGGGCGTGGAAGTGGTCGGGCGCGGACAGGCCGACGACCAAGCGGGCCGCGGCCGCGAGGAAGGCAGTGTTCAGGTCCAGGCCGACCGCGTACGGCAGCGTGCACTCCTCATCGGTGAGCGTGTCCACCGACCGCACCCACTGGTACGCCTCCTCGTTCAGGAACCTGCCCCTCCAGCCGGAGTTCACGACGACGGGGTGTTCCGGGGTGGCCTCCGGCGGCGCCGGGTCCATCGGCTCCGTCCCCAAGCTGCCGGGGTTGTAGGCCGACACCCAGTTGCCGGTCCCTTCGTCCCGCTCGGGCTTCGTGGGCGGGCGCAGCGCGGTCATCAGCTCGAGGCCGGAGACGGCGGTGGAGCCGCGCGGGGTGATGACCCGCTGGGCGTACACCCCGAGGACGCGCGCGATGTCGGCCGGCCCCATCTCGGAGACGCCGGGCCAGGACCGCTCATCGAGGGCGTCCCACGACAGGACCGCAAGCTGCACGCACTGCCGCTCACGCCCCTGCGCCTTGCGGTAGATACGGGCCCAGGGGCCGAACCCGCGCTGCGTCAACTGCCACTTGGCCTTCGCGACCTGCTGGACGACCGGGTGGTCCTCCGGCAGGCGCAGGGAGCGGCGCTGCTCGTGGCCCTCCAGGCGCTCGGGCAGCCCGAGCTTCACGGCGGCCGCGGCGGTGAGCACGATCAGCGGGTCGGAGTCCTTGCCGTAGCGGTTGAGCTTCGGCGCACCGAGGCCGGATTCGCGCAGCGTCCACTCCACCAGCTCCGGGATCGTGGTCGCCGGACAGTCCAGCACGATGCCGTCGACGCCGTACGCGCAGCCGTCACCGTCCAGCACCGCGAGCGGGCCGTGCGGGAATCGCGGGTCCGGCGCGGGGGCGGCCTTCTTCGCCGCCGGGCGGCGCGACGTCGCCGGGCGGGCGGGACGCTCTGGTGCGGGCTGGACTGCCGGGGCCTGGACGGGCGCGGCGGTCTTCGGCTCGGTGGCCTCGGGGGTAGCCGGTCCGGTGAACGTCTCCGGCACCTGCGGCTGCGGCACGGCCATCGGGGCCGGGGCGAGCACGGCGGCGGGAGTGCCGTGGGCGGGGTACTTCGCCGCCCACCCGTTCAGTAGCCGCTGGTACGCCTTCAGGCGCGGCCCGGTCGGCTCGCTCCGGCCGTTCTCCCAGTTCTTGATGCTCTGCGTCGACTTCAACTCCAGGGCCTGCGCGAGCCGGGCCTGCGTGATGCCGGCGGCCTCACGCAGACGGGCGCGTTCCGCCGGGGGCGGGAGCTGCGGCTCCTCCTCCAGCAGCGCGTCCACGCTGGCGAACAGCTCTTCCTCGGTAGTTGCCATGCCAGAACACTAACAGCACTTGCCCTCTCGTTTAACTCATTTATTTAACCCGATCGAATGCAATGGGAGAGGGGTTGAAACGCGCGAAGGCCGCCCGGCAGATGCCGGGCGGCCTTCGCGAAGTCTGAACCCTGGTCGTGTGGCCTGCCCCTGCCGGGGCTACCAGGGACGAGTCCAGGGTCTTCCCGGTCAGCGTACCCGTGCAGCGCGCCCAAGCGCAGGGCGATGCCGCGGCATGAGCGCCACGCCGAGCCGGTTTTCGTAGGGTGGCACCCATGACGGAGACCGACACTTTGGAGCTGCAGGAACTGCGAGCTCTGGCCGCCTACCGCACCCGCCAGGCCGGCGGCGAGGACACCGGCGTCCCGCACGACGAGGCGTACCGCCGCGTGTTCGGCGAGAGCAAGACGTGGGGTGCGAGGTGATCCGGCGCCCGGGTCTCTCCTCCTGACGGACGTCATTCCCTGGGGTCGAGGGCGCTCGCATCTGTGCCGATGCACTCGCGCGGGTTCAGCGAGAGGAGCGTGGCGCTGACACCGGCACGCTCGGCCAGGATCACTACCGGCACGCTCGGCCAGGATCACTGACGCGGCCGGGTGCAGCGCGGCTGGAAGAAGCAGCCGGTCTTCTTGGCGGCGATGGCGTCGGCGACTGGGCCGGCGCTCGACCGGGACGTGCGGGTCGCAGTCGACCAGGCCGTGCGCCGGGCACAGGGCACAGGTCTCATGCGGCAGGAGCTCGCACAGCCGCTGAGACTGTCGGCGAGCGGCGCGAGGTCGACTGGGGCGGGTGAAACGCCTGTTCCTCGGCGGCTGATCGGCCGGCGTCCCCGATGATGGAGACCGCCCGGGACAACGGATCAAGGGAGTACGCATGGCGATGGAGGCCGGCGCACGGCAGGAGGAGCGCGTCGCGGGACGGGTATGGACGGTGCGCCTGGACCCTCACGGCCGCCCTTCCGCCGGCGCGGTGAAACTCTCCTGCTCCCGCCCGGCCTGCGCCGAGCAGCGCGTCCACGGCAGCGCCACTGCGGGGCGCAAGGCCGCGATCGGCCACGTCAACACACACCTGGCCCGCATCCGCGACGGCGGAGGGCCGCGCGGCGAGGCATGGTGCGCCTGCCGCGCCGCCGACTGCGCGTGGCACAACCCCGACCCCACTGCCGTACGGCGGGGCGGGGCAAACCCGGCGGCGGGGGCCGTGCGGTGCGGCGGCCCGGTGGTCCTGACTGTGTACGCAGACCGTGCCGGAAGGCTGTGGCGGATCGCGGAGATGTGCGCGCGGTGCGCGGCCGCCACCTCCGACTGCCGTGTCCTGGACACCGCCCCGCCCGCGTCCCGCACCGCCCCGGCCGGGGCAGGTCAGGCATTGTGCAAACCGGGCATGAAGCCGGAACCCGCAGACGGCACGGTGCGCGACGGCGCAGCGGCGGTGTTCTCCGACCACGCCCCCTCCCTCGCCGCCGACGCGACTTCGGCTACCGGGCCGGCTGCGCTCCCCCGCGCCCGCACCAGCTCACCGGCCCCAGCATCCCGGCGGGCGAAGCAGTGGGGGAAGATCGCGCAGCGGACCGTGCCGCACGACCTTGAACCCGACGTCCTGCGCCTGGAGCTCATCGAACTCGGGGACGCGTTCCGCGCCTACCAGCAGCGCCCCGAACCCGACCTCGTCCTCCTGGCCGAGCTCCACGAGCGCAAGGCCCGCGCGTTCGCCCTGTGGGCCGACGTGAACGGCGACGGCTCCCTGCGCCACGAGGCCAAGCGCGCCCAGAAAGCCGCGCAGACCACCCGCGAGATGCACGCCAACCGCGGCGGCCAGGCTGGCGACACGGTGAGCGGGGACGGGCCCGTGGTGGAACGGCTGCTGACCCGACAACAGGCCGTGCACGCCCGCACCGTGCTGGACTACGCCGCCATCCACGCCCCGCACCCGGAGGCCGAGGTGCGCCTGGCGGTACTCATGCTCACCCTGCGGGCCGCCCGCGCCGGCACCGGGAACATCACCGGCCAGGACCTCACCGGCTGGCTCCAAGGCGATGCCGAACGGGTACTTCAGCAACTGGTCACGGCCCACTGGCTGCGCCTGCCCGGCAATGCCGCCGACGTGATGGCCTCCCGGTCCGAGGACCCCACCGCCATCACCGTTCCCACCCTGCTGCCCGAGCGGCCCCGCCCGTTCGCCTTCGGCAAGACCACCCGCGCGAGGATCTCCGGCTGGGCCCAGAAAGTCGTAGGTGACCGGAAGATCCGCAAGAAGAAGGCAGGCGCCGCCACCCGGCTCCTCGCCCTGTACACCGCCGCCCACACCCGCCCCGACGGCCGCCTCGGACACGCCGAGGACGGCGGGCTGGACCTGGACCGGGCCGCGGCGTTCTGCGCCTTGTCACCCGGCCAGGTTGCCGAGCACGCCGAACTGCTGGTCGTGGCCGACTGGCTCACCGAAGCCGACACCGCTGGGGGACGACTGCGCGGACAGCTCACCGAGCGCGTCCTGCCGCTGTCAGGGCTGCTGTAACACGCCCCACCCACCGTGCCAAAGGGCCTCGCGTACCGCCGCCCCGGGTGCGCGCACGGAGCAGCGGCATCGGGACCGCCCGGCGCGCATGGGATCTGCTCGGGCCGGCGACCACCAAACGCCCCGCATCGGAGGTATGACCTATGCCCGGACCGGATCTGCCGCCGGCGACCGCGCCGATGACCGTGGAGGCGCTGGTGGGCGCTGGCCGACGGGGGCCGAGAAGGTGGAACTCATCCACGGAGTGATGGTCTTCGCCGGCCATTTCGACGAACGGGACCTCGATACGGCCCGGCGCACCTATCCAGGCCGCCGTCCCGTCATCAACGCCGACGGCGGCCTGGAGATCCACCCAGCCGGTCCCGGCCGGCCCGCCCCGCTCCTGGGCGATCCGCACCACTGCTGAAGTCGCCCCGTCGGCCCGGTGGCCGATCGCAGGCGTGGCAGACAACCGGCCAGGTGCTCTCCGGGGCCGTCACCCATACGGCTGAGCGTCGTTTCCGGTGTGGACCAACATCGGATGCCAAGGAGGCCCAGTGGGCCCGTCGTTTGTGATCGAGCGGCTCGAATTCCAGCGGGGTGACGTCTGGTACGCCCGCTGCTTCAGGGGCCTGGTGACCTTCCTCGTGGGCCACTCCAAGGCCGGAAAGTCCACCGCGCTGGAAGCGCTTCTCTACCCGCTGGGCCTCCTCACGGCAACCGTCATGCCGGAGGTCCGCGGCTGCCGGCAAGTCCGGCTGGTCTTCCGGGTTGCCGGAACCCGCTGGCAGGCCACCCGCAGCGGATCGAACCCGCGGGCACGGGTGTCCCTGAAGAACCTCGACGACACCGGCGAGATCGAGCATCTGCTGCCGGTGACAAGCGCGAAAGCCGGATAGATGACCGCCGGCGCCTTCGTCCAGGACCTGCTCGGCCTGCCCCAAGCGGCCCGCGGGGCCACGCGTGTCGCTCTGGACGACTTCTACAGCACCGTCATGGCGCTGCGGCAGAACACGATCGCCTCCGAGTTCCTCGGCGGAGGGAAGGACGAGGCGAGAATCCTCGCCCTGGAGGTGCTCCTGGGCCTGTGGAACGAGGATCTCGCCGGGCTGGAGAAGAACGCTTCGGAAGCCACGTCCCGGTACCGGGCGGCAAGGTCTGCTCTGGCGGCGTTCAAGAAGCTGCGGGACAGCGGCGCTCTGGCCGATCCGGCCAGCGTCCGCGCCGCGTACGAGCAGAAACAGCGCGAGCACCGCGCGGCGGCGCAGCGGTGGCAGAAGGCCGACGCGGCACTGAAGGTCGCCGTCGGGGAGCGCGGGCGGCTCGTCGCCCTGCACCAGGCGGCCGAAGCCCAGCGCAGGAAGACCGCCAAACAGGCCGTCGCTGCCCACGCCAAGGTGAACGATGCCACCGCCGAGCACGCGCGCGCCGAGGGCGAACTCGCCACCCTGCTCCAGCCCACGCAGCAGGACTGCACCTGCTGCGGACAGCCCCTCCCCGACCGGGAGCCGGGCCTGTGCCGCCAATGCGGTCAGCCACACGACGGTGTCGAAGACCGGCGCGAGCAGCAGATCGCCGCGGCCCGTGCGAAGGTGGACCGGCTCCTGCTCAGACTGCGGAGCCTTCAGGAGGCATCGGCTGCCGCCGCCGACCAGGCCGCCGAGGCGGACGCGGCGGCCGCGGCCGCGCTCACCGCCCGCGATGCCTACGACGAGGGCCATCTCCAGCCCGCTCGCAAGGCCGCGCAACAGGCCGAGAAGGAAGCCCACGGCCTGAGCCGCGACGTCGCCCAGCTCAAGGAGCGCCTGGAGTCGGCCGACTACATCAGCGCCCAGGAACAGGTCATCCGGGCGGCCAAGGAGCAGATGGAGACGGCACAGGCCGCCCGGGACGCCGCAGTCACCGCCCACGAAGTACGCCGCAAGGAAGTCACCGGCCGCTGGTCGGAGTTCTTCCTCACCCGGCTGAAGCAGATCAACCCCGAAGTCGAGACCGCCCACATCGACCCCACCGACTTCACCACCCGCGTCAAGGAACGGCACACAGCCGACAAGACCTTCGCCGAGAGCTCGGTCGCCGGAAGCCCCAAGGTGGCGACCAACGTCGCGCTGCTGCTGGCCCTGCGCGATCTCGGCCGCGTCGACCGCGGCGTCCGAGTGCCGCCGCTGATGATCATCGACTCACCGCTGGCCGGCCTCGGAGCACAGGGCCTGGACCACGCCACCGGCCTGCGCCTGATCGACACGCTCATCGACATCGCCGACGACCCCTCCCCCGACGGCTACGCCTGCCAGATCATCGCCGCCACCAACGGCCCCCTCCCCCGCCCCTATCCCGGCGTGCGAGAAATCCGCATCGACACCGACAACCGGTTCTTCGACCACGCCCCGCGCCGCGACAACTGATCGCCTGCGCCCTGCACGTTCGCACAAGAGCCCAGGGCGGCCAGCACCCGTCGCCACGCCCGGACGGCCGACGCCATCAGCGGCCTCCAGCCGGCCTTTCAACTGGTACCAGGCTTCGCCCACGTGACCGGGTGCCGGAGCAGCCCGCGGTGGCTTCAGCGGCGGGCTGCCTCGTGCAGGTGCCGGCGCAGCTGTGCGCGCAGTTGCGATAGAGGAGCGCCCGCGCCGAGCCGACACAGGAAGTCGGCGGCATCCCAGGTGATCAGGCCGCCCTGGCGGGAGAGGTACAGGCCCACCTGGTCGATGCCGAACTGGTCGTCGTAGTCCAGCAGGAGGTATCCGGCGAGCTGATAGATCTCCTCGCGGCCCAGGCGGCGGGGGTCCTTGGTGGCCTTGCAGTCCAGCAGGAGACCGCCGAGGATGTAGTCGGCGTCGGCGCCGCCGATGTCGCCGCTGCCGGCGAAGACCGGACCGCACACGCGGGCCCTTTGCGGCAGGGCCCGGAAGGCGGCGAACGGACCCTCGGCGAGCCGCATCTGCTGGCCGATATCGGTCACAACGTACTCGGGGACCGCCGCGGAGAGGTCGTCCAGGGTCGTGGCGGGGGTGGCAGTGGTGAGCATGCTGAAGCGGCGGATCTCACCGGTGCGGGCGATGTCCTCGAAGAAGCCGGCAACGAAGCACAGCCGGATGAGCGCGTTCTCCTCCAGGCTGGAGGGGTCAGCGAGGTAGCTGTCGACGGCGGCCAGCAGCTCCCGGCCCGCCGTGTGCAGGGCCCCTCGGGCCCCACGCGCCGGTGCTCCGCGCAGCGGTCCCCTCTCGTCAAGGAGCATGACACCGGCGCAGGCGGCCAGTCCGAGCCGCCCGCCGAGGCTGAGGCGCAGGCGGTAGTCGATGGCGTGCCCGAGGGCCGACCAGTTCGGGTACTGCACGTCGATCGGCTGAACCGGGTGCGCCAGGCCGGCGATGCGCGCCTGATAGTCGCCCACCAGGTTCTGGCTGTACGGGAGGTGGGCGGCCATGAACTGCGAGATCGGTGAGGAGTCGTACTTCAGCTGCCCCGTCAAGGACAGCTCGATCATCGGCCGCCCGGCCACCGTGCCGTCCCGGCCGACGTCGGCCATGGTCTTTTCGTACGCGTCGATCCAGGCGATGCCCTCGGTGTCCAGCAGGTGGCGGGCGCGGGTGACCGCGACGTAGATCAGGCGGGCCTCGCTCGCGTTCAGCGCGCGCTGCAGACCGTGGTCGTCCACCGACGGGGCCATGAAGCCCTTGCCGATGCGTACCGACGGCCACTCCCGTCCCTTGGCCTTGTGCGCGGTGGAGACGGTGACCTGCGCCTTCTCCTGTGGGGACAGGCGGTCCACCGCGGCGATGATCTGGTCGGGGCCGTAGGTGTCGACCAGCTGCACGATCGCTTTGAGGTCCTGGCCGGCCTTGTCCTGCTCGGCGTACTCCTGCACCTCACCCCAGGAGGAGAACAAGAACAGCTCCGGGTGGCTGGTGCGCTGCCCGGCTTTGAGCTCGAGTGCGGCCCTGGCGATGCGCTGCAGCGCGCTGCCCCCGCCGGTCAGCGCCACCGGGATGCCGAGCTCCAGGTAGGACAGGACCTCGCTCATCGCGTCCACGTTGCCCCGGCACAGCACCGCCTCGGGCTGCGCCACCTCGCCCACGCGGGAGCCGGGGCCGTGGCCGGTCAGCTGCATCTCCGACTCGGCGTGACCCAGCCACCGGTTGGCCACCTCGGCGATGGCCGGGCCGAAGCGGAAGGACTGGGTCAGGCGCAGCTGCTCGGCCGGGAAGCCGGTCATCACATCGCGCGCGTTGCGCCAGCCGTAGATCTGCTGGGCCGGGTCCCCCACACACACCCGCTGCGCGTCCTGGGCAAGGAAGACCTCCTCCAGCACCGGGTTGGTGTCCTGCGCCTCGTCCAGCAGGACGAAGTCCGCCCCGAGCCGCGGGGAGGTCATCGCCCACAGCTTCATGTAGTGGTCGTGCTCGAACCGCAGCCTGCCCGCGGGCGAGCAGATGTCCTCCCACGCACGATGCGCGTAGGGCAGCAGGGTGCGGGCGAGACAGTCCTGGCCGGGGCCGTCGAGGCCGTTGACCGGCTCCATGTGGCGGGCCATGACCTGCCGGTCGGTGGTGTAGCAGAACTTGCGGACCATGCCCATCACCAAGCGAGCGGCGTGAGTGACCTTGATCTGGCGGGAGCCCACGTCAAGGTCGCGGGTGATGCCGAGCAGGCGGGCGGTGTGCTTGGCGGGGATCCTCGCCGAGGCGTCCAGACGCTCGCGGTAGTGGTGGCCGACGGCGCGGAAGGCCAGGGAGTGCGCGGTACGGCACTCGACGTTCGGCCCGAAGCGTGCGCGGGCGTCGTCGGCGATCGCCCGGTTGAACGCCACGTACAGCCCGCGTTTGCGGGTCGCGGCGCCCATCAGGATCAGCGTGGACGTCTTGCCCGTCCCCGCCCCGGCGACCAGGGCCAGGTCCCGGCCGGAGGCGAACACCTCACGGGCAGCCTGCTGCTCCTTCGTCGGCTCCATGGCCATGATTTCCTCTCTGGGAAAGCGCGGCTTCATGTACCGCAACCCCAGAGGCTTCAACAGCCGATGACCAACCGTCAATACAGTCATACGTTCGGTAGCCATTTCCGGCCGAACCCGGGCGGAGTCTGCAGGGCTGCACCGCGAGCCTGTGCGCTGCCGGTTTCCGCTCCCCCGCCCTCCTGGCGATCCACCCGCGTCGACGCAAGCAAGACGACGAACTTCCCTGAATCCGGCAGGAGTTGTCAGTCCCGGTTTCTATGCTGCCGCAGGTTGGGGAACCGGCCGGCACCGCGCTGCTGCCCGGCCGTGTGATCAGATTGGGAGGCGCTCGATGCCGACGTGTACCCGCCGGGCCAAGTCGACCCGGCGCCCATGCCGCCGCGAGGCCGCTGAGTGGCCCCGCTACGACGACCTCCCCGCCCCCGTGGTGGCGTGCGCCAGCCACCTCACGCCGACAGAATGGACTGCCTGCCAGGAAGCCCGCGCCCGGGCAAACGCCGAGTACGCAGCCCGCCGGGCACAGGAGCTGGCCGCACGCGAAGAGCGGGGCGAACAGGCGCAGCCGGCCCCGGCCGTGGCGGACTACGTCCCACGGCCGTGCACCGGCCAGTGCATCTCCCAGGAACGCGCCTGGGGCCGCGAAGCCGACAGCGCCTCCAGCCTGTGCGCGACCTGCGACGGCTACGTGTGCCTGGCCTGCGGCAAGGCCGAAGTCGATAGCATCTTCGACTTCTGCGGCCGGTGCGCGGCGTTCGAATCGGAGATCGACCAAGAGCCGGACGCGGTCTGGGACGATGAGATCGACACCGGGCCCGACCCGCGCATGCGGCTGACCGCGATGGTGAGCCAACTCGTCGCGGCCACCGGCACCACACACCGCGACGTCAACGCCCGCATCAACCGGACCATCGGGGTAACCACCCGCGTCGGAGCCGACGAGCAGGTGATCCGCCGCGCCGCACGGGCCGCCCGCGACTGGCTCGACCACCTCCTCCCAAGCCCTCAGGCGGACACCCCCGCCCCACCCGACGTGCCCGATCCCGGCGCAAGGACGGTGACCGCCGAGCACGCCGAGCCCTCTGCACAGGTGGAACGCGCTGCGATCCCGGGCGGCCGGGTACTACGGTCAGCGCCCATGGACACCCCCGCACCACACCCCGCCGACGACGCCGCGGGCGAGCACGCCGAACTGACCGTGACCGTCCGCCTGACCTGCCAGAGCGCCAGGCGCCTGCGCCGCGCGGCCGAGATCCAGCAGCGTCCCATCGAGGACGTCGCGGCCGAGTGCATCAGCGACGACATGCACCGGGACGTGCACGGCACGCTGTACAGCGGCAGCGACACGTACGCGGCCACCCTCGACGGACTCGCCAAGCGCCTCGCACTCATCGTCCGCGAACTGGGCGCCCTGCCCTCCGGCGCCGCCGCACACGTGATCGCCCAGGCAGCCGCCGAGAAACCCGGGCCCCTGCCCGAAGAATGGCACCAGCGCATGCTCGAACAGCTCACCGAGATGTGGACCGGCCGCACCACCGAGTTCGGCGCACGTCCCGACGGCTCCGTCGGCCCGCTGGAGGACACCCAGGTCCACGCGATGGTCACCCCCGCGCAGTGGGACGCCCTGGCCCGCATCGGCGCACCCGGCAGCATCGCACTGGGCACCCAAAAGGCCCTCGAAGCCGGGATCACCGCCCTCGACCGATAGCCGGGTCGCTCGGGTCGGCCGCGCCCCGGGCGGGGGCTAGCATGGCGCGCTCCCCCACGAGAAGAAGGAGCCGATGCAGCCCGAACACTGCCCCTTCCACCACCGCGAGGACACCTGTGCGGCCACCGCCCGGCTGCTGGTCCAAGCCGGCCTGCTCGACCCCGCACCGCACGCGCCCGCCGCCGGCGGGACGACGGTGCACGTTCCCCCGGTCCCGCCGCGTCCCGTCACGCTCGCGCTGATCGCTGAGCACGTCAACGCCTGGGGCCGCGTCGTCATCGACCCCACCCTCCCGCACGCCGACGTGACCACGCTGGAGGAACGGTCCCTGCGCTACACCCTGCAGGCCCTGTGGGAAGCCGCCGGTGAGGCCACCCGCGGCAGCATCCGGTCGGTAGACGGCACCGCGGCCGAATGGTGGAGCGTGAACTGCGCGCTGCAGGAAGCCCAAAGCGCCGCGCACCGCACCACCCTGACCCGCACGGGCGACGGCACCCAGGCAGACCTGTGGTGGTACATCGCCCTGCTCCACCTCGGCCACGCCCGCACCCTGTGGAAGGACCGCATCGGCCACACGCTGCCGCAGTAACGGAACGCCGCCCGATGCGCCGGGCTGACGGCGAAGCCAGGGATCACAGAGCTTCGTCGTCAGCACGATCCGGTAGGCGCCCCCGGCCGCTTCCTGGGCTGCAGCACGCCGCCGTGCGGCTCACGCGCCCGCAGCGGCCAAAGCGGCACGTCCTTCGCCGGTGGGCTCGACCAGGTCGCCGCGGCTGCCGTCGGCCGGCGCCACGACACGGACCAGGCCCCGCTTCCACAGACTGATCGAGACCCCGTACCACGCCATCTGCCGCTCGGTCCACGCCTCATGGCCGGGATGATTCTCATCCATGCCGGGCTCGGCCGGATTCAGCACCGGGAAGTACTCGGACATCCACACCGGCCTGCCAGCCTGCACAACCAGCTTCAACAGCTCGCGTTCATCGTTGCTCAACACCATCCGCCCAGGCTACGACAGCTCCCTGACATGGCTTTGAGCGATGGCGAATCCGACCGCCATCCCGACTCATTGTAGGGAGCGCGATGAACCGCTCCGGGATCGGTGGAGGCTCTATGCGTTGACCCCAGCTGCCTGTCGGGGCTGGTGTTGAGCGTAGTAGTTGCTCTCGTGTTCGTGAGGCGGGATGTCTCTGATCGCTGTGTGAAGACGCTGGTTGTTGAACCAGTCGACCCATTCCGCGGTGGCGAGCTCGACGTCGGCCAGGCCGTGCCAGGGCCTGCGGGGCTTGATCAGTTCCGTCTTGTAGAGGCCGATCTGGGACTCCATGAGCGCGTTGTCCAGGGCGTCGCCGACGCTACCGATCGAGGCGTCGATGCCGGCCTCAAGAAGGTGCGCGGTGAACGCGAAAGACGTGTACTGGGCGAGTTCAACCAGTCGTTGCAACACCGGGCTGTTGTAGCGAGCGTAGCTGCTCTTCGAAGACCTCGGCGGGTGTCCGCCAGCCGAGGGT
>NZ_JBHJRX010000079.1:0-29300 GCF_042268605.1 Streptomyces sp. NPDC056296 | reverse complement strand
AGCTCCACTCCACAACCGGAGGCCTTCGCCGTCCTACAGATTCAGACCGTGTCGTCGCACAAACTCGACCAACCTGGCTGGGCAGTACAGCTAGGTCAGCCGCACCCGGTACAGCTTCGCGATCAGCTCGCCGATCAGCCGTCGCGTCCGCAACTGCCCGCTCAGCCCGACGTCACAGGGCCGGTGATCCAGGACGGCCTGCCGCACGGTGGCCTGCTCGGCCTCCTCGAGTACCTGATGCGCCCCCACCGGCTTGCCACGGGGCCGCATGACCAGCGCCTCACGGCCACCGGCCTGCCATTTCGCCCACCAGCCGTCCACCGCCTTCAGCGACACCCCGAAGAGCTCCGCCACGTCCTCACGGTCCTGACCCGACACCAACGCGGCCACCGCCCGCAGCCGCAGGGCCTCCTGCGCCGAGGGCAACAGATGCCGCGCGTCCCCCACCAGATCGTCCACACACCACCGACGACCCAGAACCCAAACCGTTTCGGATCAAAATGGATGACGTGGGCGGTTGCTGAGCCCGGAGCGGGGACGGTCGCATACGGGTGTCCCCCGCCCGTGCTTCCGCGGGCGGGGGAACCGGTCGGCCGCGGGCTACGGCAGCGCGTCCACGTGCGGGCCCACCACGTTGGACCACGCGTTCCCCGCCGTCGCGTCCCAGTTCGTGGACCAGGTCATCGCGCCCCGCAGGTCGGGGTACGTCCTCGACGGCTTGAAGGAGCCGCAGTTCGTGCCCTTGGTGAGGCAGTCCAGGGCGGCGTTGACCACCGACGGGGCGACGTAGCCGCCGCCCGCCGCACGGGTGGAGGCCGGCAGGCCGAGGCCGACCTGGGACGGGTCGAGGCCGTTCTCCAGCTGGATGCAGGCCAGGGCGGTGAGGAAGTCGACCGTGCCCTGCGCGTACACCTTGCCGTCGCAGCCCAGCATCGTGCCGCTGTTGTAGTACTGCATGTTGACGACGGTGAGGATGTCCTTCACGTTCAGCGCCGTGCGGAAGTACGAGCCGGACGTCGACTGCATGTCGATCGTCTGCGGCGCCATCGTCAGGATCATGTCCGGGCCCGCCTTCGCCGACAGGGCACGCAGGGCCTGCGTCATGTAGGTCGGGTTGAGACCGTTCTCCAGGTCGATGTCGACGCCGTCGAAGCCGTACTCCTGCATCACGGACCAGACCGAGTTCGCGAAGTTCGTCGCGGAGGCCGAGTCGTTCACCGAGACGGTGCCCTTCTCGCCGCCCACCGAGATGATGACCTTCTTCCCGGCGGCCTGCTTCGCGCGGACGTCCGCCTTGAACTGGTCGACCGTGTAGCCGTCGAGCCCGGCCGAGTCGAGGTTGAAGGTGACCGCGCCCGGCGTCGTCGTCGCGTCCGCGAAGGAGACCGCGATGATGTCGTACTGGGCGGAGACGTCCGAGATCCTCTGGACCGTCGCCCCGTTGTCGAAGTTCTGCCAGTAGCCGGTCACCGCGTGCTTGGGCAGGTCGCCGCCCCCGCCGCCGCCCTGCTCCGTCGTCCGGGCCGTCACCGCCGCCGACTTCGCCGACTCACCGGCCGCGTTCGTCGCCGTGACCTGCATGGAGTACGACGTCGAGGCCGCGAGGCCGGTCACCGTCGCCGACGTGCCGGTGACCGCCGTCACCTTCGTACCGTCGCGGTAGATGTTGTAGCCGGTCGCGCCCGACACCGCGTTCCAGGCGAGCGACGCCGAGGAGGACGTCGTACCGGAGACGCTCAGACCCGCCGGGGCCGACGGGACCGTGGGCTCCGGCTCACCGTCGCCGCCGCCTCCGTCGGGGCCGAAGACGGACAGGTCGTCGGCGTAGTAGGCCGACTGCCCGTACCAGCCGTGCGTGTACACGGTCACCGAGGTCGTCGAGGAGCCCGTCGTGAACCTCGTCGACAGCTGCTTCCAGGAGGCCGAGTCCGGGGTCCAGGTCGACACGTCCGTCGTACCCGTGCCCGTCACGCCCAGGTACGCGTACCCGCCCTGGACCCACGCGCTCAGCGTGTACGTCGAGCCGGGCTTCACCTTCACCGTCTGGGAACACCGGGCGTTGTCCTGCCCGCTCGGTGACGCCTTGAGCGCGGCGGAGCCGGCGTGCGCCGGGGAGGAGACGCTCGTACCGCTGTTCGCGGAGCAGGACCAGTTGCTCAGGCCGGCCTCGAAGCCGGCGTTCTTCGCGTTGTTGACGTCCGCGGCGGACGCCTGGCCGACGGCCGTGACCGAGAGGGCGAGCGCGGCGGTGACGGCTCCCGCCCAGAACTTCGTCCGTCTGCCGAACCGTCTGTGCACGGGCTCCATTGAGGCCTCCGGTGGGGGAGTGGGGGCATTGAGGTGAGGGTGGTCCAGACCAATTGAGGGTGTCAAGGGGTAAGTCCGGACCAAGTTCGCCGCCACGTCCCGGACTTGGCGCCGTCCGGTGAGCGCTCCCTCGGCCGGCCGGTCGGCCGGTCGCCCTGCCGTCCGGGTCGCACAGCCGGCCAACGAAAAATGCTCAACCTGCCCCGATTTGCCGCACCTTGTGCAACACAAGTTGTTCCACAGCTACAGAAACGCTGTTCTCCGGTCACAGACGCGTGGATACAGTGCTCAGGTAGTCACGCAGTGAAGTCATCCGGGTGTGCCGGAGTAACACCGGCGGACCGACGGGCATGGGGAGACGGGGAGCCGCGCGTGCCAACTGCCATTGCCGTGACCAGTGCCGACATGGCACTGCCGCCACAGGACGAACGGACGCTGCCCGCGGTCGTCCTCCAGGACCTCGACCGGCGTCCGCTGGAGCACGCGCTGGCCGAGCTGCAGTCGCTGGTCGACCAGCACGGGCACGTGATCGTGGTGTGCTCGCAGGCCCTCCCCGAGAGCGTGGAACGACGGCTGTACACCGTCCGCGCCCTCCTGGAGACCGACCGCATCGCCCTGTTCCGGCCGCCCCTGCCCCCGCTCGGACTCGCCGTACTGGCCCGTCAGTTGCGGCAACTCGCCTCCTGCGACCTCAGCCCCGGCGTCCTCGCCTCGGCCGGCCGGCTGCTCACCCACTACATCCACGCCGGCGCGCTGCTCGGCTCCGTCGCCCGGCTCGACCACGTCCCTGTCGGCCTGAAGTCGCACGCCAGGTCCTGGATGCCGGGCAGCCAGTTCGGCGTCGTGGCCCACCCCGTGCCGCAACTGGTGCGCATCGGCCCCGAAGCCGCCCTCGACGGCCCCGAGTTCGGCACCAGCCTGCTGGTCGCCAAGGGCCAACTGCCGTCCGACTGGGTCGCCGGCACTCTCGCCCCGTCCTGGCGCGTGCAGGGACTGCGCGAGACGCCGCTGCCCGCCGAGTCCCCCGACTGGTGGGGCACCGGGAAGGTGACCGAGTTCTGCGCCTACCTGCCCGACCTGTCGGTCCTCTACCAACTGGTCACGTCGGTGCGGCAGAGCGCCTGCCATTGGTGCGGCATCGACGTCATCGGCGACCGGTGCGTGTTCTGCTCCGCGACACCGCCGGTGTACGACACCGCGCCGGCGCTGTCCGGCCCCCGCCGGGACGCCGCCCTCGGCCCCCGCCGGGACGCCGCCCTCGGCCCCCGCCGGGACGCCGCCCTCGGTCACCGCCGTGAGAGACGAGCCCTCACCGGGTAGGCCCGTACCGCGCCGCTCCCGTCGCCCAGCCCGCCCGTCGTCCGATCCGGTTCGACCGATTCCCCAATGAGGTCCCACGGCTCATGAACTCCCGTCAGCGCCGCGGCATCATCCTGCTGATCCTGTCGGTCCTCTGCGCCCTCGGTGCGTTCGCCGGTGTGCTGTCCGTCATCAACGACGTGAAGTCCAAGGTCGGGCCGGAGGTCACCGCGTACCGGCTCAAGACGAACGTGGAGCCCTACACGCCCCTCGGCGCGAGTCAGTTCGAGAAGATCGAGATGCCCGAGCGCTGGCTGTCGGAGAACGCCGTCACCGACCTCGGCCAGGTCCGCGGCAAGATCGCCGTGACGACGCTGAAGAAGGGCTCGTTGCTGCAGAGCGACATGATCGTCGACCAGCCCGCCCTGCAACCCGGGCAGCAGGAGGTCGCCATCATGATCGACGCGGCGACCGGCGTCGCCGGCAAGATCACACCCGGCTCCTCCGTCAACGTGTACGCCACCTTCGAGGGAGCGCGTGAGGGCGACCCCGCTCAGTCGAAGATCATCGTCACCAACGCCAAGGTCATCGATGTCGGCGACCTCACCTCGCTGAAGCCCGACGAGAACAGCCAGGACCGGGAACCCACCGACGCCGTCCCCATCACCTTCGCACTGTCCACCATCGACGCCCAGCGCATCACCTACGCCGAGTCGTTCGCCCAGCGGGTCCGGCTCGCGCTGGTGGCGCCCGGCAGCGACACCACGGTCCCCGACAAGGACCGGACGTACGAACTCGCGAAGGACAAGTGAGAGCCCGTATGCCCACGAGGATCCTCCCGGCAGTCGGCGACGCGGACGCCGTACGGTCCATCACGACCCTGCTCAGCCAGCTCCCGGACGCCGAACCGGTCGCCCCGGTGACCGACTCCACCCAGCTCGTCGACACCCTCGCCCGCCTCGCCGCCGAGTCCGTCGACGAACTGCCCGAGGTCGTGATCGTCCACGAACGCATCGGCCCGGTCCCGGCCCTGGAGCTGATCCGCGAGGTCGCCCTCCGATTCCCCGCCGTCGGCGTCATCCTCGTCACCTCCGACCCCGGCCCCGGCCTCTTCCAGGCCGCCATGGACTACGGCGCCCGCGGCCTGGTCGCCCTGCCGCTCGGCTACGAGGAACTGGCCAGCCGCGTCCAGGCGGTGGCCCAGTGGTCGGTGGGCGTACGCCGGCACCTCGGCAGCGGCGTCGAGGTGTTCACCGGAGCCGGCGGCACCGTCGTCACGGTCAGCGGCGCGAAGGGCGGGGTGGGGACCTCCATGACCGCGATCCAGCTGGCCCTCGCCGCCCAGGCGTCGGGCCGGCCCACGGCACTGGTCGACATGGACCTCCAGGCCGGCGACGTCGCCTCCTACCTGGACGTCCAGTTCCGCCGCTCCGTCGTCGACCTCGCCACCATCACGGACATCTCGCCGCGCGTCCTGGCCGACGCCGTCTTCCGCCACGACACCGGCCTCGCCCTGCTGCTCGCCCCCGGCGAGGGGGAACGCGGCGAGGAGGTCACCGACCGCGCCACCCGCCAGATCGTCAGCGCCCTGCGCTCCCGCTACGAGGTCGTCGTCCTCGACTGCGGCGCCCAGCTCGGCGGGGCCGGCGCCGCGGCCGTGGAGATGGCCGACTCGGCGCTGCTGGTCACCACCCCCGACGTGGTCGCCGTGCGGGGCGCCAAGCGCGCGGTGCGGATGTGGGACCGGTTGCAGATCCGCAAGGCGGAGGAGACCACGGTGGTCGTCAACCGGCACACGCGGGCCACGGAGATCCAGCCCCCGCTGATCCAGAAGATCACCGGCACGGCGGTCGCGGCCACCACCGTCCCCGCCAACTTCAAGGAGCTCCAGGGCGCCGTGGACGCCGGCCGCGTCCACGAACTGGACAGCAAGGGCACGGTGAAGCAGGCCATGTGGGCGCTCGCGGGCGAACTCGGGCTGGTCAGGGCCGCCGAGGGGGACCATCGCAAGGGCGGCGGCCGGTTCCGCGGCGGCGACCGGGGGTCGGTGAGCTTCCGGCGGCGGAAGGACGGTGCGGGATGAACGCCTTACGGCGCGGGTCCCGGGACGCGCGCCCGCCTGCGGGAGGGGACGGGCGCCGCCCTGGGGACGCTCGGCCGCTCGCGGGAGGGGACGGGTGCCGCCCTCGGGACGCCCGGCCACCCGCGGGAGGGGACGCGGGCCAGGTCACCATCGAGTTCCTCGGCATGACCCCGGTGATCATCGCGACGCTGGTGGTGCTGTGGCAGCTCGTACTCGTGGGATACACGTACACGCTCGCGGGTAATGCTGCCGACGAGGCGGTACGGGCGGCGACGGCGGCGGACCGGGGTGCGCGGCAGGGAGCCTGCCAGGAGGCGGGCCGGGACAAGCTGCCGGGCGCGTGGGAGGGGGGCGCCGAGGTGAGCTGCGACACCGCGGGCGGCTTCGTCACCGCCGACGTGCGCATCGAGGTGCCCATCCTCTTCCCGGGCACGGTCAGCTTCCCTTTCACCGTGCACGGGCACGCGGGCGCCGTAGAGGAGGAGACCGACTGAGATGCCGTACTCCTCGAAGTCTTCGACCTCCTCGACCTCCTCGACCTCCTCGACCTCCTCGAACTCGTCGAGCTTCACGAACGACCGCGCGCGGGACCGCGGCCAGGTGGCCGTCGGGCGGGACCGTGGCCAGGTGGCCATCGAGTACCTCGGGTTCCTCCCGATCCTGATCATCGTCGCCATGGCCGCCGTACAGCTGGGCCTGATCGCGTACACCGCCCAGCAGGCCGGTACGGCGGCCCGCGCCGGCGCCCGCAGCGCCTCGCTCCAGGAGAGCGCGGGGGAGGCGTGCGCGGCGGCGGTCAGCAGCTGGCTCGCGGACGGCACCGACTGCCCGCCGTCGTACGGCGGGGACGAGGTGACGGTCACCGCCACCGTAGAGATTCCGTCGATCGTCCCGGGCTGGGACTTCGACCCCGCCACCCGGACGGCCACCATGCCACTGGACCACTGACCGAGGAGCCGAGGACGCATGAGCCTGCGCGCACGCATCCACTCCCCCGAGGAGCACGGCAGCCGGGGCGAGGACGGACACCTGGTCGCCTCCTACCGGGCCAAGCTCCTGGAGGAGATCGACCTCGCCGAGATGAGTTCGCTGGCGATGGCCGAACGCCGGGCCCGCCTCGAACGGGTCCTGGGGCACATCATCAGCCGCGAGGGCCCGGTCCTGTCGACGGTCGAGCGCTCCCAGTTGATCCGCCGGGTCGTGGACGAGGCCCTCGGCCTGGGCATCCTGGAACCCCTGCTCGAAGACGCGTCCATCACGGAGATCATGGTCAACGGCCCGGACGCCATCTTCGTCGAACGCGGCGGCCGAGTCGAACAACTCCCCCTCCGCTTCGCCTCCAACGACCAGCTGATGCAGACCATCGAGCGCATCGTCTCCACGGTCAACCGCCGCGTCGACGAGTCGAACCCGATGGTCGACGCCCGCCTCCCCTCCGGCGAGCGCGTCAACGTCATCATCCCGCCGCTGTCACTGACCGGCGCCACCCTCACCATCCGCCGCTTCCCGCGCTCCTTCACCCTCCACGAGCTGATCGGCCTCGGCTCGCTCGACGAGCACATGCTGTACCTGCTCGCCGGCCTGGTGCAGGCCCGCTTCAACATCATCGTCTCCGGCGCCACGGGCACCGGGAAGACGACCCTCCTCAACGCGCTCTCCGGCCTGATCCCGGAGACCGAACGCATCATCACCATCGAGGACTCGGCGGAACTCCAGCTCCAGCAGGCGCACGTCATCCGCCTGGAGTCCCGCCCGCCGAACGTCGAGGGTCAGGGCCGCGTCACGATCCGCGACCTCGTCCGCAACTCCCTCCGTATGCGCCCCGACCGCATCGTCGTCGGCGAGGTCCGCGGCGGCGAGTCCCTGGACATGCTCCAGGCCATGTCGACCGGCCACGACGGTTCCCTCGCCACGGTCCACGCCAACAGCGCGGAGGACGCCCTGATGCGCCTGCAGACCCTGGCCTCGATGTCGGACGTGGAGATCCCGTTCGTCGCCCTGCACGACCAGATCAACAGCTCCGTCGACGTCATCGTCCAGCTCACCCGCTTCGCCGACGGCGCCCGCCGCATCACCGAGATCGCCATGCTGGCCAGCCACGGCGGCGAGCCGTACCGCCTGGCCACGGTCGCCCGCTTCAACGCCCGGCCGATGACCGCCGACGGCGGCGTCTACGGCGCCTTCGAGTACTACCCCCTCCCGCGCCGCACCGCCGAGCGCCTCTACATGGCGAGCCAGCCCGTCCCGCAGGCCTTCGGCGTGGCCCATACCGCGGAACAACTGGCGACCCGGGAGGCCAGATGACCGCCCTGATGCAAGCCAGACACCAGCCGCCCCGCTAGAAGCGATGGAATCCAGGTAGGAACCGCCCGATGGAACTGGAAACGCTCGTCACGCTCACCACCGGCATCACGCTGCTGACCTGCGCCCTGGCGGTCATGGGCCTGCACTCCTACGCCGCCGGCAAGGCCCAGCGCGCGGCCCTGGTCGACCGCCTCTCCGCCACCGGCCGGCTCCCTTCCGCCGGACGCCCGCGCCGCTTCCGCACCCTGGACCGCCGCCTGCGCCGCACGAAGCTCGGCCGGAAACTCGAACTGCGCCTGACGGCGACCGGCCTGGACGTCACGCCCGGCGAGTTCTTCGTCTACATGCTCGCGGTGGTCGCGGGCCTGGGGCTGATCGGCCAGGCGACCCTGGCCCCGTTCTTCGGCCCTATCGCCGCACTGCTGGGTGTCGGGGCGGTGCTGCGGTTCCTCGACTGGCAACGCCAGAAACGCATCGAGAAGTTCATCAACCAGCTGCCCGAGTTCGCCCGCATCATCGCCAACGCCACCCAGGCCGGCCTCGCCCTGCGCACCGCCATCGGCATGGCGGCGGAGGAACTGGAAGCCCCGGCCGGCGAGGAACTCGGAAAGGTGGCCGACCAACTGGCCATCGGCGCCTCGATGGACGACGCCCTCGGCGAACTCGCCGACCGCCTCCCCTCCCGCGAACTCGTCGTCCTGGTCACCACCCTCGTGCTCTCCAACCGGGCGGGCGGCCAGGTCGTCAGCGCTCTGCGCAACCTCACGGAGACCCTGGAGGAACGCAAGGAGACCCGGCGCGAGGTCCGCACCCAGCTCTCCCAGGTCAGCATGACGTCGTACGCCGTCCCCGTACTGGGCGTCGGCTCGTTGTTCCTGATGAACGGGGTGAAGGACGGCGCCCTGGAGCGAATGACAGGCTCCCCGGCCGGCCAGGCCGCGGTGCTGATCGCCTTCGCGCTCTACGCGGTCGGCTTCGTCCTCATCCGCCGCATGTCCCGCATCGACGTCTGAGAGGGGAGCTGACCGCCATGGAACTGGGACTACTCCTCGCCCTGCTCATGGGCCTGAGCGTCTGGGGCGTCTTCGCCGGCATCCGCATGTACCGGGCCGACGCCAAACTGCCCCCCGACCTCGCCCTCGCTCTGGAGGTCGGCTCCACCCGCACCGGCGCGGTGGACTCCCTCATCGACCGCATGGGCATGCGCTACGCCCCCGCCGTACTGCGCTTGATGGGCCCCACCCTGGTGGCCAAGTACCGGCGCAGGATCGACCTGGCCGGCAACCCCGGCGGCCTGACCATCGACCGCTACGCCGCCCGCCGCGCGGTCTACGGCTTCCTGGGCGCGGTCGGCTTCCTGGTCTTCGTATTGCGCGGTCAGTACCTGGTGGCGCTGCTCCTGCTGGCCTTCGGCGCGTTCTGGACGGAGGTAGGCATCTGGTCGGCGATCCGCATCCGCAAGGACGTGATCGAGCGCACGCTCCCCGACTTCCTGGACGTACTGGCGGTCGTGGTGAGCGCCGGCCTGGGCTTCCGCCAGGCCCTTGACCGCGTGTCGACGCGCTACGAGGGTCCCTGGGCCGACGAACTCCGCATCACCCTGCGCCAGATGGACCTCGGCATGAGCCGCCGCGAGGCCTTCGCGGAGCTGCGCCGGCGCAACGACTCCGAACAGGTGGCGATGTTCGTGACGGCCCTCCAACAGGGCGAGGAACTGGGCGCCCCCATCGTCGACACCCTGGTCTCCCTGGCCAAGGACATGCGCCGCACGGACGCCCAGAACGCCCGCCGCAAGGCCGCTCGCGCGGTCCCCAAGGCCACGATGATGATCACCACCTTCATGGTCCCGGCCACGATGATCCTCCTCGGCGCCGGTCTGATCCTCGGCTCGGGCACGGACTTCGGCACGATCACGGGCGAGTAGGGGAGGGAGGAGGACGTCATGCCGATCAAGCGCCCGCGAAGGGAGGGCGGCGTAAACGACGATCAGAGTGCGACTGCACACGAAACGCCAACATCAACAAGTGCTGTCCTGCAGCCCAATCGGGCGACTTTCGAGCAACTTCTTTCGCACATGCAATCACCTGTGGGAGAGTCATTAACTGGTACTCCCGACAGGACGAGGTCCCAACTGAGCGCAAAGGAGGTGGAGATCGTGGACGACGCGACATCCGGCACGACCAACCAGAAGACCGCCGCCACCCACCCCCGCGACCCCCGCCGAGCAGCTGCGCCCGGGGTGACCTCGCCGGACCGACTCACAGCACGTGACGTTCCGCACGACGAGCGCGGCATCGTCCACCCTGGAGGGGAAAACCATGACCAACTGGCTTCACACCACCACCACCTACCTGCACTCCCGCGCCACCGCCCGCAACGACAAGGGCCAGACGGCTGTGGAGTACCTGGGCATCATCGCGGTGGTGGTGGCGATCGTGCTGGCGATCACGGGGACGGATATCGGGGAGACGATTTACAACGCGATCACGGACAAGATCGACGAGGTCATCGGCTGACTCTGTGCCCCAGTCGCAGCGACACAGGGCAGGCCTTCCCCATCTACATCACGGTGGTGGCGGGCCTGCTCTTTCTCGCGTTCGCATATCTGGCGGTCGGCCAGGCCGCGACGAACCGAAACGGGGCCCAGACGGCAGCTGACGCGGCAGCGCTCGCGGCGGCTCAGGAGTCGCGGGATCAACTCGCGGGGGAGTGGCTGGAGAACGTAGGGGATCCGGCCTCCTGGGAAGCCATCTTCGACGGCGGGGCGACCGGTCTCGACGACTCGTGCTGGCGTGCGAACCAACTTGCGGCCCAGAACAACGCGCAGGTAGACGCCTGCGAGCAGGACGGTCCACTGGGGTACCGGGTCGAGGTCACAGCCGATGAGCCGGTCGGGGAGTCTATCGTCCCCGGTACGGAGAACCGCTACGCGCATGCCACCGCCACTGCTGTGATCGATCCCAGTTGCACGTTCGATCCTCCCGAAGGGACCGTGGAGGACGACGCGCTGCCGCGGCTCATGTGCAACGACCAGTACTGGCACCTGGATCCGGACGATCCCCTCGAGCTTCCGAAGCCGGAGGATCTGTTCGACGTTCACCTGGCCGACTGACAAGCGAGCGACGAGTGATGAAGGAAGCGGAGTCATGAGCATTCGGTTCACAACGAAGGCCCATAGGGGGATGGCTGCGTTGACCGTCGTGGTCGGGCTGGTCCTCGGAGTGGCCGGCTGCGGTGGTGGCGGCAGCGATGACAAGAAGCCAAAGACATCGACGTCAGCCACGGCAGACGGCGAGTCAGATCCCACGGCCCAGCAGGGCTCGGACTCGCCGCTGGCCGAGCTGAAGGGGGAGGACGGCCTGGTCCTCACTATCGACTCCGCAGCACGGGACGCGGGCGGATTCGTGACCGTGAGTGGCGAGATCAAGAATGACGGCGCCGAGGCGGCCCGTGTCCCGATTCAGACGAGGGGTGACGAGACCGAGATCATGCGGCACGGCGGATCGCTCGGCGGCGCAACACTCGTGGACTCTGCCAAGAGAAAGCGCTACTACGTGCTGCGTGACACCGACGGCCGCCCTTTGACGACTACGGACATGCCCCGCATCAAGCCGGGCGCATCCATTCCCGTCTTCATGCAGTTCCCGTCACCTCCCGCTGACACGGCCAAGGTGACCTTCCAACTACCTACATTCGCTGCTGCTCCGATTGAGATCTCAGGGTGAGGCCGTCAATGACCTCTACTCGAATCACGGTGCTCATCACGACATACATCCTCATCGCCACCGGCGTCGTGGGCACGACGGCGGCCCACGCCGATGACGACCCTCCAGGCACCGAAGCCTCCGCCACCGCCCCCATCGAAGTGGACTCCAACGACCCGGACCTGAAGATCCCGGACGGCGCCACGCTCGCGCAGGCGAAGGTGCTGGACATCAAGTCGGTCGTGGAGGAGCAGAGCGGCGACGAACGCCGCGAGGACACCAACACGAGCGTGACGCTCGCGCTCCAGGCAGAGGTGCTGTTCGGAAAGGACAGCGCGAAACTCGGCGGCGAGGCGAAGTCCCGGATCACGGGCATCGCGGAGGAAATCAAGACCCAGAACGCCACCCGAGTCCGAGTCTTCGGCTTCACCGACAACCTCGGCTCCTCCGCCCACGGCGACGTACTCTCCAAGCAGCGCGCCAACGCCGTACACGACGTCCTGTCCCAGACCCTGAACGACCCCGGCATCACGTACGAGGTCCGCGGCTACGGCGAGCAGTACCCCATCTCCGACAACTCGACGGAGGCCGGCCGCAAGAAGAACCGCAGGGTCGAGGTCACGTTCCCGCGCACGGAAGGCTGACGGAGCTCAGAGCAGATGGTCCACCTTGCCCGCCTTGATCTCCAGGATGAGCGACCGGAGGGCCGCGTGGCTGTCGGTGAGCGGACGGTCCTCGTGTCCGGCGACGGCGATGTAGGCGTGGCCTGCATCGTCGATGCCTATGCGGAAGCAGTTGTTGCCTTCCGCGCAGAAGGGCTCTTCCCACCTGATGTCCCTCATGACGGCTCCTCAGAGTTGGCGTGCGATGGAGTGAATTAGGTCCCGCGATCTATGTGGATCAACTGACCTCTCGTGCCACCAGTCCATGTGAGCACCGTACTTCGCGAGCTGGGCCTCGGCGTGAGTGACTTCTCCGCCATGCGCGGAGTCGAGTTGCACCGTGTCGAGCGCGGGAACGGCACCGTGCGCGTAAAGAACGGCGTGCCCTGCACCGGGGAAGGCGCCGACCTCGATCGGGAGGACCCGTAGGTCGACGTTGTCCCGCTCGGACGCCTCGCACAGGTAGTCCAACTGCTCCCGTGTGGCGCGGCGCCCCCCGAACTGCATGCGCAGAGCGCATTCATGCACATAGGCCATGTACTCCGCAGTGCGGTCCTGATCAAGGACCTTCTGCCGCTGCATGCGCAGGGCAACGCGCAGCTCGACCTCTGACCTTGGCAGCGGCGGCAGCGCGGAATCGAAGATGGCACGGGCGTACCCGCTCAACTGTAGGAGTCCAGGAACGTGCACGGTCTGCAGGCTTCGCAAGCGAGTGGCATACCACTCCAACTCGGCTACATCCAGGAGGCCTTGCGGCAACTGGCCCTTGTAGTGCTCCCACCAGCCGCGGCTACGTGACTTGACCATGCTGATCAGTGCGTCGATGTACGCCTGATCTCTGCATTCGTAGCTGCTGGCGAGTATCTGGATGCGTTCTGGGGAGATGGCGCGGACACCTGCCTCCATGTTGGAGACCTTGGTCCTGTCCAGTCCGAGCAGCCCGGCGGCGTACTCCGTGTTCCGGCCCGCTGCGACGCGTAGCTTCCGCAGCTCCGCGCCCACGCGCCGCTGTCGCACCGTGGGTGTGGCACGTGTTGGCATCGGCACCGTCCTCCCCTGGTCGAGCACCAGTCTGGCACTTACTGGTGCGGCCGACGCAACTCGATGGGGGCAATTTCGCCGAGAAGGTGGCACACGTTCCCCGCCGTTCAGTACACTCAGTGACTGGCCGACTACGCCACCGCGCGGACTCGGAAGGGCATCGCACGTGCCTGCCTGCGTCCTCCTGCCCTGGGAGGGCGGGCCGTGTCAGGGAGACGAGCCACCGGGCCGACGCCAACTGTCATATTCGAATCGAGGAGTTGCCATGTCTCCGTCCCTCACGACCTGCCTGGGGCAGGCGCCGACGGCCCACCCCTCCACCCCACCCGTACCGGAGAACCTCACCTACAGCCTCACGCTCCCCGCCGCCCCGCAGAGCCCAGCCGTGGCTCGCGCAGCGACACGCACCATCCTCCGAGCACACGGTCTGGAATGCATGACCGAGGCGGCCGTACAGGTGATGAGCGAACTCGTCACCTGTGCCTGCCGATTCACGCCGACCGCCGAGGTCTACCTCGCGTTGCGCTACCGCGACGACGCACTCCGGGTGATCCTTTTCGACGGCCACGCCCGCCACACGCATCCCCGCCTCGCGGCCGCTTGCGAGGCTCGGCGCAGGTCGGCGCTTCGGGTCATGGCCTGCGTCGTCCGAGCGTGCTCCGGAGACTGGGGCTTCGGCGACGCCCGCGAACCGGGCGGCGGGACACGCATGTGGGCCGTACTGCCGAGGGACGGGGCACGGAAATACTCGGCGTGAGGCACGGAACGCCGGCTCGCTCGGACTCGGACCGCGTCGGCCAGGCGTCGTGACCGAGTCGCGAGGGAAGGCTGGTCGGCGAGAGCTGAGCGAGGCCCCGAAGGGCGGAGAGGGGAGAGCGCACTATGGGAGCGAAGCCGGGCCTCCAGGCGCGACCACCGGGCAGAGAGACTTGGGCGGGCACAGGCCTCGTACTGGCGGCGCTGCTTGCGTTGGCGACAACGACCGGCTGCGACAGCTCTGCCGAGCCGGGCGGGACTTCCTCGCGCGGCGACCAAGGGGCGAAGCCCAGCGCGACGCGACCTTACTCATCCCCACCCGAATCCTCCTCCGACCGCACCGCCACCCCCCGCCCACCGGTGACGGCAGCGGACGGACGAGATGTCAGCGCATGCGCGGACAGTGATTGCCAGATCCTGGTGTCCGAGCCGGTCACCGTACGTTTCAAAGGCCCGTCCGGCGCGGCGGCGACGCTCAAGGTGACCAAGGTCGGCCCGAACGAGGTCGCCTACACGGTGAAGTCGGGCCATGGCCAGTCCAAGGGCAGCGCCAGTGGCCCGGGACAAGGCTGCATCACTGTTCTCCGCAGCAACGGCAGCGGCAACTCATGCGGTGGACTGGGCGACGGCGCCAGGCCGAGCGCCCAGCCCGGAGCCGTGGTGATCCAGGCAGCGACAGGAGAGGTCGGTACGGCGATCGTCGACATCGTCTCCGACTGACGCGCCAGGAAACCGAATGGTGGCCACCTGATCACCTGCCTCTAACCTCCACGACCCTGACCGGCACTCCAACCTTCACTCCCCACCCGGCCATCGCCCCGGCCTCAGCCTCCAGTACATGGCGGGAACGCAACCGGGGCAGCCCGATCCTGCCCGCCCGCATGGTGCGCACAGCGATGACGACGAACCGCCGGTCGAGGTAGGCGACGTCGATGGGCATCCGCATCCGCAAGGTGTGCACGCTGTTGGCAGGGGACAGGAGAATCGCCCCGTCTACGGAGTCCCGCCCCAACAGCCCCTTGGTGCGGGCACGGTAGGAGCCGGCGATCTCCAGCGGAACACGTACGCTCCCTGCCCCGGCGTCCCCCTCCACGAGCAACGCTCCTCGCCCGTCCCGCCAGCGCCGACCCATGCCGATACCCCTCTCCGCCAGTCCGCACCACTGCAGGCCTCTTTGCTGCTTCCTGTGTGAAACGCGCCGAAACGAGCGGGGCGGCCGTCCCAGGAGCCGATGCTGTCGCGTTATGCAACCGTTGTCACCCAAGAAGCCCCACGTACGGCCAATTTGGGCTCGTAGGACGCCGCAGGGAGACAGATTTCACTCTGGTGTCACTCCACCCTGATGGATAGCGTTGCTTCGCTCAAGAGAAGCCCCGTCCCACCCAGGAGCCGACCGTGAATCGCCGCCGTCCCACCCTGCTCGCAGCGCTCACGCTGACCGCCGCTGCGGCCTTGACGCTGTCCGCGTGCGGAAGCGACGACAGCCCTTCCAGTGACGAGGACAAGATCGCGGGGGCGGACACGGGCGGCTCCAGCCCGTCGGTATCGTCGACCACGTCCGGGCCGTCGGAGAACGACCGACCTAAGATTGAACTGCCCTCCGATCTCTCCTACACCTTCGAGTGGCCCAAGACCGGTGACAAGGAGAAGGACGCGGTGCTCGCCGACAGCGAGCAGTCCATCAAGGCCGTGGACCTGGCAATCGTCAACCAGGACGCACTCGACAAGGCCTACCTCTACTACTACGAGGGCGAGGCGGCTGCCGGCACGCAGGAATTCATCCAGGCATACGTCAAGGAAAATGCACGAGTGACGGGTGCATACCGCTTCTACGACGCCGTCGTCAGCGTCCGCGCAAAGAACAGCGCCTCGCTCGTTTACTGCGAAGACCAAAGCAAGGCCTACGACATGTACTTGAAGCCCAAGAAGGTCAACAAGACCCCTGTCACCAAGAACAGCTACGTGCTGTACAACACCCAGTTGACTAGGAATGGCAAGGGCGTCTGGGTCGTGGAGAAGATGCTTTCCCAGAGGGGGAGTGACCAGTGCCAGCCCTGACTCCAACCACCCGCGTCCTGGTCGTGGCCGTCGTGATCGGTACTGTCCTTATTGGGTCGGCCCCTGCTTTCGCGGACAATAAGATCGGCGGCGGCGCTCAGGCGCCTGATCCCAGTACGGATGCTCACGGCGACTCCGATGGCAAGGGCACTGTTTCGGCGACCGCCGGCGCTGTCGTCTTCGACCGTTCCAAGAACGGCTCTGGCCAGTCGGCGGGCCCCGTGGCATCCGCGACGAACTGGACCCCACCCGCCTGCTACTACGCTCCGAAGTACACCCCCGAGCAGCTTGAAAAGACCTTGGAGCCCATCTGGGCTGCCGAATCGACGGGTTACCAGTGGGATGCCGAGCAGCGCGACAAGTATGTGAAGGGAAACCCGTACAAGGACTTCAACAAAGAGAAGTCCGGAGAAGGCTACTGGTGGGACTCCTACGTCACGACCGGCCGGGAGGGCGATCCGGGAGCGCTCGACTGCAAGGAGGACATCTTCTGGGTGGACACCAACGACGATCCGCCGGCGGACATCCCGCAGGCGATCACGCCGGAGGTTCTCGCCCAACTCGCCTATGCCGAGATTCGCGTGCCCAGCACGGAAGTGGATCTCGCACCGGAGAACGCCACGAAGGTGAACCTCCCAACCTGGGCGTGGCTCGACGGTGCCAAGTTCAAGCCTGTGTCGGTGACGGCTTCAGTGCCCCTGCTGGGCGTCCAGGCGACCACCACGGCCGAACCGGTATCCGTAGAGATCGACCCGGGTACGGCGGACGCCGAGATCTACCCTGCCTCCGGCGTGTGCGAGATCGAGAACGGCGCTATCGGTGAGCCCTACGCCCAAGGAAAGGCTGATGAGACACCGCCCTGCGGAGTCAAGTACCTGCGGTCCTCCGGTGACGGGTCGTACCAGCTGAAGGCGACGGTCACCTGGAAGATCCACTGGACCGGCACCGGCGTCGACGGTGAGCAGAACTTGCCCGACGGCGCCTTCGGTGGGGAGCAGGACGTCGTCGTCCAGGAGATCCAGGCCGTCAACCGCTGAAGTCAGGAGACTGAAACTGCACGTCCGCGTGATGTAGGTATGCCCAACTCCGCCTCGCAAACCATGAAAGTCAGTGAAGCCCGGCCGCTAACCCGTCCCTGCGAGCGGCGGCAGATCCTGAAAAGGATGTTGCAAGGCGTGTCCTGTTACGGTCGCTTACATCAGGGAGTGTAGATGGCCAATGCGTGCGCCAGTTGTTCCACGTCCTCCGATGCCTGCACGATGCGGACGAGATCCTCAGTCGCTGTCCACATCACGATGTCGGCACCGTGTTTTTCGACCCGCCAGGCGTAGCGCACGCACGCGAGCAGGTGTGGCGAGTCCTGCTGCGGTAGGTAACGGAAGACTGTAAGCCCTTCTCCTAGATTGCGTGACTTAAAGCGTTTGACAGCCGGCGGTTGGGCTGAATGAGGATCATCCGCGAGGGTGAGAGCACGCAGTGTCTCTTCACGTCGTCCCGAGGCCGGTCCGATAGCCGCCAGGACAGGAAGTGGTACATCAGTCGGGTGGTCGCGGTGAAGAAAAAGCCAATGGTCCGTGCCAGGTGGTGACAATGACTCGGCACAACGCGTCAGCGTGCCTGCGACGAATTCGATACCACTCGGCCCAGGATCAAGTTCCCGGTCCAGCCACAGATCTTCGGCTTCGTCACGGCACCATGACTGGATGTCGTCCCATTCTTCGAATGGCCCCACGGCGCCGTCACGAGGGGGAATAACTGTCCACGGGTATGGGTCGATATACTCGATGTCGATAACGGAGTAGAAAGTCTCGCTCATTCGCGCCTCCAGCGCAGGGTTGCCATGACAGCGTCGAACCATTCGACGAGAGCATCTGCCAGTTCGTCACGTGGATGGCTACCTCCGACAGTGGAGAAGGCAGCCACGAACCAACGATTTGGGTCCTCCGGCACGGACACGATGTAGTCCACACGGCGGGAGGGCAGGTCTGCCCCCTTCTTGCTATCTGCTTCGGCGATGTGCTCACGTCGGACGGCGAGAGCTCCATCGATTTCACCCGAACTGAGGTCGGCGTTCTCGACGCCGTCCTGAGATAGCAGGTGCAGCGCTACATCAGTCGGTTCTGAACGAGGCCAGGCTTGGCCCCGGGCGCGGGGCAGGAGAGTTTCCGAGACTATGATGGATGCGCCCAGGTTGACGTCAGATGTAGATCTGACCGGCAAGTAGAGGTCGAGAGCGTTACTGTCTTGCACTCGCGCTACGGCGGTACGAAACCGGCGTTCCAGTTCCCGTTTGAAGACGTTGACTTTGTCTGGAGGCGACCCTGCGGGAATATGCCGGAAGGATTCGTCCAATATCCGGCGCACTGCGTCCTCCGTGCCGTGACGCAGAGGAATCTGTTCCCAGTCGTCGGGAAGAATCAGGCGATATCCCAGAATCGGCGGAGGTCCTGCCGCCCGCGACTCAGTCTGCTCAACTGGCACGTGCATGCTCCCTACGGTTCAGTCGCCAAACACCTGTGAACGTGGCGAGAGAAGCGATGATGGCGATCCATAGTGTCCACCCGCCGCGGAAGTAGACAAATGCTGTCGCGTAGAAGAGATAGAGACCGGCAGACGTCTTCAGGTAAATCGCGTCGTACGACAGTATTTTCCACATATCGGGGTTGCGACACAGAAAGATCAGAGCGGGAGGGGTGAGCGCGCACAGGGACCATTCCCAGGTCGGTAGACGGACCACTGCGTCACCCAAAAAGTCCTCGGTTGCAGGCCCGATCAGCAATCGGAGGATCGCCACCAACAAAATGATTTTCAGCGCGGTGAGTGATTTGTTGACACGCTGTTGAGCCTGAGCGGTCGCGTCAGTCTCAGTCTGCTTGGTCATAGGGCCACTTCTTTCACCACTGTCCCACTGGGGCTTCCATTCGCCCCTTCATCCTGTCGTACTCGCCGTCTGAAAGATCGTTCCCGAACTTGTCGCCCAGGTCGAGTCCCGTGCCGACTGCCCACGAGCCTTGGAGGAGGTTCTGCTGACGTTGGGCCTGAACGGCGTTGTCCGCGAGAGTGGTGTTGTCTGGGTACTCGTCCCGCCACTTCTTGATGTCCTTCATCTGTTGGCTGAGTCTCGCGTCACCAATTGTCCTGGCCCTGTCCCCCAGTGTGGCTTGGGGCAGGTCCGCGTCGCGCACGTCATCAGCAGCGCGCTTTCCTGCCGTCCTGTTCGCGTTCTCCATGCGAAGCCGGCGCGCATTTGCGGCCTTACGGTTTCTGCTTGAGGTGCCGCCTCTTTTTCTGGCAGACCTGGCAGCAGTCTTGCGTGCCCCAGCGTTGGCAGCGGCCGCCTGAGTTTTGGCGCCGTCATTGGCCATCCCGGCTGCCGTCTTCCGAGAACTCTGCTGTAGCGCCTTGATGGCCTTGGCGGCTTTCAGGCCGTTGCGTGCCATTTTGAGCGCGCCGATATCCATGACGACGTCGAACCATGAGCCATTACCAGTGGCTGCCAGGGTAAGGTGGGACAAGGCCACCACGATGGTCAGTCCAAGCGCAACCCAGCCCACAACGGGGATGAGCATGGCTAGGGCTCCGAAGGCTGTCGCGAACCAGCTGAGGCGTTCAGTCCAGGTCTTGAGCCACTCCGCGTCTGCGACCCAGGCCTTGAAGTCCGTCCACCAACTGTCCTTCATATCGTCGTCGATGGAATTACGGATTTTGCCAGCGAAATGGTTGGAGCGCTCTATATAGTCGCCTTCCGCAGAGTTCAGCCTTTTTCCAGCGTCCTCTAGATCGTTCTGGGCGCGTTTTAGTGCGGGGTCCTCATCCGAGGCGGAACCAGATTCTTTCTTCTTGGTCTTGTCGTCCCCTGCCTTGCTGTCATCCTTGGCGGTGCGGCTGTCGATCGTGCGCTGGGCGTCTTTGGCATCGTCCAGCGCCGTGTCCGCCTTCTGCTGAATATCCTCCAACTCGTTGGCCCAGTTCGAGAGGTGGCCTTTTACCTCTCGATAGCGATCCTCTGCCTCGTCGAGTTTGCGCCCTAGTCCACGGGCGTCCTCACCCAACTTCTCCGCGTACTTCCCTTTGAGATTATCGGCGTCCGCCATCGCGTTGAGCGCCGCGGCCTGGGTGCGCAGGTACTCTGCGATCTTTTTCATGTGCTTGACTTGGCTGCGGATTCCCTCTGGATCGCCGGGAACCGGATCGCTCTCGCGTAGAGGGTGCCAGTCCTTCGGTCGCGCCATTCATTTCCCCCTGAAGTCGTGATCTTACGGTCGCCTAAGTGACGCCTACTTCTTCTTGCCGACTTTCGACAGGTCGTCGTCGAGGCCCTTGAATGCGTCACGTGTACCTGCGACCATTTTTCCGACCGACTCCAATGATTCGACCAAACGCTTGCGATTGTCGTCCCAGTTGTCAATGAAGTCTGTCATGGCCTTTTTAAGTTCCGGTGCACCGACCACTGACTTGATGTCGTCTTTCCAGGCACCCAGGTTGTGAAACTCGGTTTGAATCGCCTTGAGTTGCTTAGTGGATGTCGTGAGCAGTTGCAAGTCGACGACCAAATCCGACATGCTTCACCTCCGTCAATCTCTTGAGTCTCGCATTTACTCTGTGCGTCACCGGTTGACGGACTGGATCTCCTGGAAAGTGACAGCCTGTGTGGTGCCGAACGTCCCGTCGGGCAGGTCGCCGTCCGCACCGCCGGTACCGGCCCAGGCGATCTCCCATGTGATGGTGGCCTAGAGATCAAACGTGCCGTTTCCGATGGAACCGTCGCCGTTAATCGTGCACTCGCTGGATGCCTGCCACAGGCCCTCACCCGTGGGTAGTCCCTGGGCAGGGATACGTCCACGCCGTCCGGCTTGTCCGCTGCCGGTGCTCCCGAGGGCTGCTCCGGCGCCTCCGTTGCCTGGTCAGGGCCGACGACTTGTCATCGTCGGCGGCTTTGTCGTGCCCGCTGTTGCAGGCAGTCAGTAGCAGGGCTGCTGTGGTGGCGAGCGAGGCGGGAACGGACGAGGGGCGGCGCTTCACAGTGAACTCCCCGTGAGGCAGAGATGCGGTCGAGAGTACTGACGGTATCTGGGGGGTTACCGGTTTCACCAGTGCGAACTACGCCATGAACAGTGGCAATTCGGAAATTATGGGCACTGACGGTCGCGTGCTGTGTCCTGATCCCGGCCAGGTTGCGAGTGGCTCTAGACGTGGTGACGGGCGGCCCCATACAGGGCTGCCATGTTTGGAGGAGTGCACCGCGTGCCGACCCCTAATGTTGTTGTCCGGCGGACCCGGCCGAAGGTAGGAAGGCCCCATGACTGGACTTGGCGCCGTATTCCGCCCCCAGCTCGCCCCCGAGCGGCTGCGTGCCGTGGCGCGTGTCGCCGATGAGGCCGGGCTCGAGGAGCTGTGGCTGTGGGAGGACTGCTTTCGCGAGGGTGGGATCTCCGCTGCAGCCGCCGCGCTCGCCTGGACCGAGAGGGTGCGGGTGGGGGTCGGGCTGCTGCCCGTGCCGTTGCGGAACGTGGCCGTCACCGCGATGGAGGCCGCCACGCTGCACCGGATGTTCCCCGGCCGCGCCGTCCTCGGCGTCGGGCACGGGGTGCAGGACTGGATGCGGCAGGTCGGGGCGCGGGTCGAGTCGCCCGTCACGTTGCTGCGGGAGCATCTCGTGGCGCTGCGGGCACTGTTGGGTGGGGAGCGGGTGACGACCGAAGGGCGTTATGTACGGCTCGACGACGTCGCGCTCGACTGGCCGCCGGGGGAGGGGGTCGAGGTGCTCGCCGGCGCCACCGGGCCCCGTTCGCTGCGGCTCGCGGGGGAGGCCGCCGACGGGACCGTTCTTACCGCGGCCACACCGCCCGACGGGGTGCGTCGGGCCCGGCGGCTCATTGACGAAGGGCGCGCGGCGGCCGGGCGGGCGGAGACGCACAAGGTCGTCGTGTATCTCCTGGCCGCCACCGGGCCCGGCGCCGGCGAGCGGCTGCGGGCCGAGCTGGTCGCCGAAGGTGTCGGATCGGTGCCGGATCTCGGTGTGGCCGGGGACGCGGGGGCCGTCGCCAAGGCCGTGGAGAGGCTGGCCGAGGCCGGGGCCGACACCGTGATCCTCCAGCCGACCGGTGACGAGCCCGACCCGGAGGGGTTCGTGCGGTTCGTCGCCGAGGAGGTCCGGCCCTTGGTCACCTAGCCAGGTCCACCGCCGCCGTTTCATGGCCCCGCGCCGCTCCGACCGTCCTACGTTTATCGGACTCATTTCCTCATGGCTCAGCTCAACGACCGCGCCTTCGACGACCTCGTGGCCGAAGGCGCCTCCGTACTCACCGAGGGGTGGGACTTCTCCTGGTTCGAGGGGCGGGCCACCGAGGCGCGGCCGTCCTGGGGGTACGCGCGGTCCATGGCGGGGCGGCTGGCCGAGGCCGACTCCGTACTGGAGGTGCAGACCGGGGGAGGGGAGGTTCTGGACCACGCCCTCGAAACCGCCGCCCCTCGCCGCCCCGGTCTCGTCGTCGTCACCGAGGGCTGGCCTCCCAACGTCGCCAAGGCCACCGCACTGCTCGGCCCGCGTGGTGTCCCCGTGGTCGCCTCGGCCGACGACGCGCCCCTGCCCTTCGCGGACGGAGCCTTCGACCTGGTCGTGAGCCGGCACCCCGTCGTGCCGCACTGGGGCGAGGTCGCCCGTGTGCTCGCGCCCGGCGGTGCGTACTTCGCCCAGCACGTCGGGCCCGGCAGCGTTTTCGAGCTCATCGAGTACTTCCTCGGGCCCCAGCCGGAGGAGAGCCGGAACCACCGCCACCCCGAACGCGAGCGTGCCGACGCCGAGGCCGCCGGTCTGGAGGTCGTCGACATGCGGGCGGAGCGGCTGCGGATGGAGTTCCACGACATCGGCGCCGTCGTCCACTTCCTGCGCAAGGTGGTGTGGATGGTCCCCGGCTTCACCGTCGAGGCGTACCGGGGCCGGCTGCGCGACCTGCACGAGCGTATCGAGGCCGGCGGACCCTTCGTCGCCCACAGCACGCGTCATCTCTTCGACGCGCGCAAGCCGCACCGGTAGGTCACGGCGGCCGCCGACCGCTCACGCGTGCGCGCCCACCGTCACCTCACCCACCACCAGCACCGCCTGCGCCTCCAGTACCTCCCCCACCCGTTCCACCTGCGCCGCCAGCTCCCGTTCCTGCCGGGGCGTCAGGCGGCCCAGCGGTTCGACCGTGACCGTGGTACGCCGTCCCCGGCGCCGCTGGTGCCAGACGCCCGCCGCGACGCCGTCCACGAGCAGCACGGGGAAGTTGCCCGCCTGCCCGCCCGCCAGCGCCCGCTGGTAGGCGGCCCCGGGGAAGAGCAGCTCCCGCGGCTGCGCGGCGATGAGATACGCGTCGAAGTACGGCAGCAGCCGTACTCCGTGCAGGAGGGCTTCCTGCTCTGATGCGTCGAGGAAGACGGTGTCGTCCGTCACCACCCACGCCGGCGTTCCCTCGAAGTCGACCCGCTCGATCTCGCCCGCGTCGGCCAGCTGGTCGTACAGGGACCTGGCCCAGCCGGGCGGTGCCGCCAGCCACCGGGCGAAGTGCCGCGGTGTGGCCGGGCCGTACGCGTGCAGGTAGCGGCGTACGAGGAGCCGCAACGCCTCCTCGGGCCGCGTCGGAGTGAAGTGGGGTGGGCGGGTGTACGTCACCTTGCGGCCGCGGTTCGGGCCGAAGGAGAGGGCGCCGGACTGGCCCGCCCGGTGCAGCACCTGCCGCCAGCGCGGCCACATGGTCTGGAACGCCGGCATCACCAGGTCGCCGGCCCAGGGACCGGTGCGGGCGACGACCTCCTCGCCGAGTTCGTCGATGGTCAGGAAGGTGCCGTCGAGGGCGTCGCCGATCGCCGTCACGACCTGTTCCGCCTGCTCCCGCGTCAGCCGTACGTCGGGCGGGAAGGAACCCGAACCGTCGGCGATCGCGGGCAGTGCGGCGCACCACATCGGCAGGTCGCGGGCCGGGAGCAGGTGCACCGTCCCGCGCGGACCGTGCGTCTTCACGAGCGAGGGCGGTGGTGCGGCGGGTGCCCCGGTCGGCCACAGGGACGTCCGCACGTCCGCCCGGGTCACGCCGTCGGTCCGCAGGCCGACCGAGAGTTCGGCCGCCGACAGTACTTGGGCGTGGACGCCGAGCATCGCGCCGGCCACATCGGCGACCGGCGTGCCCGTTCGGGCAGAGATGGCCAGGAACTGCCGGTCCAGTCGCCGGGCGCTCGCTGCGCCCCAAGTGATCCCCGCCGTCTTCGTCATGAGGTGACGTTAGGGGAGGAGTAGGACAGTTCTCGGCCTAGTCGGTGCACGGGGGAGGTGCGGTGGAGAGGATATTCGGGGCGTATGCGGCGTACCTTCGCAAATATTGGCGCGGCTGGTAACAGGGTGCGGAATCACCCTCCGATCCTCACAGGGTTTCCACATCGTTATTCATCGTTGTCCGCCTCGAATCGAATCCGGCGGGCCTGGTCACGTAGGTTCGGAGCAGGTAATTCGCGTGAGCAAAGCTGCGCGTGTGGCACCGCGCAGTGGAGGGGGCTGCGCGGTGCCCGGTCAAGCGGGCGTTCGCCGGTGGGTTCACCCGGTGGAGGGAAGCGGGGGTTGTCCGCCACGGGGTCCTCAGGGGGCATCGGGGCCGCTCCGGATCGCCTCTCCCGTCCGTTCAGCCCCTTCAGGCGCCGTGTTCACCCGTGGATCCGCTGTGTTCTGGCCATGATTCAGGGCGGAATGAGTACTTCCGGGGCCATCCGGGCGTCGCCGGGCAACTTCGGAGAGTAGTTGTGGCACGCCGATGCACGCGGCATCACTTACAAAGGGTTATGGTGGAAACCCCCCCTCGGGCCGGTCCGTCTCCCCCCCACGGACCGGCCCGTTTTTTCTGCCTCTCCCGACCGCGCTTCTCTTCTCCGCACCGGCGGGACCTCGCACCGCACGCCGTGGCCTCCCGGCGGGACGCCCGTAATGAGGAGTTCACCGGTGCGCCGTCCTGTGTCGTGGCATGGCGGCGCTTGTTCGAGGGCATAAGCCAAGCAGGTCGACGCCCGAACCACGGGTGTCGTATCTCAGCGGACGGCACGGAGCCGTCCGCCCGGGAGGCCCTTTGCACCAGCCCCACCGTGCGGTCACGGCACGGAAGACGCGGCGGAGGGCCGGTTCGCGGCCCGCGCCAGTGCATGGCGGTCGTCGACCGGTCGGCTCGTTCCCGCCCTCCCGGCCCAGCGTCCACTCCGTCGCTCCCCGACCTCTTCCGAGGGGGTACGTCCTTCCGTGGTGACCAGCACAAAGCGCCACAAGCCAGATAGGCGCACCTACGTTCTCGACACCAGCGTCCTGCTGGCCGACCCGAACGCTCTGAACCGCTTCGACGAGCACGAGGTCGTGCTCCCTATCGTCGTGGTGACGGAGCTGGAGGCCAAGCGGCACCATCCCGAACTCGGCTACTTCGCCCGGCAGGCCCTGCGCCTGCTCGACGAGTTCCGGGTGCGGCACGGTCGCCTCGACGCCCCCATTCCCATCGGGGATCTCGGCGGCACCGTGCGTGTCGAGCTCAACCACTCGGACCCCAGCGTGCTGCCCACCGGCTACCGCCTGGGGGACAACGACTCCCGCATCCTCGCGGTGGCCCGCAATCTGCAGGCGGAGGGATTCGACGTCACCGTCGTGTCCAAGGACCTCCCGCTGCGGATCAAGGCATCCTCCGTCGGCCTGCTCGCCGAGGAGTACCGCGCCGAGCTCGCCATCACGGATGCCTCCGGCTGGACCGGGATGTCCGAACTCACCCTGCCGGGTGAGCAGGTGGACGTGCTCTTCGAGGAGGGCCGGGTCTACGTCCCCGAAGCCGCCGAGCTGCCCGTGCACACCGGTCTGACCATCCAGTCGGAGCGCGGCAAGGCCCTCGGCCGGGTCACGCCCGACGGCAACGTCCGCCTGGTGCGTGGCGACCGGGAGGCGTTCGGCATCAAGGGCCGCAGCGCCGAGCAGCGGATCGCGCTCGACCTGCTCCTCGACCCGGACGTCGGCATCGTGTCGATGGGCGGCCGGGCCGGCACCGGTAAGTCGGCATTGGCACTGTGCGCGGGTCTGGAGGCCGTGCTTGAGCGCCGGCAGCACCAGAAGGTGATGGTCTTCCGTCCGTTGTACGCGGTGGGCGGGCAGGAGCTCGGGTATCTGCCCGGCTCCGAGGCCGAGAAGATGAGCCCCTGGGCACAGGCGGTCTTCGACACGCTGTCGGCGGTCACCAGCCGGGAGGTCATCGAGGAGGTGACCGCGCGGGGGATGCTGGAGGTGCTGCCGCTCACCCACATCCGGGGGCGCTCGCTGCACGACGCGTTCGTCATCGTGGACGAGGCGCAGTCCCTGGAGCGGAACGTCCTGCTGACCGTGCTGTCCCGCATCGGGGCCAATTCACGGGTCGTACTGACCCATGACGTGGCGCAGCGGGACAATCTGCGGGTCGGGCGGTACGACGGAGTCGTCGCCGTCATCGAGAAGCTGAAGGGTCATCCGCTCTTCGCGCACGTCACCCTGACGCGCTCCGAGAGGTCCCAGATCGCGGCACTTGTGACCGAAATGCTGGAGGACGGGCACATCTGAGAGTTCTGAGGACTCCGACCCGACACGGGCCGGTTACCCGACGGTTGGCGCCGTCCGGAAGGCGAAGAGCCTAGCCGGGCGGCGCCTTCGCGTGTGGGGGTTTCCGGGAATCCCCTGACGCAAACGAGATGTGAGCTTTCACACGCAACACAGAATTGCCTCACCCCGCCGGGTTACGGCAGAGTCTCACTCCTGTCAGGCCCCGCATACGACACACCTGTACCCCCAGCGGTACGGCACCACAGACGCACCAGCTCAACTCCATAGCAGCGTCGTATGCCGCCCGAGCACCACGCGGCGCTCCCCGCAGGGGAGTTGTCCACCGGGCCCGTGCCTCCCGTGACCCGTAGTTGGGGAGGCCAGCGCCAGGGGCACGATTGCGTCCGCGAGGGTCACCGAAGCGGGCGATGCTGGAAGGAAACCGTGTGAGCCGGATCTCGGTCCGGGGATTCGCAGTGGCCTCGGCCACGGCGGTCACCGCAGTCGGAAGCGTCGTCGGCGTTGCCTCGGGCAGCACCGCGCAGAACAACGACGCGGAGGCGACAGCAGCCGGTACGACGCTGCTCGCGGACATCCCCATGGGCGAGCAGGCGCAGGTGCAGACCGCGTCCCTGACGCAGCAGGCCGACGTACAGGCCATCGCCGCGGACGCGAGCGCCAAGAAGGACGCCGAGGAGGCGGCCCGCAAGGCAGCCGCCGAGACCGCCGTGGCCAAGCAGGAGCAGGCCAAGAAGGAAGCCAAGGCGGCCGAGGAGGCCAAGAAGCGCGAGGCGGAGCAGGAAGCGGCCAGCCGCGACGCCAAGCGCGAGTCCACCAGCTTCGCCGTCCAGAGCTCCTACAGCATCAGCCAGATCCAGGCGATGGCCCGTCAGATGGTGCCCAGCGGCCAGTGGCAGTGCTTCAGCAACATCGTGGACCACGAGTCCAGCTGGAACTACCAGGCGGTCAACCCCTCCTCGGGCGCCTACGGCCTCTTCCAGGCGCTGCCGGCGGGCAAGTACTCCTCCGCGGGCGCCGACTGGCGGACCAACCCGGCCACGCAGATCAAGTGGGGCCTCAACTACATGGACAACCGCTACGGCAGCCCGTGCGACGCCTGGACCTTCTGGCAGGCCAACCACTGGTACTGAGCCCGCCCGGCGCCGTCCGGCCCGACCGCTCAACCTCGCGCAGCCCCTCACCGTCCTACGGTGAGGGGCTTTCGCGTTCCCGCCATGTACGGTCGGACCGAAACGACTCCGGGGGGAGTGGTGGGGGAAGACGGGGGAAGAGGACGGATCATGTCTCGAGTGCCAGGGTGGCTCGGTCGGCTCGGCGCCGGACTGACGCGGATGAGCAGGCGGTTGGAGCAGCGCCGCGAAGCGGCCGAGCGGGAGGGCTCCGAGGACGCCCCCGCGCGGGCCGCCGACCACACACCGCCGCCGTCACCGGAAGACACGCCTCAGGAGCACACCCCCACGCATCAGCTGCTCGCGGTCCAGACCCGTCCCGACCCGGCACAGGCCGTGCCCTGGGGTGTGCGCGTCGCCGCGGAGGCGGGGTGGCGGCTGCTGGTCCTCGCGGGCACCGTGTGGGTGCTGATGCGGGTCATCAGCGCCGTACAGCTGGTGGTGCTGGCGTTCGTGGCCGCCCTGTTGATCACGGCGCTGCTCCAGCCGGCCGTGGCGTGGCTGCGCCGGCACGGGGTGCCGCGGGGGCCGGCCACCGCCCTGACCGCGATCCTCGGGTTCGTGGTGATGGGGCTGATCGGCTGGTTCGTCACCTGGCAGGTCATGGAGAACATCGACAACCTCTCCGACCAGGTCCAGGACGGCATCGACGAGCTGCGCAACTGGCTGTTGAACAGCCCCTTCCACGTCACCGACAAGCAGATCAACGAGATCGCCAAGAATCTGCGCGAGGCGGTCGGCGCCAACACCGACCAGATAACGTCCGCCGGTCTCGAGGGCGTCACGGTCGTCGTCGAGGCGCTCACGGGCATCCTGCTGGCCGCCTTCTCGACGCTCTTCCTGCTCTACGACGGCAAGCGCATCTGGCAGTGGACGCTGAAGCTGGTGCCGGCGGCGGCCCGGCCGGGCGTGGCCGGTGCCGGCCCGCGCGCGTGGCGGACGCTGACGGCGTATGTGCGGGGCACGGTGATCGTGGCGCTGATCGACGCCATCTTCATCGGCCTCGGCATCTACTTCCTGGACGTGCCGATGGCCGTGCCGCTGGCCGTGTTCATCTTCCTGTTCGCCTTCATCCCGCTCGTCGGCGCGGTGATGTCTGGGGCGCTCGCGGTCGTCGTGGCGCTGGTCACGCAGGGCATGTTCGCGGCGGTCATGACCCTCGTCGTGGTGCTGGTGGTACAGCAGATCGAGGGGCACATCCTGCAGCCGTTCATCCTGGGGCGCGCGGTGCGGGTCCATCCGCTGGCGGTGGTGCTGGCGGTGGCCACGGGCGGCATGGTGGCCGGCATCGGCGGCGCGGTGGTCGCCGTACCGCTGGTGGCGGTGACGAAC